>JBQCGU010000061.1:0-22719 GCA_051955355.1 Solirubrobacteraceae bacterium | reverse complement strand
GGGGCTTCCTGCCAACCTGTTGCACCGGCACCCGGCCCGGCCCGCCTCGGCGGCCGGGCGTGAACACGGGCACCTGCCCCACGTCGCCCACGCCGCCGAAGTAGCCCGTCGCACGGCTCGGCGCGCCGCCTGGATGGGCCGCAACCAGGTGCCGTTCGAAAACGCCGAGGGCTCCATGTCCAAGCTGAAGGCCGGCGAGGTGGCTGTGTGGGTCACCGAGCGCGCCATCCAGATCCTGGGCGGCAACGGCTATACGCGCGAGTACCCGGTCGAGCGCTTCCACCGCGACGCGAAGATCTACGACATCTTCGAGGGCACCGCCGAGATCCAGCAGCTCGTCATCTCCCGCGCCATCAGCGGGATGCACATCAAGTAGCCCGTGGGCGGCGAGGCGATCGCCGGCGCATGAGCCAAGACCTCTGGACGGCTGTCGACGCCTACATCGCCGAGCGCCTGCTGCCGCAGGACTCGGCGCTGGAGGCGGCGCTCGCCTGCAGTGAGGCAGGCGGCCTGCCGCCGATCGCCATAACTCCCAACCAGGGAAAGCTGCTGGAACTGCTCGCACGCATCCACGGGGCGCAGCGCATCCTCGAGTTGGGGACGCTCGGCGGCTACAGCACGATCTGGTTGGCGCGCTCCCTTCCGGAGCATGGTCGGTTGATCACGTTGGAGCGCGACGCCGGGTTTGCGGAGCTCGCTCGTGCGAACATCGCAAACGCCGGTCTGGGTGACGTCGTCGAGATTCGCGTCGGTCCGGCGCTGGAGCGGCTGCCCGAGCTTCATGCGGAAGGCGTCGCGCCGTTCGACCTGATCTTCATCGACGCAGACAAGCAGAACTACGCGGGCTATCTGGAGTGGTCGCTGAAGCTCTCGCGGGTGGGGACGGTGATCGTCGGGGACAACGTCGTGCGGGGCGGCGACATCCTCGATCCGCGCGCCGAGGAGCCGGGGTTCGGCGACGGGGGCACCGCGGCTGGGGTTCGCCGCTTCTACGAGCTGCTTGCCACGGATCCGCGGATCGATGCAACCGCCATCCAAACCGTCGGCGCCAAGGGCCACGACGGGTTCGCGCTCGGCTTGGTGGGCGCCCTGTGAGCGTCTACCAATCCTGCTCGCCCCCGCAGTGCGGGCAGGCGACGGTGGCGGACACCGGGGCGCAGAACACGCAGCCGCATGCGCAGGTGTACGAGGCTTCGTCGCTCGGGCCGCCCGCGGCGCGTACGCGACGTGCGGCGAAGTCGAGGTAGGGGGTGAGCCCGTCGGTCGACGGGGGAGTCTGCTCGCGGGCGCCAGGCGCGGGCGCAGGCGCGGCTTGGCCGGAGGTGCGGCGATGGAACAGCCGGGTGCCGGCACCTGACCGGCGGCGCCCATCGTTTGGATGGTGGCGCAGGATGCCTCTCATTCGGTCTCTACCTGTTAGGACGCGCACCATGGCGAAATGTTTCGCTGTTTGTGGTCTTTCTCCTGGTTTCGCCGCGTCAGGGGGGGCTGTGGTCCTGCGTGCGCCGCAACCTCCGTGCGGCTTCTGGCGCTTTTGAGATAATCGGATGCCGATGAACCCAGCGCGCAAGCGAACGGTGCGGCTGGTGGTGGCGTTGAGCGCCGCGCTGCTGCTGGCGAGCGCTCTGATCTACACCACGTTCAGCGCCGCGAACCCCACCGTCAGCCCGAGCAGGCTCCTGCGTGAAGCGCAGCCGGGCCGCAGCTATCAGCTGACGGGCAAGGTGAAGCACGGCTCGGTGCACCGCCAGGGCGGATTGCTCTACTTCACGGTGCAGGACCGCGCCGGCGAAGCCGCAGTGCCGGTGAGCTACACGGGCACGATCCCCGACCCGTTCCGCGAAGGGCGCGAGGTGATCGTGACCGTGAGCAAGCAGAACGGCCGCTTCGTCGGGCAGCGCGACTCGCTGATCACCAAGTGCCCGTCGAAGTACAAGACGGCGCCGAGCAAGAACCAGAAATACGCGTGAGGCGCTGATGGCGCAGCTCGGACGGGTATGCCTGATCCTGGCGCTGCTCATATGCGCCTATGGGATCGTCGCGTCGATCTACGGCGTGCGCAGTGGCGAGGAGCGCTGGCGGCTGGCGGGCAGGCGCTCGGTGTATGCGCTCGCAGGCATCCTCACGGTCGGATTCGCGGTGCTCGAGATCGCGTTTCTGCGCAACGACTTCAGCTTCAACACGGTTGCCGACACGTCGAGCACGACGACGCCCACCTTCTACAAGGCCGCCGCCGTGTGGGCATCCCAGGAAGGCTCGCTGCTGCTGTGGGCGTGGCTGTTGTCGCTGTGGTCGAGTCTCGTGCTCTTCCTCACCCGTGCGCGCCTGCGCGAGGTGGGGGGCTATGCGACCGCGATCCTGCTCGGCTTCGGCGGGTTCTTCGTCTCGCTGATGGTGTTCTACGCCAACCCGTTCGACACCACCAGCCCGGCGCCGCCCGACGGTGTCGGATTGGACCCGCTGCTGCGCCACCCGAGCATGATGATCCACCCGCCGATGCTCTACTCGGGCTACACGCTGTGCATCGTCCCGCTGGCGTTCGGCATGGGGGCGCTGCTTGCCCGGCGCCTGGACGCCGAGTGGCTGCGCGCGACGCGCCGCTTCGCGATGGCTGCGTGGCTGTTCTTGGGCGTGGGCATCCTGCTTGGTGCGCGCTGGTCATATGCAGAGCTCGGTTGGGGCGGCTACTGGGGCTGGGACGCCGTCGAGAACGCCTCGCTGATGCCGTGGCTGACCGCGACGGCGTTCATCCACTCGCTGATGATCCAAGAGAAGCGCGGGATGCTGAAGGTGTGGAACGTGTCGCTGGTGCTCGCCACCGGGACGCTCGCGATCATGGGCACGTTCCTGGTGCGCAGCGGCATCCTCAGCTCGATCCACGCCTTCGGGGGCGCCACGCTCGGGGTTCCGTTCGTCGTGCTGATCGGCGTGCTGATCCTCGGCTCCATATATCTGGTGAGCTCGCGCGCGCAGATGCTGCGCAGCGAGCATCGCCTGGACTCGCTGCTCTCGCGCGAGTCGATCTTCCTGGCCAACAACCTCGTACTCGTGGGCGTCTGCTTCGTGATCTTCTGGGGCACCTACTTCCCGCTCATCTCGGAAGCGCTCACCGGTCACTCATCCTCGGTGGGACCGCCCTGGTTTGACCGCTACACGGTGCCCTTGGCGCTGATCCTGGTGCTGCTGAGCGGGGTCGGGCCGGTGATCGCCTGGCGGCGCGCAACCGCGGCCAACGCACGGCGCAACTTCCTGGCGCCTTCGGCGGTGGGGGTCGTGGCGCTCGTCGCTCTGCTCGCAGCCGGCGTGCGCGGCAAGCCGCTTGCGATCGTCATGTTCTGCTGTGCCGCGTTCGTGCTCGGCAGCGTCGCCCAGGAGTACTGGCGCGGCTGGAACGTCCGCAGGAGGGGGGCAGGAGAGCCACCAGCGCGGGCGCTGTGGGGTCTCGTGCGGCGCAACCGCAGACGCTACGGCGGCTATGTGGTGCACCTCGGCATGGCGGTGCTGTTCGTCGGCGTCGCCGCCTCTTCGTCCTTCCAGCACGCTTCCGAGCTGACCCTGTCTCCCGGCCAGTCCACCAAGGTGGGCGGCTACACCGTCCGCTATGTGCGTCCGACCGCCACCGTCACTCCCGCCTCGGACGCCGCCCACACCGGCTCGACGATGGGTTTGGGTGCGGTGCTCGACGTCTCGCGCGACGGCCATCATGTCGCCACGCTGCACCCCAGCGAGGGCTTCTACGACTCGGGCGACCCCAGCCAGGGATCCGTTGGCCACCTGATCGGCGGCCAGTCGGTGAGCCACGTGAGCATGGACGCGAGCCTCACGCGCGACGTTTGGAGCGCGATCGCGCCGAACGTCGAAACGCCGCGCCTGAAGAAGGTGCTCGAAGTCGCCAATCGCACGATCCCGCTCGTGCGACCCGACGAGGGGATCATCGCCGTGGCGGTGCTCGCGCGCGAATACCTGAAGAGCAAACCGGCAGCCGAATTCCACTTGATCGTCTCGCCGTTGGTCATCTGGATATGGATCGGTGGGGCGATCGCGTTGGTTGGCGCGTTGATCGCGCTCTCGCCGGCGCCGAGCGCCATTCGCCGGCGGGTGCGCCGCGGTGAAGCCGAGGCGGAGTTGGAGGCTGCGCGCGAAGCCAAGTACCGCGAGATCCGCGACGCCGAGCTCGATTACGGCACGGGCAAGCTCTCGCGATCCGACTACGAGGCGATCGACCGTGCCCTGCGCGTCGAGGCGCTTGAGATTCTCGATCGGCTGGAGCGGTCGAGCGAAGCCGGCGAGGCGCCGGATGCCGAGCGAGAGCTCGTCGAGAGCTAGGAGATCTTCAGCAAGACGACCGTGTTCAGGACGAACAGGATCGCGAAGAAGACGGTCCAGCGGTTGAGGTTGCGCTCCACCATCGATCCGCCTCCGAGCGGGCCGGTGCCGGTCCCCACGCCGAAGGCTCCTGACAGGCCGGTGTCCTTCCCCGAGTGCATGAGCACCAGGAAGATCAGGACAATGGCGATGATCACTTGCAGGACCGACAGGATCGCTTCCATCGGCCAAGCTTAGCGGCCCTGCAAGAAGCCGTGCAGCGACAGGGCCAATTTGGCCAGGTTGGGGCAGCGATGCTTCCGAATCGGCGCACGACAACCGCTGTGGCGGCTATAAGGCTTCATCGGCCAACGGTCGATCATGCCCATGCACGTGATGATTACGAATCCTTTACCAAGTGATGCTTGGCTTTCTTCTACAACTAGGGATGCGAGGGGGCGTCCGGCGAGGGCAGCGACCCCGAGCCGGGACGACACCATGGGAATGAGACCACGCATGCGCAGGGCAAAGGACGAGAGGTGAGCCGCGGTCGCGACTGGGCACGCCGCGCGATGCTGTCCGCGCTCGCCGGTGGAGGACTCACCGCCGCCCCGATGGCTGGGGGCGCGCTGGCGGCCGAAAACTCCCCAGGCTCGATCGGCGGGCCGGCGAGCTCAAGCGGCGAACAAGCCAGCCAGGCGAGCAGCGCCGAAACAACCACCACGACGACCAGCACCGGCACGACACCGGCGCCCTCCACGACTCCGAGCAGCACCACACCCGCCGCTTCGCCTCCGGCGCCAGCCGCGAATCCCACGCCAAGCGGCTCCTCGGCGCAGCCGCAGAGCTCCTCCAAGCACCCCACCGAACAGCGTCCGTCGCACGCCCCCCGCCAGTCCTCCGCCAATGGCGGCGCCCGTGCGAAAGGCCACGCCAAGCCGAACTCGGGCGGTACCGCGCCGCCTCCCGCGCCTCTCGTGCCCTCGCCTGTCCAGGTGGCGCCCCCAACCGCCTCCGGCAACATCGCGCCGGCGCCGCAGTTGGCTGCCGGTCAGGCGGTCGCTCCCTCGCCGTTGCTGTCCGGATCGCTCGCCTCGCTGCAGGCGCTGAGCTTCTATCGCGTACCGCTCTTCTTGCTGCCGATCTACCAGGCAGCCGCGTCTCAGTATGGGGTGCCGTGGCAGATCCTCGCGGCGATCAACGAAGTCGAGACCGACTACGGCACCGACGTCTCGGTGTCCACCGCGGGCGCCATCGGGTGGATGCAGTTCATGCCCGAAACGTGGCTGCAATACGGAGTGGATGCGGTCAACGCCGGCTATGCAGACCCGTACAACCCGGTCGACGCGATCTTCGCCGCCGCGCGCTACCTGCATGCCGCCGGTGCCTCCAGCGACCTCAAGGGAGCGATCTGCTCCTACAACCCCTCCGAAGCGTACGTCCAGTCCGTGCTCCTGCGTGCGCGCTTGATCTCAAGCTATCCGCAATCGGTGATCGCCACGCTGACCGGCCTGACCGAGGGCAGCGTGCCCGTCCAGGGCGCCAAGCTGCTGTCGGCAGGAGCGCCGTCCACAGGAGAAGCGCAGGCGAGCGCCGGGTCCGCCGTCACCGCACCGGCTCCCAGCGCCACCACCGCCTCGCTGCCCGGCACCACACCCGCGCCCGCCCCGGCGAAGAGCGCCGCCAACGCAGCCAAGCTCGCCAATGCCCCCGCACCGCTCTCCCAGCTGTCGCTGCTCGAAGGTCCCAAGGACGCACCGGTGCTCGCGGTCGAGGACGGACGCATCGTGCAGCTGGGCCGCTCGCGCAAGCTCGGGCGGTACATCGTCCTGCGAGACACCTACGGCGACGTCTTCACATACGCCGGCCTTGGCAGCATCGTGCCGAGCTATCGGCTGCCCAAGCCGACACCGCTGAGCGTCCCCAAGGGAGCCCTGCGCGGCGGACAGACGGGCGCGGACCCGACGCCCCAGCAGGCGGCAACCGCGGGGCGTCAGCTGCCGTTGACGCTGCATGTCGCCGCAAAGAAAGAGGCGGCGTCTGCGCAAGGGGACGGATCTGCGGGTCCGATCGCACCCGCCCCGGTTGGTTCGGGCAAGGTGCGTGTGTTCGCTCACCCGGGCAATCCCGATGCGCTTGCCGCCGCTCGCTCGCAGGTGGAGCGCTCCAAGATCATGCCCGCTGGGTCGAACGTCCTGAGGAGCGGTTCGCTCGTCGCTCAGGGGACGATCCTCGGTCATCTCGGCGCGGGTGGCGAAAGCAGCACTCAGCACGGCTATCTGCGCTTCGCCGTGCGCCCGCAGGGAGCACAGCAGGCGATCGACCCCGGTCCGGTGTTGCACAACTGGGCGCAGCTCGACACGGCGCTGCACCCGCAAGGCGCAAAGGGGGGCAACGTGCTGGCCGGCGCGACCGCAGGCGGCGCGTTCCTGCTGTCGGCGGGCGAGCTCGAGCGCTCGGTGCTCTCCGATCCCGGCATTCGCCTGAACGCATGCGATCGCCGCCAGGTCGCTGCCGGGAAGGTGGATCGGCGCGCGCTCGCGCTGCTCGTGTTCCTCTCGCGCAGCGGCCTGAAGCCCACGGTCGGCGAGCTCAGCTGTGGACGGGCTTCTTACAGAGCGGGGACGCTGCACACCAGCTATCTCCCTGGCGGCACGCTGACGATCACCGCCGTCAACGGCGTTCCCGTGGCCGGCCACCAGGGCGCTGGCACGATCACCGACGTGACCATCCGGACGCTGCTGACGGCGAACGGGAGGTTCGCTCCCAAGCAGATCGTGAGCCTGATGCAGTACCCCGGCGTTTCAGCCACGGTCGCAAAGCCCGATCATGCGGATCTGATCGAGGTTTCACTGCCGGCCAGGGCGGCGGGTCCCACTGCCCTGGTGGCTGCACACGCTGCAAGCGCCGGGCGACCCGCCGGCGCGCCAGCCGACCTCGTGCTCGGCTCCGCCCAGTGGAGCCGACTGATCGCTCGGATCGGAGGCCTTGCCGACCCGAAGGTGTCACGCAAGCCGAGCCGGTCGGCTGTTCGCGATCAGCGGCACTAGCTGGATTGCAGGCGGCTTACCGCGCGGGGGCGACCCCCGGAGCGCTGGACGCCCCCGCTCAGCCGCGAGCGCGGGCGGCTTGCCTGAACGCTGAGATCAGGACGCCTCGGCACTTCGCCAGCGCCGCCCTGTACTGCGGGCTGTTCGTGTTCACGCCCCGCAGGTTCAGCGTGGGGCCGTTGCCGGAGGCGTTGGGAGCGGAGATCTTCACGCCCTGCTGGCGCAGGCACCCGGCGAAGTGGGTGAGTGCCGTACGGAATGCAGCCTGCCGCAGGGCGGGCGTCCCCGTGGCATGAGCGGACCCCGCCCTCGACCGCAGCGACCGCAACCGTTGGGCGATCTGTGCGCGAGTTCGTGCGCTGAGCGCCTTCGTGGATGGCCGAGCCGAGCTCTCGTTGTTGGAGCTCCTGGGGCGGGATGTCGTGGCGGCGGAGCTTGTGCCGGGGTGTGCCGCGGATGAGCCGTTGGGCGTGGTCCCGGACGAGCCTCCGCACGCTGCCAGCGTGGAGCCGGCGAGCACCAGGGCAGAACCACACGCCGCCCCGCGGCTGGAAATCTCGATCTTGCGCATCATGTTCCTTTGTCGCTATGTGCTCGCCGCCAAGGGCGGCGCTTGTCGGGCGGACAAACATCCACCGGCGTCTCGAGGCGATCGTAACCGCCGGACCTAAAGGCCAGCCAAGGTGACCACCACGAGGGTGAGCGACAGCGCCGAGGTCAGCAACACCGTCACTGCGGTGGCTGCCGCCAGCGGACCGGTGCTGCGACGCTCGCCCATCACACGCGCCGAGCGCGAAAGGCGCCATATGAAGAAGAGGTTTATCGGCAGCAGCAGGCCGTTGACCACCTGCACTCCCACGAGCAGCGAGATGACCGGAACTCCGGGGATGATCGCCACGACTGTAGAGAGCGCGATCATCCCGGTGATGAGCGATACGAACACCGGAGCCTCCTCGCGCCTTCGGCCGATGCCCTTCTCGTAGCCGAGCGACTCCGACACGACATACGAGGTGGCGATCGGCAGGATCGCGCAGGCGAGCAGGCTGGCGCCGAGCAGGCCGATACCGAACAGCACCTCGGCGTAGGAGCCGGCGAAGGGGTTGAGCGCGCGCGCGGCGTCGGCTGCCGATTCGATCGTGTGGATGCCGTGCGTGAACAGCGTGGCGCCCGTGGCGATGATGATGAAGCAGGCGATCAGGTTGGCGAAGATCGCACCCGCCACCGCCTCGCGTTCCTCGCGCGGCAGATCCTCCTCGCGCGCTCCGCGCTCCACCACCGCCGACTGCAGGTAGAGCTGCATGTAGGGGGTGATCGTCGTGCCCGTCGTGGCGATCACGAGCAGCACGTAGCTCGAGCCGTTGCCGATGTGCGGTGAGACGATCGCTTTGCCCACTTCGCCCCAGTCGGGATGGGCGAGGATGGCGGCGATCGGATAGGCGAAGAACGGGATCGTCAGCCAGATGAACGTGCGCTCAGCCGAGCGGTAGGAGCCGCGCACGATGATCATCCAGATGCCCACTGCCGCCAGCGGCACGCTCACCTGCGCGGGTATGCCCGCCAGCCCGAGCGCGGCGCCGACGCCGACGAAGTCCGAGATGCAGATGCCCATGTTGGCTATGAGCACCGCGCTCGTCGCGAACACAGACCAGCGAATGCCGTACTCCTCGCGCACGAGCTCGGCGAGCCCCTTGCCGGTGACCACGCCCATGCGTGCGGCGAGCTTCTGCACGATCGCCAGCGAGACGGTGATCAGCACCATCATCCACAGCAGCTGGTAGCCGTACTTGGCGCCCACCGCCGAGTAGGTGGCGATGCCGCCGGCGTCGTTGCCCGCGTTGGCGGCTATCAGCCCCGGCCCGAGCAGGGCGAGGATGGCGAACAGTCTTACGCGCCAGGGGCTAAGGCGAACAGGCAGCCGCGGCCGGCCAAGCGTGGCCGAGCGGACGCGGCGAATGAGCGGCGGTACTCGGACCGCCATCGACCTGGCTGGATTGGGTGCCCACGGCGGGGAAGTCTATTGTCGGCGCTCAGTCCTCGCCCAGCAGGCCGAAGCGCCGGCGCCAGCCACGCGGAAGCATCGCCTCGAGCACGTCGTCAACTGTCACGACGCCCACCATCCGCTCATGCTCGTCCAGCACCGGGGCGCAGGTGAGGTTGTAGTCGGTGAGCAGCCGCGCCACCTCTTCGAATGGCGCATCGGCACGCAGGCAGGGCAGCTCGTGCTTGATGAGCGTCCCCAGACGGCGGTCCGGCTCGGCACGCAGCAGCACGGCTAGCGGGATGCTGCCCTCGAGCGTTTCGTCAGGGGAGGTGACGAACACGGCGGTCAGCTGCTCGGGGGAGATCTTGCTCAAGCGCACGGCGTCGATCGCTTCGCCGACTGTCGAGCTCTGGCGCAGGGAGACGAACTCCGGGCTCATCAGACCGCCGGCCTCCGCCGGGTCGTAGCCGAGCAGTGCGCGCACCTTGACGCGCCTGCTCACGGGCAGCAGGCGCAGCAGGCCCTCGCGCCGCTCCTCGTCGAGCTCGCCGATGACGTCGGCGGCGTCGTCGGGAGCCATGCGCGCGAGGATTTCCGCCACCTGCTCGTCAGGGCGGTCCTCGAGGAACTCGCGCTGATGGTGCTCGTCGAGCTCCTCGAACACGTCAGCCTCGAGCTCGCGGTCGTCCTTGCCGACAGCCTCGATGATCTCCTCGCCCTCGTGGCGCGACGCCGCCTCGACGAGGTCGGCGATCTGGGCGGGGTGCAGCTTGGCGAGCTTGGGGTGCGGAACGCGCAGGCGCACGGTCGGCACATGCCCGACGAACGGCTCGACGCTCGCCCAGTCGAGGAACTCGCCGGTTGCGATGCGCTGCCCCAGCGGTTTGGGCAGCAGTCGGCGCAGCCCGCCGCGGGCGCCCGTGTCGACGCCCACCACCCGCCAGGAGCCTGCCACGTCCGCCAGCTCGATCTCGTTCGCGCGCACCAGGCGGGCGCCGTCGACGTTGATCAGCTGACGGTCGAGCACGTCTCGGCGCAACAGCACCTCGCCCTGGCGGCGCTCGAAGCGACGCAGATCGAGCTGCGCCTTGCGCATCACTGCGCCGTCGGTCCCCATGCGCAGGATGCGATCGGCGCCCAGGTAGGAGGTGCGGCTTGCCACCTTCACGAGCAACCCGGTGATCGGCGGGTAGCCGCCACCCTCCAGGCGCACGATCAGGTCTTCCACCCGACCGAGGCGCTCGCCGTCGCTGTCGCGCAGCGGCCTGCCGGTGAGCGCGGAGAGGTGCAGTATCGGCGGGGTGTGCGTGGCGGTGTGGCTCATCCGCCCGTCAGGCTCTTGGGGATGCGCTGGTCGTGTGGCGGCGGGTCGTCGAGCAGCAGGCGCGGAACGGTCACCGGATAGAGATGCCGCTCGCGCAGGCCGGAGACGATCGCCGGCAGCGCGGCGATCGTCTCCGAGCGGTCGCCGCCGGCGTCGTGCATCAAGATGATCGCGCCCGGCTTTGCGCCCGCGAGGGCACGTTGAACGATCGCTTCCACGCCGGGGCGGGCGTAGTCGCCCGTGTCCACCGACCAGAGCACCATCAGCATGTGCAGACGGCGCAGCTCGCGGAAGGTGGTGGCGTCGAACGACCCGTAAGGTGGTCTGAACAGGCGCGGGCGCGTCCCTCCGGCGATCTCGATGCGTGCCATCGGTTCAAACAGCTGTTCGTACTGATCGTGCGCGGAGAGGCTCGCCATCATCGGGTGCGTCTCGCTGTGGTCCTCGACCGCGTCGCCCGAGGCGAGTGCGGCGGCGGTGCCGGTGGCGAAGTACTGCTCCTGGCTTCCGACTGTGAAGAACGTGGCGTGCACGTGCAGGCGGTCGAGCGTTTCCACCAGCCGCTTGGTGTACGGCCCAGGGCCGTCGTCGAATGTGAGCGCAACCTCTTTTCGTTGCTCGCCGCCGCTGACCACGGCGGGGGCGTAGGAGCGCACGGCGTCGATCGCCTTCTGCTCTTCCTTGGACAGCGTGGCTTGCTGCTGGGTGAGGCTGATCTTCGCCGTGCGTGCGCGGTGCACGGCTCGGTGTGCCTTCATCTGCGAACGGGAGCTGTGCGACCCGAGCGCAGCCGCGAGCAGTGCGAGCAAGGCCACGCAGGCGACGGCTGCGCCGGCACGACGACGTCGAAACACATGCTCGGGCGTCGCAGGTCTGAGCCCGTCCTGCGCCGGCCTCGACGGCGAGGCGGTGTTCTCCTTGACCATGTCGCTCAAGGTTAGGGAACGAGGGCGACGGGGGGCTCTGTCTATGTTTGATGGCGATGCCGTTCTGGGCTTCGATCGCGGTGCTGTCGTTGGTGCAGGGATTGATCGTGGCGCTGCCGCGCGCGCGCGTGCCGCCTGCGCTGCGCCGCCTGCGCAGCCCGCTGTGGGCGCTCGTCCCGGCGGCATCGGTGATCGCGTTCGTGCTGGTGGCGCAGATCGCCGAACGTGGAAGCGTCGATGCGCTCACCTACCTGGCGTTGATCGCGGTCCCGCTGCTGGCGGCGTCCTCGCTTGGGTGGCTTGCGCATGGCGGAAGGCCGCCGATCGCTCTGCTGGCGGCGCCGCTGTTCGCGCTCGCCTGGGCCGACCGAGGTGGGTTGGCCGGCCAAGCGGCGGCTGTGACGCTGTCGGCGCTCAGCTGCATAGCGCTGGGAGCGCTGATCGGCGCTGTCACGCCGGCGCGGTGGCTCGGGCTGGGGATCGTGGCGATGGCGCTCGCCGACGCGGCTTTGGTGGTGTCCGATCAGCTGCAGCGTCCCAACTCGGCGCTCAACGCCGCTCACCCTGCCGGGGGGCTGCCGCGACTTCAGGTGGCGATCTTCGGGTCGGCGTCGATGGGGTACGGCGACCTCTTCATAGCGGGTGTGCTCGGGGGTCTGCTCGCGTTCCGCTGGAGCCGCTCTCACCAGCTGTTGGGAGCGGTGCTCGCAGCGTCGCTGGCGCTCGCCTTCGACCTGCTCTTCTTCCTCGTCGACGAGCTTCCGGCGACAGTGCCGGTGGCAGGAGCGCTGGTCATTCTGGAGCTTGCGCGCCGTCATCCCTCGGCGAGTCGTCTGGGACTGTGGCGTCCGGACGCGGCGTGAGCGTGACGCCGCGTCGCAGCGCCACCCAACCGAGGAGCGCCACGAGCGCGCACGTGAGCGCGCCGACCCCCAACCCGGCGCGAGGACCGGTTTCCGCCATCAGCCAGCCGACGATCGGGCCGCCGATCGGCGTCGAGCCCTGAAAGGCGACGAACCACAGCGACATCACCCGTCCACGCATCGACGGTGCGGACGCCAGCTGCAGGGTTGAGTTGCCTGTAGCCATGAACGAGATGCTCGCCCAGCCGGCGAGCGCGAGTGCGAGCATCGCCACGCCGAGCGTGGGGGCGAGCGCCGCCAGCGCCAGCACCACGCCGAACGCCCCCGCCGCGATGACGAGCGGGCGCAGCCCGGTGCGACCCTTCGCCGCCACCAGCAACCCTCCGGCGACCGCCCCGAAGCCCATCGACGCGGTCATCACGCCGTAGCCGGCGGCGCCGACGCCCAGACCGCGGCGCGCCAGCACGGGCAGCGTCACCTGGAACTCGTACGCGAGCGTCCCCACGAGCGCCATCATCAGCAGCGGGATCGCCAGATCAGGAGTGCGGCGCACGTAGCGCAAGCCCTCGCGCAGCTGTCCGGGCGCCCTGGTGGCGGGTGGGCTCGGGCGAAGCGCGGAGCGGTCCATGCTCAGCAGCGAGGCGATCACCGCGACGAAGCTCGCGGCGTTCAGCAGGAAGCAGACGCCCTCGCCGACGGTCGCGATCAAGACTCCGGCGAGCGCCGGCCCGACTGTGCGCGCCACGTTGACGAGCACCGAGTTGAGGCTCACCGCGTTGCGCAGATGCTCGGGACCTACGAGCTCGAGCATGAACGACTGGCGGGCGGGGTTCTCGAAGGCGGTGTTGACGCCGAGCAGCACGGCGAGCGCTCCGATCTCCCACACCCTCACCACGCCCGTGATCGTGAGGATGCCGAGCGCCAGCGCCTGCACGCCCATCGCGGCCTGCAGGAGCACCATTGCGCGGCGCTTGTCCACGCGGTCGGCGATCACTCCTCCATAAGGCCCGAACAGCAGGATCGGAAGCGTTTGCAGGGCGACGACGACGCCAAGCGCGGCGGCGGAATGGGTGAGCGTCAACACGAGCCACGATTGGGCCGCCATCTGCATCCAGGTGCCGCTCAGCGAGATCGACTGGCCGGCGATGTAGCGGCGGTAGTTTGGGACGGCGAGCGCTTGGAAGGTGACGCGTCCAAGGCCCTTCAAACGCTGTGTCGGCGCCATCTGGCCTCCGCGCCCGTCCAGGCGTCTGAGAGAGGACCGACGATCGCGAGCGCTGGAGCGGCGAGCGTGCCGCTCGTCGGGGTTGGGCTTCAGCTGTTCGCGCCGGAGTGCAACGGCTCTCACCTTATCGACGGGGCTCAGCCACTCGAGCCGCTGCCGGTGCCGGTCGAGGGGTCGCGGTATGTCGAGCCTTGGGCGGTGGAGGCGTTCGTGCCGTCGCCCGAGCTCGAGCCGGAGTCGCCGCTCACACTCGTTTCCGCGCCCGTCCCCGAGGATGTCTGTGTCTGCGAACCGTCCGAACCCGAGCCCGAGGAGGTCGAGTCTTTGCCCGAGCTCGAGGTTTCCGACGTGAGAGCCGTTTTGTCGCCGCCGCCATCCGATCCCTGGGATGTGTCGTTGCTCGTCCCCAAGCCATTTGAGAGATCGGACCCCTGGGTGGAGCGATCGCCTTCGTTGTGACTTTGGCCTGCGAGGCTGCCGGCGCCCTGCCCGTGGTTGTCGGAGCCCTGGGTGATGGCGCCGGAGTCCAGCGGTGCGGGCTGATGCTCGCCGTGCGCGTTGTCGTTGACGCGATGAGGGCTGGGCTGGCGAAGTCGCCAACCCGGTGGCGCGAAAGCGATGGAGCGCGGTATGCGGCTTGCGGGATCGCGGGTCAACCCGTGGTTCGACCGGTCGCTGTGGCGGTTATCGACCGCCTGCCGACTCGCCCGTGCGGATGCGTCCGAGGGTGCGTTTGCCGCGAGCAAAACCTCCCGCGAGGAGCCGTCGCTCGGTGGAAGGGAACGATGGGAGTGGCGTGACGGGTGGTGGATGGCGGTGATCCCCCCCGCGAGCACTCCAGCGGTGATGGCGATCGTGCCGCCCTTCACGAGCATGCCGCCCAGGCCCACCGAGCCGCCTCCGGCGCCAGCTTCGGCGAGACGGGCAACCAGCGGAGCGGAGGTGGCCGTGCGCGGGGTGAGCGCCCAACCGATCGCTGGAGCTGGGGTAATGGCGGTTGCGGCGGCGCGCAGGGTCACTCGGGCGCGGTATACGAGCCCTCGGAGGGCGCCCTCGCTGAGGCCGAGCGCGCGCGCCACCTGCTCGTGACTGTGGCCGTCGATGGCGGTGCGCATGAGCGCTTCGCGTTGCATCTCCGGAAGCGCAGCCAACCCGGCGAGCGTCTCGCGCACGGCGATGCGTCGATCGAGGTCGTGCTCGGGCGCGTCGGCTCCGCGCAGGCTGTCGGTGAGCGTGTTGTAGTCGTAGCCGGACACGCGCAGGGCGTTCAGGGCGCAGTTGTGCACGATCCTGTAGAGCCACGACTTGGCGTCATGTACGACGTAGCCGCCTTGCAACGCGAGCCAGGCTTGCAGGAGCCCCTGCTGGAGGGCGTCCTCGGCTCGCTCGTCGCGGAGGAGCAGGCGCCGGCAGTAGCCGAGCAGGGGACGGCGGTAGCGCTGCACCAGCGCCTCGAAGGCGCGTTCGTGGCCGTCGCCGGCGAGCTCGATCAGTCGCGCGTCGCTCTGGGTGAGCAGCAGGCGCGCTGACACCGAGGGGCTCATGTCCGCGGCGCCTTGCCGTATGCGGTGATGGGGAAGACAGGTTGGGTGGGTTGGCTCACGGGATGTCTCGGGGCGGCGGGTGGGTCGGGTGGGTGTCAGGCCTTCGAGGGCAGCAGTGAGGGGACGACGGTTTCGCCGCCCCCTCACATGCCTAGAGCTTTATCGACCGGTCACTTCACCAGCTCGATGCTCTCGAATTCGGTGCCGCCAGGACCGATCTTCAGCTCGGCCTCGCGCACGCCCGCGCCCGGAGTCAGCGCGGTCGGGCCGCATTCCGGTTCGGCTGCGGTGGGTTCGGCGTTGTCGTCGCTTCCTTCTCCTCCGTCGCTTCCGTCCTCTTTGCTCTGGCTTTCCTGCTCGGAAGACGACTGGTCGCTGTCGCCGCTGCGGTCATCGCCCGAGCCTCTGTCGTGGTCGCGGCTTTCTTCGTCGCTCGACGGGGCGGTGGCGGTGGTCATGCACTCGATGCGGGTCGCGCTCGTCACCTTGCCCTTGACAGTGGAGCCGTCGTTGAGTGTGATCGTGAGGACTTCGTTTTCAAACGACGCCACAGTGCCGACGGCTTCGGTGGGGGATGCGGGTTTCGTTTCTTCGGGGCCTGCGCTCGTGCCCGTGTCGGAGCTCGCCGGGGCCGGGGCTCCGAAGTGCTCGAAATGCACACGCGCGTGGTGAGCTCTTGCGTCGTGCTTGCGGTGGTGCCCGCGATGGCCGTGATGGGCAAGCGCGGCTCCGGGGGATGCGAGCGCGAGCGCGATGACGCTCAGCGCTGCAAGCATTGCTCGTCTCATACAGCGAACCTCCTTGGGCGCAAGTGCGCGGTTGTGGTCTCTTGCCCTCTTAGACACCGCCTAGCCCGATTCCTCACGCGATTCGAACAGATGTCCAGTAGCGCTGCGAAACTTGCCTGCCGATGCAAGCGGGCGATGAATGGAATGCGATGAGCAGTCGAAGCCCGGTCGTCTCACCATCACCTGGACACCCAGATGAGGGTGTGGGGCTCCCGCGAGAGGGCACAGCGCTGTGCCTCTCGGGCGGCGGGTATCGGGCGATGCTGTTCCACGTCGGTGCTCTGTGGCGGTTGAACGAGCTGGGGTGGATCGCCCGCCTGAACCATGTGTCGAGCGTGTCGGGTGGGTCGATCACGGCAGGCACGCTTGGGCGGAGCTGGAGCGACCTCGCCTTCGACGCCGACGGGGTGGCGGGCGATTTCTCGGCGCGGCTCGTGCATCCGATCCGCAAGCTGGCGGGTTGCACGATTGACATGTGGGCGGTGATCTCCGGGATCCTGACGCCCGGGAGCACGATCTCGGCGATGGTTGCGCGAGCCTACGACAGGGCGATCTTCAACGGTGCGACATTGCAAGACCTGCCTGACGAGCCGCGCTTTGTGATCAACGCCACCAGTTTGCAAACGGGTGTGCTTTGGCGCTTCACGAAGGCTTACATGGCTGACTACACGATTGGCTTGGTGCCCAACCCCAGCATCAAGCTCGCGCAGGCAGTTGCCGCTTCCTCGGCTTTTCCACCGGTTCTCTCGCCGATGAAGCTGAAGCTCGATCCAAGGTGTTTCGAGGAGCGGGGACGCGAAACCAACTACAAGCAGCCGTTCAACACGAGGGCTGTGCTGAGCGACGGCGGCGTTTACGACAACCTTGGCTTGGAGACTGCCTGGAAAAGCTGCACCACCGTCCTCGTGAGCGACGGCGGCGGGCACATGTCTGCCGAGGGGAGGGTGGGGGGCGACTGGATCAGGCAGGCGATTCGCGTCAATGCGGTGATCGACAACCAGGTGCGCGACCTGCGCAAGCGCGCGACGATCGCCGGGTTTCAACGCGGAGAACGCACGGGCGCCTACTGGGGCATTCGCAGCCACATAGCCGACTTCGGCCCACCCGCCGGAAGTCTGCCCTGCCCGCCCGACCAGACTGCGCTGCTTGCGGCGACGAAAACTCGCCTGAAGGCAATGGACGCGGCGCTCCAAGAGCGCTTGATCAACTGGGGCTACGCCATCTGCGACGCGGCGATGCGGCGTTGGGTGGTGCCCCAAGCCGACGCGCCCGCCGATTTTCCGTTTCCGGCGTCTGGGGTGTGACGCTCTCCTCCAATCGACGGGTTCGTCCACCTTTGTGGCGCATCGGACGGGTCTGGAGAGGTGGATGTTCTCGCGGCAGCTCGGCTTTGCTCGTCAGGATGTCGAGGCCATGCTGCTTGAGCGCCATCGGGGTCGGAGGCGCAACAAGGGCGAGGCGGCTTGGCAGATCGTCGCTGGCCGTCTGGTGATCGTCTACGAGCATCCAGACGGGGGGCGATCCGCTTGCGGCTCGTGTTGTGACGCTTTGGAGGCGGCGCTAGCCTATGGGCATGCGGATCGACGGACACTACGACGCCGAAGCCGACATCGCTTGGGTTCGCTTCGAGAGCTACGACCCCAGCACCGTCGTGGCCGAAGAGACCGATACCGGCCTACGCGAACTCGACCCCAAGACTGGCGAGGTCGTTGGGTTGGAGTTCTGGCATGCGAGCCGGGAGCTGCCCGCCGACTTCCTTCGGATGCTTCCGCCGCCGCAAGTCGAGGTTGCCGCCTGAGAGACTTCGGCGGTCGGAGCGCTACTTATTACTCGTGATAAGTTGCTGACGTATGGCGGATGCAGCGCGGCATTCCATTGGTCGTCATGCTGGCGTTGCTGCAAAGAAACGCGCTGAACGCAGTGAGGTGTATCGGGAGGCCCGTACCGAATATGAGCGCATTCGCGCTCTCCGAGGGGTGAGCCCGATCGCGGCGCATCTTCGTGAGCGTCGTTTCGAGCTGGGCCTCACGCAGGAGGAGGTCGCTAAGGCGGCTGGTACGTCACATAGCGCCGTGTCGCGGCTTGAGAAGGGCACTCATATTCCGCAGTTGCCGACTCTAAAGCGAATCGCCGCCGTGTTGGGTGAGGAACTGTTGGTGTGCTTTCAGCGCACGGTGGAGGGTGAGGTCGAACGAGAGGTTGCCGCGGTCGCCTGATCTGCCTAGTGGTTAGCCGATGAAGATCACCATCGTTGGCATCGACTTCGACTACCACGACTATGACGAGCGCGGCGACGTTCTATTCCTGCACGTTGAAAAGCCCAAGGAACCTCCCGCAAAGGCGTTCGAGACTCCAGAGGGGCATACCGTCGAATACGACGACCGTGGAGCTGTCGTGGGACCGGAGCTCGTGGGAGTCCGCCAGGCGGTCGAGAGTGGGGTAGCGCCACAACTCACGTTACCGCAAGCCAAGATAGCCGCAAGCTCCTTGCAGGCCGCAATCACGGCGTAATTCTCAATGCGCCCGAGTGGATTCGAACCACCACGGACCATACGGTCCACAAGGCCCTCAACCGGATACGGGGCGCGTAGATGGGTCCGGGGGCGTCCAGATCGTCCAATTTGCGGGCTTTCGAGGACGCATCGGACTGGTCTGGCAGAGCGGATGTTCTCAAAGTGTTCTCACGGAGTGGCTCCGATAGATGCTGGCACACGAACGACAGCGCGATGACCTCGGATACTTCGCGGCGCTTCGTCCGGTACGTGCTCGCCGCACGCGCTTAGGACGGCCTAAGGGCGCCCGCCGAATCTTGTCAGGCACCGTCTGTGCGGGTGCGAGCACTTCCAATCATTTCAGCCTTCCGATTTGGTAGGGTGCCAAAAGACGGTATCCGCCTAAGCTATGGGAGGGGGGCATCAACTGGTCTCACCAGCGCGTACTTCTGCTCAGAGTGCCATATGAATGTGGCGTTCTCCATAGGAGGAGCATTTGCGCTGCTCTTTCGTCGGTCTAGCAATAGTCGATAGTCGATAACCAAACGAACTGGGAGGTACAGGGCGTGTCACGCTCTGCATCACAAGTAGACATCACAACTACACGTTTCTATGCCAGCGTTAAGCGCATGCGCCGTCGTCACCGGACGGCCGCAGGCGCAGTGGGTCTAGTTCTCGCCGCATGCCTAGCCTTTGGCCAGGCCGCATATGCGTGTGAAGCTGAAAAACTCTACTTCGATGGGATGATTACGTCTATCATCTCGACAAATGGCGCCCAAGCGAATATCGATCGTTATAACCCTCGTGCATGTATTACTAGCTCGGCTTGGTCGATGATCGACAACCAAAACAATGGCAATGAGCTTGCGCAGGTCGGGTGGCTCAAGAACACTGCTTGGAGCAGCTCAACCGTATACTACTTCTACGAGTACGGTGAGTCGGGCACCCTGTATCTCCCCGTGGCTGTAGGGGTGGTACCAAATCCTACGGAATACGGCGTAGCAGATAAGTTTACGGTATATACGAGTAGTGGGAATACCGCTCTTTTCATCATTAACGGCAGCGGTGTTGCCAACGCTGGCCTCAATTGGACAGCTAACAATGCTCAATGGTTCTCCGAGACCCACTCAAATAGCGATCAAACGGCTGGCGACACAGCTCACGGTGTGGAGTATTACGGTACCCAGCACCTTTATAACGGTAGCTGGTACAACGACATCGCCGTGAACAATGCTTATGATAATGCCCCTAACGGCGGTGCCACATGGCCTAGCGGCGCGTACATGTGGACATGGGACCGGCGGTATAGCACCGAGTACTAGGCACCCGAATAACAAGAATAAGAAAATGGTGGAAATGGAAATGAAAAACCTAAGATCTACCTCGGCCAAGATCGCCCTTGCGTCGCTCGCGGTAATTGCGGCAGGCGGCGCCGGTACCGTGCTTGCTGCTAGCGGCTTGCATGGCAAGAAGTCGGGATCGCATCATCCTGCGGTGCGCCGACACGGGAGCGCACTAAGGGGGCACGTAAGCGTAGCCGAAACGGCGAACGTGGAAGAGGTGCCCTCCACGGTCAGTGGCACAGGTGTAAATGTTAACAATCAAGTCGTCCTTACGCCAGTGACGTCTAACAGCGGCTATATGACTGCGACAGATGCAGTCACCCGTGCTCGGGGCTATGTAGACGCCCAGCAATTTGCAGCTACGTCGCTGCTTGCAAACGTAACCCTACCCGCCTCGGTTCCTCCGTCTGGCAGTCCAGTGCCGTTCACTACGGTTCAAGATGTGCCGGCGTGGATTGTAACCTTTACGTCACCTCAGCCCGTTAACGTAGCTCAAGGTGGTGACTTCCCTGCGGGCGGCAGTCCCCAGATATTTGTAACGCATTTCTCGATAGCACTTGACGCAACTAGCGGGCGCTTCTTGCTTGGTTTTTTCACAAAGTAAGCCGGTTGTCGCTGCAAGCGCGCTAATAACACACAGGTCAGATTAGGATGAACTTCTATTCGCGCTCTAGGCTGGTAACAGTGTGTGTAATGTGCTGCGTTGCCGTGATCGGGTGTCGCGCAGGTGCGGCACCCGACACGGCGACTACTCGGCGAATGACGCGGGACTGTCAGAGTCGGGTAAAGTCGCTGATCGCTCACGCAAACGCATCAACGCGTCTCAACCTCACCAGGAGCTACGCGTTCGTGATCGTGACCCATATAGGGCAACGGATAGAGGGGGTTGCGCAAGGGGGATGTAGCAATGGTATACATCTTTCCATCGCGCCAGCCAAAATGCGCAATGCGCTAATTGTCATAAAGCAAGTCGCCTCTGCAAAGGCTGGCACGGCCGCCGTCTTGCTGCAGGCGAAGCGTCGAGGGTCGGTGACCCTGATAGTGCGGCGAGGACGGAACGAGATCAACGAAATACCCGTGGCAGTACGGTCGAGCGCGAATGCGTCCCGTTTTTCGCATCGACGGTGACGTCGCCACCAGGTGCTAAGCCCTGACGCTTTATGCGCTTGTACGTAGGGTCATCACGGGCCAAGCGAGTTCCAGAGCGTTGCAAGCCCTGTTGCCTCGCTTGCCAATAGCAAGTCTATACCTTCTGGCGGTTCCGTTGTTTGTGCGAACAGGCGACCCTGCTGGACATCAAGAATAGCTACACGGCCATGTTTGCCGACTGTTGTCTCAAGGAGGCGGAGCGACAGGTTGACCTTATGTTGGGAAAGCTTGTCAGCCTTGAAGTAGAGCTTTATTACATGTGGTTCGCCGTCGATATCTAGCCAAAGCTCAGGGCTAATGTTGACTTCAAGTTCCCCGCTGGCCCAGACTGCCTTTCTGGGTTTTTTCCAGTCCAATTTCTTCTTGCTGCGCCCTCCCGTCCACTTTCGCAAGCCCTTCCGACAAGCTGCGTAATGGTCGTGCTTTTTGGGGTCGCTTACTTCGGCCGCTAGTTCATCGAAGCGTTTTGTATCCCAGCCCTCCACGAATACCTGCACAATGCGCTTGCGTAGAGGGCCATAAAAGTCGGTTGCGGGGTTGTAGCCGTCGGCGTACTGCTTCCTGGCCGCTACGATCTTGCGTAGCCTCGTTGTGCCCGTGGAGGCCACGTAGTCGATAAAGGTTGTCATGGAGATTTGGATCACGTATTCGCTCCGTCATTCAGTTCTATGCGGCTTTCAGTAGAGATCTCGCTCGGCCCAGGCAAGCAGATAGGCGATGAGCCCCCAGGCTAAGTACAGCACTTCTGGATGACGGAATGGTCGGTAAGCGGGAGGCGCCTGGTCTTTGGACTCGATGACTCGTCGCTTGCCAGGCGTTGTGCTTTGGGCACCGTGCCGTGCGTGACGACACGGTGCCCGGGAGGGCTATCCTGCGATCTCGTCCAGGTGCAGCGCTGCCCGTGTTGGGAAGAGGAGCCCGTCGGCCGTCTGATGAATTAGGCCGATGCCCCGCAGGCGGTCGACGGCGTTGATCGTGTCGTCGCGGGTGGTGTGGTCGGCTTCGCGGTCGCGGATGATCTCCTCGACCGACCACGGCCGCTGGTCATCTTTGTCGAGGAGCCGGAACATGACTCCCCAGTCGTGCATGTTGTCTTGCTCGACGAGTTGATTAGGCTGGTCTTGCATGGGAGCTGATACCTCCTGTGCCAGGCCCCGGGCGGTTGCGGCCGCGCCGGGGCCGTTTTGTCGTTAGGAATGATACTTATAGCGTGTGGACTTATATCGCGCAAGTCGGACAGACTTGGCGCCGCATGACCGCTCTCTCGACCGACCACATGATCTTCGGCGCAGCCATCCGTGAGCTGCGCAAGGAGCGCGGCATCTCTCAGGAAGGGCTCGCTCTCAAGAGCGGCTTGAACCGTGGCTACTTCGGAGCAGTAGAGCGGGGCGAGCGCAACGTCTCGCTCGCCAACATCCTCAAGATCGCCGCTGCTCTCGAAGTGCCTGCCTCGCAGATCCATCTCCGCGCCGAGCGGCTACGCAGCCAGCTTCGCTAGCTGCGCGCCAGGTCACTCGTCGCTGCCGTCAGCTACGCAAAGACGGGTCCAGGCTCCCGTCCGTCTCGACGCACCCGCTCCCTGTTGCTCCTAAGAAGTGCTTTCAAAATGACGCCACTCGTCGCCAGCAGAGGATTGAGCAGGCGAGTGTTAGGAAGGCGAGGTGGATCTCGGGGTCGCGCTCGTAGCGGGTCCTGAGGCGGCGGAAGTTGTGTAGGTGAGCGAAGCCGC
>JBQCGU010000060.1:0-4372 GCA_051955355.1 Solirubrobacteraceae bacterium | reverse complement strand
GAACACCCCTAGCCCCGACCCGACCACCGCCCGGCCCGGCGCGCCTCCGACTCCTCGACCGCCTCCTCACCGCGGCCAACGAGCGAGCAATCCAGCCGCCCACAGCACACCCCCTCCACGGATTCCTTGACTTTTCATCCGAAGATGCACAACCGTGCGAGCGCCATGCTTGCGCCATGCAATTCGTTGGCCGGTTTGAGCGCCTCGGGGTCTGTACCCGGTGCGATGAGTGCAGCCAGCATCGGTGCCTCCAAGGGTGGCGGGTACGCCCGCTATCTGGAGTCAAAGACCATCGAGCCCGAGCGCGGCGACTACTACCTCTCGCCCGCCGGCGAGCCGACGCAGGCGCCCGGCCAGTGGCTTGCGACTCCCGACACGCTCGCGCGACTCGGCATCGAGGGGCCAGGCGGTCGATGGCCGCGAGTTCATCGCCCTGATGGAAGGCAAGCATCCTCATACTGGTCGTTGGCTCAGGCGCGCGGGAGTCGATGGCGGCCGTGCTGGCGGGATCGATGTCACGTTCTCAGCACCCAAGTCGGTCTCTACGGTGTGGGCGCTCGGCGGCGAGACCCAGCGCCGGGAGATCGAGACTGCACATGCCGCCGCTGTACGCAAGACGATCAATCATCTGACCGGGACGGTGCCGACCGTTCGCCGTCGTCATGGCGGCGAGCTCGTCGAGGAGCCGGCTCGTGATCTCCTCGCCGCCGAGTATCGGCACACGACAGCCCGCGGCGTACTCGAGGGGGGGACATGCCCGACCCGCAGTTGCACAGCCATGTGGTTATCACCAGCGCGATCCGCGATGACGGCAAGCTCGTTGCGGTCGCGTCGCGTCCGATCTTCCGTTCCGCCCGTGAGCTTGGCGCCTACTAACGCTCAGCGCTCGCGCACCACCTACAGCAGCAGGGTTATGCGATCCAGCGGGGTACCGGCAAACACGGGCGCTACTTCGAGATAGCCGGTGTGCCGCGCGGCCTGTTGGACGCTTTCAGCGCGCGCAGCCGTGAGGTTGCCAGGGCCGCCGAGCGCTTCCGCGCACAGTACGGACGGGCACCCGAACGAGGTGAGCTACGAGCACTCAAGCTGGAGAACCGCAAGGCCAAGGTGCTCGTCACCCGCAGCGACCTGCAGCAGGCATGGAACGACACGGCAGCGCGGTTTGACTTCGCAGCCCGTCAGGCAGGCCGGCCGTCCGCGGCCTTGGTGGCGGCTGGTGAGCAGGCGCTCGAGGATCGCGTTGAGCAGCGCCTTACCGAGCGCGCCGCCACGTTCCAGGCCGGCGAGCTGCGGGCCACCATTCTTGAGCAGTCCGTCGGCGAGCTGTCACAACGCTCGCCGCCACCGGTGGCCGAGACGTCGGCGCGCAGGCCCGCACGCTGGCAGGCGACCAGATCGCCGAGCGGATCGGCGCCCGCCTCTCAGACGAGCAGGCCCACGCGCTTGAGGTCATCACCGGGCCGGAGCGTGCCGCGATCCTTGTCGGTCCCGCCGGCATCGGCAAGGGCGTCGTTATCGACGCTGCCGCCCGAGCTGAGCAGTACACCGGCCACCAAACGCTCGGCATCGCCGTCTCCGGTTCCACCGCTCAGCGCCTCGGACAAGACAGCCCCAGCCTCGCCGGACGGACCCTCACCCTCGACGCGCTCGTCTCCCGCGTCGAGCGCCGCCAGTTGCACATCGACGAGCCCACGACGATCTACTTCGATGAGGCGAGCAAATCAGATTGAATTCACCGGAATCGCTTGGCACATCAGCGGTGACGCCCTGTGTGAGCGCGTAAGACAAGCAGCCTTTTCCGCAATAGCCATCGGCGCCGTCATGAAAATACGTTGCTATGAACGACCAGAGGGATGCTTCTTTGTCGGCCCGCGTCGAGGTCGCCTTGGCCCCAGCGTTACGACTATCCGCGTGCCAGAAGCGAGCCTGGTACCTGGCCGACGACCCTGGCTCGTCACAACCAGATCCCGACGCAGTCCCTTACGCGGGCGAAAAATCCTTCCAAGCAGACAATGGGCTCGGCCAAGCGCGCGCCGCGCCTCACTCAACGCATCCCCTGCTAGCGACGGCACAACACACTTGAGCTTCGCATACGCTTGTCGCGACTTCGCTTCCCTTTCAACGGCTTCTTCGCGGTCACGCCTTTCTGTCGCTTCATGTTCCTGCGCTACGTTAGGCACAATGGTCAACGTGCGTGGCACAGCAGTGTATGTCGTTGGCGGCTGGCCCGCACATGAAGGGATTTCTGCACTAGAGAATGATGCCGTCCAGTAGATTGTCTGCGACACCACACCCACCTTCGCTGACGTAAATACATAGACAGACGATTCCGCCTGCAGCGAACCGGGGCCACCGTCGATGTCGGGCGCTGAAAGTAACGCCGCGGACGAAGCAACATCGAAACTCAGCGCCACCTTCGATTCACCTGAAAATGCTACAGGGCGCACCGTCCGGGAGCGTAGCGCCGTTCGCAGGCTTCATGCTATATTCCAGCGCAGTAAGGGCGCTGCGCCCTTCCGAGCTGCATATGCCCTCCGGTGTCCAGCCCCAAGTCAACGCCCAGCTTGAGGCGCTTGTCGCGGCCATAGCGATGCCCGCTACCAGGACCACTAGGGTAATCTTCGCCCATGACGCGTTTCTCACGACATTCTTCTCCTATTCACGTTTAGCTGTCGCCTGCCTGTGCAGACGCCGCGATAGACCGTCGCGAATGTTCGCCATGAAGCCTACATAGCGTTTACCTTTTGTAAGAAGGTCAAGCACAATCGACATCACGATGAGCGCAAAGCCGATGTCCTTTATGACTTGTACATCTTCAAGCATCCCAAGGGCTATGAGCAGTGCGCCCCCCCGCGTAGTAGCCCACTCCGCTCTGTGCATGGTCTCGTGGCTAACAACTCGCATAACCGACAGTCCCCCCCGCCCGCATCAGCCATGACAGTCCTGCGGTCTCGGGGATGAAGCTCCCGATAAACAGAGCCGTATTAGTAACTTCACACGTACCCGCGATGTTTTTGCCTCGACATCCGGCCCTCTGTGTATGTTCGCACTCTTTCTGCCTTAGCCAGTTCCACACCCTAACCCCCTCGTGATACACGCGTGATCCGGCTTTCTTGATCCAGCGCCAGCCTGATTTCAACGCTTTTTCAGCTTCGCTAAATATATCCGCGTAGCGCGTACACGCCGCGGTGCCTGATTCACTATGGCCGCCGACTTCGATGTCGCTGAGCGCGTCCGTAGCCATTTCCTTGTTACACCGAATCGCGAGCCTGGTCAGATTTTGACGCATTACGTATTCATTCTCAAAAGGGTTAAGTTGATAGAGAGCACGCCGTCTTCGACTTGCACCTGCTGGGGTCCTGGTCCGAACGCCGCGCCTT
This sequence comes from Solirubrobacteraceae bacterium, assembly GCA_051955355.1. Classification (GTDB taxonomy): domain Bacteria; phylum Actinomycetota; class Thermoleophilia; order Solirubrobacterales; family Solirubrobacteraceae; genus Palsa-744. The sequence continues at coordinate 992 of JBQCGU010000060.1, read as the reverse complement.
CCATTCCGCCTTCTTCTGTTTCTTCTTCCCATTCTTCTTCGGGGGCTTCTGGTTCTTCGTGTGCTTGTGCTTGTGCTGTTGCTTCGGCGGCTTTGCGTTCTGCTTCTTCGCGGGCGGCGTTTTCGGCGATGGTTTGTTGGCTTGTGGTTTCGGATTCTTTCATGCCTGCTTCTGTCCATCCCCAGGTGAGTTCGCCTGTGAGGTCGGTTTGGTTGATTGGGTCGCCGTAGGTGTAGGCGTAGGCGTTGGCTGACCCGCCTGGTATGGGGTCTGTTTGTAGGAACCGGCCGAGTTGGGGGATGTAGGAGCGTGCGCCCATCGCGATGATTCCGGATGGTAGCTGAGTGGGCAGCTCGTGCGCGCCCAGCCAGGAGTACTTGGCTGGCGCTTCGGTGGCGGGTACTCCGAACTCGGTGGGTTCTGTGACGGTCCCTGCGAGTTTGGTGGCTGTTTCCGAGTCGGACGCGGTTGCGATGAGGTCTCCGTGCAGGTTGGCGACTTGCAGGAGGGGCGCTTCCCCATTGTGCTGGATAGCCGCAAGGCCACCACTGATGCTTGTGATGTTGCGCGTGTAGTTGCCTGATGTTTCGCCGGCCCAAGACACGGAGTTGCCTGCGCCTGGATAGTGCAGGGTTTCCGTGGCTGTGATTTTGCCCGTGGATACGGTTTCGCGGGTGCGGCCTGCTGGGTCGAGGTTGTAGCCGATCGTCTGACCGTTCTGGGTTTGGCTGGCCAGCTGGTTATCGACGTAGAAGCTACTTGAGACTTCGCTGCCACCGGCATCGATCGCGGGGAGTTTGGTGGTGTTCCCGAACGTGTCGTAGCTTGTGCCGGGATCGGTCAGACGGTTGGCGGGATCATAGGTGTGGTTTTCTGCCGTGCCGCCTTCTGTCGCGCAGACGCCTTCAGCGCCGGGCGGACGGGTCGTGAGGCTCAAGCGGTTGGTTTCGACGTCATAGCCGTATATGCGTGTCGTGCAGCCCGCGGCGGTG
>JBQCGU010000059.1:0-11563 GCA_051955355.1 Solirubrobacteraceae bacterium | reverse complement strand
TGGCACCGAAGGTGGGGGTCTCGGTGAACGGCCAGATGCACAGCTCGGGCACGTGCGTCTTGCCGATCACGATCGCCCCGGCGTCGCGCAGGCGGCGCACCACCTCGGCGTCGGCTGTTGCGGGCTCCTCGATAGCGCTCGTGCCCAGCGCGGTGATCTCGCCGGCGACGTCGATGTCGTCCTTGACGGCGATCGGCACTCCGAGCAGCGGGCGCTCGCCGCCTGCCCCGCGCCGAGCATCGGCTTGTTCGGCTTCGAGCAGCGCGCGTTCGGCGAACACCACCTTGAAGGCGTTGAGCTTCGGGTTGAAGCGTTCGATCCGGTTCAGGTAGAGCTCCACCAGCTCACGCGAGGAAACCTCGCCCTGGGCGATCAGCCGTGCCTGCGCGGAGATCCCAGCGAATGCCAGATCAGTGGAATCCATGGGGGCAACCTATCCGATGCCTCACACCGGCGTCACCGGGTTATGCCGCACCGGCCACTCGCGGCGCTTGGCAAGCGCGTGCGTGAAGCGGCGCACCAGGTCGGCGCGCAGGTTTTCGGGCTCGACGACGGCGTCAACCACCATCTCGGAAGCGAGGTGCAGGATGTCGATGTCGAGCGCGTACTCCTCGCGCAGCTGCTCGATGCGCGCCGCCCGCTCGTTTTCGTCGGCGATGGCGCGCAGCTGGTTGTAGTAGACCGCGTTGATCGCCGCCTGGGGACCCATGACGGCGATCGACGCGCTTGGGAGCGCGATGCAGCAGTCGGGCTCGAACGCCGGCCCCGCCATGGCGTACAAACCGGCGCCGTATGCCTTGCGCACGATCACCGAGATCTTCGGGACGGTGGCTTGCGAGACGGCGCTGATCATCTTCGCTCCATGCCGGATGATCCCGCCGCGCTCGACCTGCGTTCCGATCATGAAGCCGGGCACGTCGGCGAGGAAGAGGAGCGGGATGTTGAACGCGTTGCACGTCCAGATGAAGCGGGCTGCCTTGTCGGCGGAGTCGGAGAACAGCACTCCTCCCTTGTGCTTGGGCTGGTTTGCAACGACACCGATCGCACGCCCGTCGAGCCGGGCGTAGCCGACGATCAGCTCCTTGGCAAAGCGCGAGTGGATTTGGAGCAGCGACCCCTCGTCGACGACGGCGTCGATCAGGGCGAGCATGTCGAACGGCTTGTTCTCATCCGCCGGGATGAGGCTTTCGAGCGCCTCGCCACCCGCGGCGGGGCCGCACGCAGCACCGGGGGGCGGGTCGACATTGCAATTGGGTGGGAAATAGGAGAGATAGCGGCGCGCGAACGCGATGCCCTCCTCGTCGCTCTTCACCAGCTCGTGCGCACAGCCGGAGACGCCGGTGTGCATGCGCGCACCACCCATCTCCTCGAGCGTCACCTGCTCGCCGATCACCATCTCAGCCATGCGCGGCGAGCCGAGATACATCGAGGCGTTGCGATCACGCATCGCAACCACGTCGCAGAACGCGGGGATGTAGGCGCCCCCGGCGGCACTCGGCCCGAACAGCACGCACACCTGCGGGATCACGCCCGAGGCGCGCACCTGGTTGTAGAAGATGCGCCCGGCGCCGCGCCTGCCTCCGAACATCTGCACCTGCTCGGTGATGCGCGCCCCGGCGGAGTCGACGAGATAGACCAGCGGGATGCGCAGGCTCATCGCGCGCTCTTGGATGCGCAGGATCTTCTCCACGGTCTTCGGCCCCCAGGAGCCGGCCTTGACGGTGGGGTCGTTTGCCATCACCGCGACCGGCTGGCGTTCGATCTCCCCGACGCCGGTGACGACACCGTCGGCGCCAAGGCCGTCCTCGTTCCAGTTGGCGAGCAGCGCCTCCTCGGAGAACGAGCCCTCGTCGAGCAGCAACCCGACGCGCTCGCGAACCGCCAGCTTGCCCTGCTCGCGCGCCTTGACGCGATGACGCTCAGGTCCTCCCGCCAAGGCTCGTTCGACGGACTTGCCCAAATCGCTCATCGGCGAGGATCATCCCAGGTAGGCTTCCGCGGTATGTCCGCGCAGGAGGATTTCGATCTTTCGGCAGCCGGCCTTCGGGCTGACGGTTCGGATCTGCGGATCTCGATCGAGGCGCTTGCGAGCAAGCTGGAGGCTTCGCTGCCCTCGCAAACCACCGTGCAACGGCGCGGCACGGGCTTGCTGGGCAGGGGCGAGAAGCACGTGCAAAGCATCGAGGTGCGACTTGGCGAGGTGTCATATGAGCTGAGCGTGTCCGGCGTGAGCGTCCAAGGCGTGCGCGAGAAGCGGGTGGGCGGCATCTCGATCAAGCGCGAGCCGCTCTCCCCTTCGGAGTGGGTGGGCGCCCTGGCTGGCGCTCTGCGCGACGAGGCCCAGCAGAGCGCGGCTGCTCGGGTCGCTCTGGAGGGACTTCTCGCTTGACGGCGCGCAGCGGAAGCAGCCCGCGAGATGCGTTCACCTCAAATCTGTCGGTTGCCGACTTCTCGCTCTGCCACGGATTGGGTTTGCGCCCGATCTCGCAGGTGATGGGAAGCTCGGTGTACCAAGTCGGCTACCAGACCTTGGAAGGGCCGCGTTTCAGGGCTGGGCAGGGAGCGCTCGTGATCGAGCTGACCACGCTCGCCGAAGCGTGGAACGCCGCTCGAGACGCAGCGGTGCGCCGCATTCGCGAAGACGCCTCACAGGTGGGCGCGACCGCCGTGGTGGGAGTGGGTCTGCGCAGCGGCCTGCACGACTGGTCGGCTGCCGCGGGCGCAGGCACGATCGAATACTTGGCGACCGGTACCGCTGTCGCAGGCGGCGCGTCACGCGGCAGCGCAGAGCCGGCGCTGAGCGATTTGTCGCTGGCGGAACACTCCCAGCTCAGTCGTGCCGGCATCGAGCCGCTCGGAATCGTGGCGTGGACATCGGTGTTCTTCTTGACCTGGTCGGTCAACCTGCTGTCTGGCCGCCAGCCGAACGTGGATGTGTGGAGCAACTACGAGCAGACCGACATCACGGAGTGCTTCTACTCGGCTCGCGAGGACGTGATGGCTGAGCTGGACCGGCAGGCTCAGGCGCTGAACGCCTCGGGAGTCCTCGGTGTGCGGCTGGGACACCAGACCCAGAGACACACACTCGGCGCCCAGGGACGCGAGCGCGAAGGGCTGCTCGTGACGGTGAGCGCCATCGGCACCGCCGTGTTTGAGCGCGAGGCGGCCAACACCCAACCACCGCAGACGACCGTCGATCTCACCATCTAGAGGAGGACGTAAGGGCATGAGCAAGACGAACACCGAGGACGCCTACGATCCGACCTCGCTCGAGGGCGTGCCCGAGGCGGGGCGCACGCGCCTCCAGCAGAACCGCGCCGGCCTGTTCACCTCCGATTTGAGCGTCAACGAGTTCCTGCTCGTCCGTCAAGCCGGCTTTGACCCGCTCGGGCTGGTGGTGGGCAGCTCGATCTTCCACATCGGCATCCAGCTCGCCGGCTGGAAGAGCAGCCAGGAGCTGACCGTGCTCTCACAAGCCATGTACTCGGCTCGACAGTTGGCGATGACGCGGATGGAGGAGGAGGCGGATCAGCTCGGCGCGGACGGCGTGGTGGGCGTCCGCTTGGACATCGGCAGGTATGAGTGGGGCCAGGACATGGCTGAGTTCATAGCGATCGGAACCGCGGTGAAGCACCGCGAGGGCGTACTGCATCGCGCGCCCAACGGACGCCCGTTCACCAGCGACCTCAGCGGCCAGGACTTCTGGACGCTGCTCCACACGGGCCATCGCCCGGTGGGCATGGTGATGGGCAGTTGCGTGTACCACGTCGCCCACAGAGGCATGCTCAAGTCGATGGCGCAAGCCGGACGCAACGTGGAGCTGACGAACTTCACTCAGGCGTTGTACGACGCCCGGGAGCTTGCGATGGAGCGCATGCAGAGCGAGGCGCAGGAGCTCGGGGCGCTGGGGATCGTGGGAGTGGATCTGCAGGAGAAGAGCCACGGGTGGGGCAGCCACACGATCGAGTTCTTCGCGGTGGGCACAGCGATCATCCCAAGCGAGGGGCACGACGGGTCGATCGAAGCTCCCACGCCCGTGCTCGACTTGAGCTGAGGCGAGCCGATGAGCATCGTCATCACCGAAAACCGCGGAGCGGCTCGCCATGTGGTGATGAACCGCCCGGAGAAGCGCAACGCGATGAGCCAGGAGCTGCTGCGCGCGCTCGGAGACGCGCTCCAGGCGGCAGCCGAGGACGAGTCGGTGCACTGCATCGTCCTGCGCGGGGAAGGGCAGGTGTTCTCCGCAGGGGTGGATCTCGGCGAGCTGATGTCGTTCGCCAGCCAGCCCGGCGTTTTGCGACCGTTTCGCGAGGTGTTTTTGCGCTGCGCGAACCTGTGCGAATCGATGCCCAAGCCGGTGATCTGCCAGATCCATCGCACGTGCGTGGGCGGGGCGCTCGAGGTGGCGCTCGGCGCCGACTTGCGCGTCGCGTCAAGCGATGCGCAGATGGGTTTGCCCGAGGTGAAGTTCGGGATCATCCCCGACGTCGGCGGCTCCTCGCGCCTGCCCGCGGTGGTGGGGCTTGGCCGCGCCAAGGAGCTGATCATGACCGGCCGGGTGATCGATGCAGCCGAGGCGCAGCGAATCGGGCTGGTGAACCGCGTCGTGGAGCCTGAGAACCTGGAGAGCGCGACGCAGGCGCTCGTCGATGAGCTGCTCGCCAACTCGGCGGTTGCCGTGGGTAGAGCCAAGCGCGTGATGGACGCATCCGCCCGACCCGCGCTCGCCCAGACGCTCGAGCTGGAGGTGGCTGTGCAGGAGTACTGCGTGGCGGCGATGCGCGAGCCGCCAGCGCAGGACTAGCGCCACTCGATGGGGCCGGCGAGGAGCGTGTGGCTCGTGAGCGGCCTGCCCAGCACCTCGCGCACGCGCCGCGAGCAGGCGAGCAGGGCGTCCAGGTCGACCCCCGTCGACACGCCCATCTCCTCGAGCATCGAAACCAGGTCCTCGGTGGCGATGTTGCCCGTGGCGCCCGCCGGCACCGGGCAGCCGCCCAGCTCGCCGAAGCTCGACTCGAAGCTGTCGACGCCCGCCTGAAGCGCGGCGAGCACGTTGGCAAGGCCCTGCCCGCGCGTGTTGTGGAAATGCGCGGTGAGCTGCACGTCGCCGAGACGCTGCGACGCAAGCGCGAAGAACTCCCCCACCTGCACCGGGTTGGCCATTCCGGTGGTGTCGCCGAACCCGATCTCCTGCGCGCCCGCATCGCGCAGCCTCTGCGCGATGCCCAACACCCTCTCAGCCGGCACTCTGCCCTCGTACGGGCAACCGAACGACGTGGAGATGACGCCCTCGCAGCGCAACCCCTCGGCGCGCGCCCGCGCGAGCACGCGTTCGAGCGAGTCCAGCGACTCGGCGATCGAGCGGTTGACGTTCTTGCGGTTGTGCGTCTCGGACGCCGACAGGAACACGTTGATCTCGTCGAACGCCCTCCGCCCACGCCCGCCCAGCCGCTCGCGCACCTCGAGCGCATTCTCCAAAACGCGCCCGTTCGGGATCAGCACGCTCAGCGACACGCGCTCGGGCACATCGATCCGTTCGAGCACCTCCGCCGCATCGGCCAGCTGCGGGATCACGTCGGCGCGCACGAAGCTCGTCGCCTCCATGCGCCGCACGCCCGTGCGCGCGAGCATGTCGATCAGCTCCACCTTGCGCTCGGTGGGAATGATCTCCGGCTCGTTTTGAAAGCCGTCGCGCGGGCCGACCTCGCGGATGTGGACGCTGTCAACCAGGCTCACTTATGTACCAGCCGGCGCAGGCGCCGGCTGGCGGAGCCGCACATGTGCGGCTCCGAGCAGGACCGCATGCGGTCCTGCTCCCGCGCCTCTTGCGGCGCGGGCGTCGACTAAGACCAAGTCTTCACCACATCGAAAGGCCGCCGCTGACGTTCAGCGTCTGCCCGGTCACATACGAGGCGTCGTCGGACGCCAGGAAGGCGATCGCCGCCGCCACCTCCTCGGGCTCGCCGCTGCGGCCCATCACCGTCTGGTTGACCATGCCCTGCTTCAGGCGCTCGCCCAGCTCGCCGAGCAGCTGCGGGGCGGCGTTGAGCAGCGGGGTCTCGATCGGCCCAGGGGCAACTGCGTTGCAGCGCACGCGATAGCGCGCCGACTCGCGCGCGATCGCCTTGGTGAAGCCGATCACCCCCGCCTTGGCTGCCGAGTAGATCGAGGAGCCCTGCGAGCCCACTCTGCCGGCCTCGCTCGCCACGTTGACGATCGTCCCCGAGCGGCGCTCCTGCATGCCGGGAAGCACCGCGTGCGTCACCGCGAGCACGCCGCGCAGGTTGACCCCGAGCACGAAGTCCCACAAGCCCTCGTCGGTGTTGACGAAGTAGGAGAACAGGTCTGTGCCCGCGTTGTTGACGAGCACGTCGATGTCGCCGAGCCGCTCCTGCACCGCCTTCACCGCCTCGCGCACCGATGCGGTGTCGGTGACGTCGAGCTTGACGCCGACCCCGTCGATCTCGCCGGCAACCGCCGTGGCGCCTTGCTCGTTGATGTCGCCGATCGCCACGCGGGCGCCTTCGGCTGCCAGGCGGTGGGCGGTGGCGGCGCCGATTCCCGACGCCCCCCCGGTGACGAGCGCGACCTTTCCCTCCAAACGCATCGCCTGAGCCTAACCGCCTGCCGGGACGGCTGGATGGACGGGGTGTGTGCACATCTTCGAAACGGGTGGCACGCACGCGCGTGCGCGCACACGCGCGTGGCAGCTGTTTTCGTTCACGTTCATATACTCCGCCGCCGTGCCCCCCGCGAGCGAGCCAGTTGCGATCATCGGCGCCTCAGGGGCTCTCGGCTTCGGCCTGACCGTCCGCCTCGGCTGCGCCGGGGTGCCGATCGCCATCGGCTCGCGCGACGCCGAGCGGGCGCAGGAGACGGCTGCCCGCGCCCAAGCCGCCGTGCCGGAGGGCCAGTTCTCCGGCGACGAGAACGGGGCGGCAGCCGCCCGGGCGGGCATCGTCATCCTCAGCGTCCCCTTCCGCAACCAGTCCGAGACGCTCAAAAACCTGCGCGAGTCGCTCTCGCCGGGGCAGCTGCTGATCGACGCCACCGTGCCGCTCGCCGCCGCAGTCAGCGGCCGGGCGACGCGCATGCTCGGCGTCTGGCAGGGATCGGCTGCCCAGGTGGCTGAGGAGATTGTGCCCGAGGGCGTCAAAGTGGTGAGCGCTCTGCACACCGTGTCAGCCGCCTCGCTCACCACACTCGACCACGAGCTCGACCAGGACGTGCTCGTGTGCGGCGACTCGCGCGCCGACAAGCGCCGTGCCGCGCAGCTGCTGCAGCGGATCGACGGCTTGCGCTGTGTCGACTGCGGGCGCCTGGAGATGGCGCGCATCGCCGAGTCGCTCACCGCGCTGATGATCTCCATCAACGCCCGCCACAAAACCCACGCGGGCATCCGGATCACCGGTTTGCCCGACGACGAGTGGGAGTGAGCCCTTCGAAGGTGGTGCTCCTCGCGGGCGGCACCGGCGGCGCCAAGCTGGCGCGCGGCATGCTCGACGTCGTCGGCCCCGACAACCTCGTCGTGATAGCCAACACGGGCGATGACATCGACATCTACGGCGCGCACGTCTCCCCCGACCCCGACCTGATCTCGTTCTGGCTGGCCGACGAGATCGACGAGCGCGGCTGGGGCCTGCGCGACGACACCTTCGCCGTCATGGACGGCCTGCGCGCGCTTGACGCCGAGGTGTGGTTCAACCTCGGCGACCGCGATCTCGCCTGGTGCCTGGAGCGCAGGCGAATGCTCGACGAAGGCCTCACGCCGACAGCCGCCCTGCGCGCGCTGAACGAGCGCATCGGCGTGAGCGCAACCGTGCTTCCGATGAGCGATCAGCCCGTTCGCACCTGGGTGCGCACAGCCGAGAACGGTTGGCGTGCCTTTCAGGAGTTCATGATCCGCGACCGCTGTCAGGGCATCGTCGAGCAGGTCGGGTTCCGAGACGAACGGCATGCATCGTCCCGCGATGAGGCGCTCGCAGCGCCCACCCACGGCGCATCGCCATCGCCGGAGGTGCTCGCCGCGCTGGATGACGCGCGAGCGGTGATCGTCGGTCCCAGCAACCCCGTCATCTCGATCTGGCCGATCCTCTCGGTGCTCGGCGAAGCGCTCCACCACGTCGAGGCGCCCGTCGTGTGCGTCAGCCCTGTCGTCGGCGGCGAGGTGGTCAAGGGGCCGACCGCTGCCTTCCTGTCCGCATATGGACACCCGGCGAGCGCTTCCGGGGTCGCCGCCTTCTACGAGCGCGTCTCCCCCGGTTTGCTCGACGGCATGCTCGCCGACGAACCCGCACCGGAGCTGCGCACCCTGCACGCCGACACCCTCATGGCCGACGGTGCGGCGCGCGCACGCGTGGCCGAGCAGACGCTCTCGTTCGCAATGTCGCTGGCCCCTCGGGCGAGCTAGAGATATATCGGATATACTGAAAGCGGTGAGCAAGGTCCTGGTGACAGTCGACGATCGCCTCCTGAAGCGAGCCGACAGAGCAGCCAAATCGCGCGGACTAACGAGAAGCGCCTACTTCGCGCAGCTTGTCGAGAGCGACCTGGCGCGAGAGCACGGTCCGGGTGTGAGCCCTTCCGCCCGAGCAGCGATTCGGGGGCTCGACAAGCTGCTTTCGAGCGCGCCGTCAAGCGACTCCACCGCAGCGGTACGCGCCGCGCGCGACACCCGGTGAGAGACGTCGTACTCGACGCATCGGTCTTGCTCAAGTGGTTTCACTCGCAAGGCGAGCGCAATGCCAAGCAGGCGCGCTCCATACGCCACCAGTTCGAAGCGGGCGAGTTGCGCGTGCTTGCGCCGCCCCTGCTGTGGCTCGAGGTGATGAACGTGGCGGCCCGTCACTGGAAGTGGCCACACGAACGCCTCGATCGCCTCGCCGCCACGCTCCCGAACCTCGGCTTCGAGTTGCTCACCGCCGATCTCGCCGATATCGGACGCTGGGCAGCAGCCGGGCTCACCGCCTATGACGCCGCCTACGTGGCGGTCGCCGACAAGGCAGGAGCAACATTGGTTACCGACGACGAGCAGATCGTCTGCATCGCGCCCGAGCTCGCTTGCGCTCTCGGCGAGTGGGCGTAACGCTCACCGCTAGGCTCTCCGAGCGAATGCGCACCGCCGCGATCCTGCCCGTCAAGCGCTTCTCCGCCGCCAAGCAGCGGCTTGGCGCCGACGTGGCGGAGAGCTTGCGCGCCGCCCTCGCGCGGGCGATGGTGGGCGACGTCCTGAGCGCGTTGCGCGACTGCTCTGCGATCGACGCGACGATTGTGGTCACCTGCGAGCCCGCCGTCGCAGCCGCCGCGCGTTACGTCGGGGCGATCGTCGTCGAGGACACGCCTGAGAGCGGCCAGAGCGCAGCCGCATCGATCGGGCTGGCGCGCGCCGCCCAGGACGGGTTCGAGCGCGCGCTGTGCGTTCCCGGCGATTGCCCCGCGCTCGACCCGGTCGAGCTGGAACGCCTGCTCGAGCTGGCGGATGGCGCATCGGCACCAAGCGTGGCGATCGTCCCCGACCGGCACGACACCGGCACCAACGGCCTGCTGCTCACCCCCCCGGACGCGATCGCTCCGAGCTTTGGTCCCGACAGCCGCGCGCGCCACGAACAGCTCGCGCGGGTCGCTGGAGCAGCCGTGCGCGTCGAGCGGCCGCCCTCTCTGCTCCTCGACGTCGACACCGCCGAAGACCTCGCCGCGCTCCGGGAGCGCCTGCAAGGCGACACCGTCCGAGCGCCTCGCACGCGGGCGGTGCTCGCCCGCTCCGCCACGCCGCACGGCTCCGTCTCACAAGCCGCCTGAGCAATGAGCCGGCTGTGCGCGTTCAGCGTTCCAGGCGTGCCCGAGGTCGAGCCCGGGACCGATCTCGCTCAGACGATCGTCGAGCTGGTGCGCGCCACCGAGACGGCGGGTGGCTTGCGCAGCGGCCATGTCGTGGCGATCGCCCACAAGGTCGTATCCAAGGCGGAGGGCGCCGTGGTGGATCTGCGCGGCGTCTCCCCTACCACCCGCGCTGACGAGCTCGCCGAGAGCTTTGGCAAGGATGCTCGCGCAATTCAGGTGGTGCTGGATCAGTCCGCCGAGGTGTTGCGCGCCGAGCGGGGCGTGATCGTATCCCGCACCCACCACGGATTCGTCTGTGCAAACGCCGGTGTCGACGCCTCGAACGCCGGACGCCCCGACACCGTGATCGTGCTCCCCGCGGACCCCGACGCCTCTGCGCGGCGCATTCGTGCTCGCCTGCACGAGCTCACTGGCGTCACCGTAGGCGTGCTCATCAGCGACAGCTTCGGACGAGCTTGGCGACACGGGCAGTGCGACGTGGCGATCGGCTGCGCAGGCATCGCTCCGCTGGATGACTGGCGCGGGCGTACCGACGCCGATGGCCGCGAGCTGCATGCCACCTGGCTTGCGGTGGCCGACGCGATTGCCGCCACCGCCGAGCTTGCTCGCGCGAAGGACTCGCGGGAGCCGGTGGTGATCGTCGAAGGTCTCGAGCGCTTCGTCACCCAAGACGACGGCCCGGGCGCGGCAATGCTCGTGCGTCCACCCGACGAGGACCTGTTCCGCTAGCCGCCTGTCGTCGCCGCTGGGTGGGATAGCTTGCCTGGATGCTGAAAGGCATCGGGATCAGACGGGTCTCTCTGGCGATCTTCGCCGTGCTGGCGCTGACGGTTGTCGTTCTCAACTGGACCTATGGCAGGCTGCCCGCCGAGCCCACGCCGAGCGGCTCGTTCGCAGCGATCGGCAACCTGCGCATCCACTACCTCGAACGCCCCGGCGCCGGCACGCCGGTGCTGCTGATCCATGGGCTGCCCGGCACGGCTGACGACTTCGACGCGGTCACCCCGCTGCTCACCGGCCACCGCACCGTCGCCATCGACCGCCCCGGCTTCGGCTACTCCAGCGGTGGGTATGTGCCCTTCGACCGCCAACTGCAAGCCATCCACGAGCTGATCGCCAAGCTTCACCTCGGTCGCCCGGTGATCGTCGGCCACTCCTACGGGGGAACCGTCGCGCTCGGCCTCGCCGAGCGCTATCCGCGCGACGTGCGTGGCTTGGTGCTCGTCGACGCCGCCGCCATCGGCACGCGTCCGAGCGGGTTCGAGCGCCTGCAAGCTCACATGATCCAGATTTTGCAGGCTCCGGTGCTCAGGCAGATCGCAAACGCGACGTTCGGCCAGCTGCTGCTCACGGTGTCCGCACACCAGGGAGACAGCGAAGCGTTCCATCCTCAAGCCGTCGTGAGCGCGCACGAGCAGCGTGTGCTCGCGATCAACCTCACGCATGGCAACCTCGAGGCGCTCGCCGGCGAGCGACTCGCCGCGGCAGGCGTGTTCGATCGCATAGACCGCAGCCTTGCGTCGATCGCCGCACCCGCGGTTGTCATCCAGGGAGAGGAAGACGAGCTGGTCAAGCCCCTCTACGGACGCCGCCTCGCGCGCGAGCTGCCGCACGCGCGGCTGGTGATGGTGAGCGGCGGGCACATGGTGCCCTACACGCACCCCGCGGTTGTCGCGCAGGCGGTCAAGAGCCTGCCGTGATTCTGCCGAGATGATCGAGCAGC
>JBQCGU010000058.1:0-10682 GCA_051955355.1 Solirubrobacteraceae bacterium | reverse complement strand
ATCCGGTTGCGCGCCTTGACCTTGTCCCCCATCGCGTCGATGGCGTCGGGCTGCGGACCGACCCAGACCATGCCGGCATCGATGACTGCTTGCGCGAAAGCTGCGTTCTCGGCGAGGAACCCATAGCCGGGGTGGATCGCCTCGGCGCCCGAGCGCTTGGCGGCGTCGATGATCTTCTCGACGTTCAGGTAGTTCTCCGAGGCGGGACCGTCGCCGAGGTTGTAAGCCTCGTGCGCCCGCGTCGGGTGCAGCGCGTCGCGGTCGAGCTCGGAGTAGACCGCCACCGAAGCGATCCCGAGCTCGTCCAGCGCGCGGAAGATGCGTACCGCGATCTCGCCGCGGTTGGCTACGAGGACCTTCGAGAACATGCGTGCGGGAGCTTATTCAAATGCCGGCGCGGAGTGGTTGCAGACCCGAAGCGCTCAGTCTGCTGCGATCAACCCGGCTGCAACCGTGTTGTTGGTGGCTTCGTCGATCAAGATGAAGCTGCCGGTGCGGCGGTTGGCGATGTAGGGGTCGAACACGAGCGGAGCGCTCGTGCGCAGGCGCACGCGTCCGATGTCGTTGAGCTCCAGCTGCTCCGGGGCTCCGGCACGCTCGAGCGTGTGCACGTCGACGTGGTTGCACAACTCGTCGACGATCGCCGTCGCGGTGCGCGTGCTCTGCTTGACCAGGTAGCGCGCGCCGCGGCGCAGCGGCTTCTCGGTCATCCAGCAGACATCTGCTTGAAGCTCACGTGCCGCCGAGGGCAGCTCGGTCGGGCGGCAGATGACGTCACCGCGCGAGATGTCGAGCTCGTCGGCAAGCCGGACGGTCACCGACATCGGCGCAAGCGCCTCGGGGAGCTCGCCGTCGAAGGTGTCGATCGCCGCGATCGTGCTGCGCTGTCCTGTGGGCAGCACAACCACCTCCTCGCCGGGACGCAGCGCACCCGAAGCCAGCTGACCTGCGTATCCGCGGTAATCGCTGCCCTGCGCAGGGCGGATCACCCACTGCACCGGCAAGCGCGCAGGCACCTCGTAGGGATGGTCGTAGGCGACCTCGACCGTCTCGAGCAGCTCGAGCAGAGTCGGACCCTCGTACCAGCCCATGTTCTCGCCGCGCTCGACGACGTTGTCGCCGTCCAGCGCAGAGATCGGGATGTAGGCGACGTCGCGGCCGACGCCTTCGTGACGCTCGCGCGCGCCTGACAGCTTGGCGGCGAACGCGTCGAACTCGGCTTTGAGCTCTTCGAAGCGCTCCTGAGAATGATCGACGAGATCCATCTTGTTGACCGCCACCACGAGGTGCGGGATGCCGAGCAGCGCGCTGATGAACGCGTGGCGCTTGGACTGCTCGAGCACGCCCTTGCGCGCGTCGAGCAGGATCACGCTCAAGTCGGCAGTGGACGCGCCCGTGACCATGTTGCGCGTGTACTGCTGGTGGCCGGGGCAGTCGGCGATGATGAAGCGCCGCCTGGCGGTCGCGAAGTAGCGGTAGGCGACGTCGATCGTGATGCCCTGCTCGCGCTCGGCGCGCAAGCCGTCGGTGAGCAGCGCCAGGTCGAGCACGTTCTCGCCGCCGCGACGCTTGGACGCCTCGGCGACGTGGTCGAGCTGGTCTTGGACCACCTGCTTGGTGTCGTACAGCAGCCGCCCGATCAGCGTGCTCTTGCCGTCGTCCACCGAGCCGGCTGTGGTGAAGCGGAGAAGATCCAGGCTCATGGCTAGAAGTAGCCCGCCTTCTTGCGATCCTCCATCGCAGCCTCCGACACGCGGTCGTCCGCCCGGGTCTCGCCGCGCTCGGTGATGCGCGTGGCGGCGATCTCGCGCACCACTTCTTCGATGGTCACCGCCTGGGAGCGCACGCCGCCCGTGCAGCTCATGTCGCCCACCGTGCGGTAGCGCACGGTCTCGTCGAACACGCTCTCGCCGTCGATCAGCTCGACAGCCTCATGCCAGGCGTAGAGCATGCCGTCGCGTTCGAACACCTTGCGCTCGTGGGCGAAGTAGATGGAGGGCACCTCGAGCTGCTCGGACTCGATGTACTCCCACACGTCGAGCTCGGTCCAGTTGGAGAGGGGGAAGACGCGGACGTGCTCGCCCTTGCGGATGCGCCCGTTGTAGAGGTTCCACAGCTCAGGCCTCTGGTTCTTGGGGTCCCATTGGCCGAAGTCGTCGCGGAAGGAGAGCATGCGCTCCTTGGCGCGGGCGCGCTCCTCGTCGCGGCGGGCACCACCGAAGGCGGCGTCGAACTGGTGCTCTGCGATGGCGTCGAGCAGGGTGACCGTCTGCAGGCGGTTGCGGGAGGCGCGCGGGCCGGTCTCCTCGACGACGCGGCCCTTGTCGATCGACTCCTGCACGGAGGCGACGATCAGCCGCTCTCCCAACTCCGCCACGCGCCGGTCGCGGAACTCGATCGCCTCGGGGAAGTTGTGGCCGGTGTCGACGTGCATCAGCGGGAACGGGAACGGCGCCGGGCGAAACGCCTTCTCGGCCAGGCGAAGCAGCACGATCGAGTCCTTGCCGCCGCTGAACAGCAGCACGGGTCGCTCGAATTCGGCGGCAACCTCGCGCATGACGTGGATCGCCTCGGACTCCAGCGCCTGGAGGTGGCTCAGTCGGGGTCTGTCCATGACGCTCATGATGCCTCCGCGAGCGCCGCCGTGCGGCGTCGTACCTTGGCGCGCGTTCGCAGGTGCTGCAGCACGCCCGCTACGCCCACGCCGAGCGGGGCGCCGAAGATCGCCCAGACGGGCACGTCGCCGCCTGCGTTGTTGATCATCGCCAGCGCGGAGCCGAGCAGCGCGGCGGCCAGCGTGACGCGCAGCGCCTGGGCGGGGACGCGGTCGACGAAGTGGGCGCCGATCCACACGCCGGGTATCGAGCCGATCAGGATGTTGCCCATCAGGCCGTAGTCGACGTTGCCGCTGACCATGTGAGCGATGCCCGCCACCCACAGCAGCGCCGCCGCGAGGAACACGCTCGAGCCGGCCACGCGCTGCGGGGTGAGCCGGAAGATGACGATCATCGCCACGCCGATCAGAGCTCCGCTGCCCACCGAGGTCATGCCGAGGATCAGCCCGAGCACGAACCCGAGCGCGATCGCAGCGAGCTCGGCACGGCGGGTGAACAGGTAGCTGTGGTTCTCGCGCTTGGCGGCGCCTGCGAGCAGCAGCGTACGGACGAGCACCACCGTGGCAACCACGACGAGCGCGCCGGCAACGCAGCCGATCAGCACGTGGTCGAAGCTCTTGCCGTACGCCGCGTGCAGCCGGTCTACGAGCACCACGCCAATCAGCGTTCCCGGTATGCCCCCGAACGCAAGCCACTTCGACACGCCGACGTCAACCGTCCCCTTGCGCAGGTGGCGGTAGCCGCCCAGTGTCTTGGTGACCGCTCCGTAGGTCAGGTCGGTGCCGACCGCGACAACCGGGTGGATGCCGAGCACGATGATCAACAGCGGCGTCATCAGCGAGCCTCCGCCGATGCCCGTCAGACCGATCAGGATGCCCACCCCCAGTCCGAACAGCACGATCTCAGGGCTGATGCCGAGCATCACACGTGCAGCCCGCACTCGGTCTTTTGGGTGCCCGCCCAGCGTCCCTCGCGTCCCTCGCCCGGATTTGTGCAGGTGGCGCAGCCGATCGAGGAGTAGCCCTGGTCGTGCAGCGGGTGGTAGGGGAGGTCGCGCTCGTGGATGCGCCTCCAAATGTCCTTGTCGCTCCAGAAGGCGAGCGGGTTGTACTTGTGGATGCCCCGCTTGGGGTCCACTTCGACGAGCTGGGCGTTGGCGCGGGTCGGCGACTGCTCGCGCCTGATGCCCGTGATCCAGCCCTTGGCGTCGCCGAGCGCCTGCTCCAAGGCGGCAACCTTGGCGACCGAGCAGCAGTGCTCGGGACCGGTCCACGGACTCGATGGGTTGCTTGCGTCGTAGACGTCGATCGCAATCCCGAAGCGCTGCTCGAAGAGGCGCCACGTGCTCATCGTCTCCTCGAACAACACGCCGGTGTCGATCGTTGCGATCCGCACGTCCGTCTTGCCGCCGCCGAGTTTGAGCAGCTCGTCGATCAGCACGGACTCCTCCTTTTGGAAGGAGCAGAGCAGCACCAGGCCCGAACCGTGGCGCTCCAGCGCCTCGCTCAGGGTGGTGCGCAGGCTGTCGCCCGGGTCCGCCGCCGCGCCGTCGGGCGTGGCGGCGGTGCTCTGCGCGAGGCTGTCGCTCAGACCGCGCACTCGCCCTCGCCGCGGATCACCTGGAAGGGCACGTCGCGGTTCCAGTCGATGAACGTGTTCATCGTCTCCAGCCCGAACTCGACTGGGAGGGAGAGCTCCTTGACGAGCCCTTCGAGCTCTGGGTTGCCGACGCGCTCTACGAACTCGCCCCACTCCTCGTCGTCGCCCCGGTTGGCTTCGTAGTGGCGGATCCAGCGCTCGACCGCCTCGGGTACGCGCTTGGCGGGCAGGCGCAGCTTCAGGCGTTGGCCGAACTGCACCTCGCCGCCTTCCCACACGCCGCCGACGTGGGGGATGTAGGCGGGGATCGTGTGCTCGCCCACCTTGATCGAGGCGCCGTAGAAGCCGATCGCCCCGAGGTGGTGCTGGCCACACCCGTTCGGGCAGCCGCTCATCTTGATGTGGATCTTGCGCGCGAGCGGGTCGGTGATGTTCATCTGCTCGATGCGCTCTTCGATCGCGTTGTTCAAGCCCATCGAGCTGGTGATGCCGAGCTTGCACGAGTCGGTGCCCGGGCAGGAGACGACGTCGCCGACCTCGCGGCTGCCCGGGTCGCCGAGGCCCAGCTCGCACAGCGCACGCCACACCTCATAGGCGCTCTCCTCCCGCACCCAGCGCAGCACGAAGTTCTGCTGCACGGTGGTGCGGGCATAGCCGCCGGTGTACTTGCGCATGATCTCGGCAAGGCCGCGGAACTGCTCGGGGGTGAGGTCGCCGCGCTGGACCTTGACCTCGACCGTGACGAAGCCATCCTGGCGCTGCGCGGCGACGTTCGACGCCTTGAAGCGCTCCCACTCCGAGGAGTCTCCGTTGGGCGACGCGTAGCTCTCAAACGGTGCGGGCGCTTTGGCGTGCTCGTCGTCGAGCAGCAACAGGCGGTCGATCGAGAAGTCGCGTTCCGCCACCCAGTCGCCCTTGAGCTCCTCCTCGACCTGGTTGCGCAGCTCGTCGATGCCGTACTTGTCGACGAACACCTTGATGCGGGCACGCGCGCGGTTGACGCGCAGCCACTCCTGGCGGTCGAACACGCGCATCGTCGCCTCGGTGACCTTCAGGTAGTCGCCGTTGTCGAGCTCGACGAAGTCGTAGAGAACCTGGGCGACGCGCGGCATGATGGCGGTGCCGCCGCCGATCATCACCTCGACGCCGCGCACCTGCTTGCCGTCGATCTCCTTCACGCGCGCGCGGAAGGCGACGTCGTGGATGCCCGAGATCGCGCGGTCGCGCGGGGAGGCGTCGAAGGAGGTCTTGACCTTGCGCGGCATCCCCTGGGTGGTGGGGTGGCGCACGAAGTAGCGCACGTACGCAGCCGCGTAGGGGGTGAGGTCGAACAGCTCGTCGGGCGCCACGCCGGCGAACGGGTCGCCGGTGACGTTGCGCATCGTGTTGCCGCACCCCTCTCGGCTGGACAGGCCGGCCTCGCCCAGCTCGCGGATCGCCTTCTCGGCGTCGAGCAGCGGGATGTGGTGCAGCTGGATGTTCTGGCGCGTCGTGATGTGGCCCTTGCGCAGCGGGGCGTACTTCTCGACGACGTCGGCGAACTTGTCCATCTGCTCAGGCGTGATCCCGCCGTAGGGAAGCTTCGTGCGCACCATCTGCACGTCCGGCTGGCGCTGTCCGTAGACGCCCTGCTTGAGCCGGAACTTGATGAACTCCGTTTCATCGCGCTCGCCGGCGAGGAACTTGGTGGCTTCGGTCTTGAAGTCGTCGTACTCGCGCTGCAGGATCGGGATCACGTGCCCAGGGACGTTCTGGAGGATCTCCGGGTCCTCGAGCGTCCCCTTTTTGGCGGGTCGCTCCACGGGTATCGAAACTGGCTCCATCTAAAGAGACCTCCTGGTCAGACGACTTGCGCCTGGCTTGTTTGCACGGCCGAACTTGATTAGCCGTAAAGCCTAGCGGGTTTCAGGTATTTATCCAAAGGGGCGGCATGTCCCCCTCGTCTGCCTGAAGCCCGCGCGAGACGCCTTCGAGCATAGCCACGCGCGTCCAGCGGTCCAAATGCTCGACCGGCTCAGCCGGACGGGGGGCGGTTTCGCGCATGAAGCGCTCGAGCGCGGCGACGATCGCAGCGGCCTCGTCAGGCGAGGCCGAGGGCGCGATCAGCTCGAGCTTTGGGCGGCGGTTCATGGCTGCATCATGACCGACGGCGGCCGGCGAGGTCACCGTCGGAGAACGGCGACGAGCTCAGCGACCTCGAGGAAGCGCATGGCGTGGCGTAGGGACGTGAAACGTCCATGTGGATACTTTTCTATCCACGCCCTGTCGGTGGATCCCAAGGCCAGGTGGGTCTCTGCTCGGGATCTGTCTACAGCGGGATGTTGCCGTGCTTGCGCTTGGGACCCGGTTCGCGCTTGGTGTGCAGCGTGTCGAGTGCGGCGATCAGCTTCGGACGGGTCTCGTGGGGGATGATGACGTCGTCGATGTACCCGCGCTCTGCCGCCGTGTACGGGTTGGCGAAGCGCGCCTTGTAGTCGTCCATCAGCTTCTGGCGGCGTTCGTCGGGCGTGGGCGAGGAGGCGATGTCGCGGCGGTAGATGATGTTGACCGCCCCCTCCGGCCCCATCACCGCCACCTCTGCGGTGGGCCAGGCGAAGTTGAAGTCGGCGCCGAGGTGCTTGGATGACATGACGTCGTAGGCGCCCCCGTAAGCCTTGCGCGTGATGATCGTGATCTTGGGCACGGTTGCCTCGGCGAAGGCGTAGAGCAGCTTGGCGCCGTGGCGGATGATGCCGCCCCACTCCTGGGCGGTGCCCGGGAGGAAGCCGGGCACGTCGCAGAAGGTGATCAGCGGGATGTTGAAGGCGTCGCACGTGCGCACGAAGCGTGCGGCCTTTGCGGAGGCGTCGATGTCGAGCACGCCGGCGAGCTGGTTGGGCTGATTGCCGACGATGCCCACCGAGTAGCCATCCAGGCGCGCGAAGCCGCAGATGATGTTCTTGGCGTGGTGCTCGTGCACCTCGTAGAACTCGCCGTCGTCGACGATCAGGCGCACGACGTCGCGCATGTCATACGGCTTGTTCGGGTTGTCCGGCACGACGTGATCCAGCTCCGGGTCCATCCGGTTCGGGTCGTCGGTGGGCGCGACGCGGGGTGCGGTCTGGAGGTTGTTCGAGGGCAGGAAGCTCAGCAGGTAGCGGCAGTCCTCCAGACAGGCGTCCTCGTCTTCTGAGGCGAAGTGGGCGACGCCCGACTTGCTGTTGTGCGAGAGAGCGCCCCCCAGCTCCTCGAAGCCGACTTCCTCGCCGGTGACCGTCTTGATGACGTCGGGACCGGTGATGAACATGTGCGAGGTCTCGCGCACCATGAAGATGAAGTCGGTGATCGCGGGCGAATACACCGCGCCGCCGGCGCACGGCCCCATGATCAGGCTGATCTGGGGGATCACGCCAGAGGAGCGCACGTTGCGCAGGAACACGTCGCCGTAGGAGCCGAGCGAGACGACGCCCTCCTGAATGCGTGCGCCGCCGGAGTCGTTGATGCCGATCACGGGACAGCCGATCTTTGCGGCGAGGTCCATGATCTTTCACATCTTCTCGCCCATCACCTCGCCGAGCGACCCGCCGAACACCGTGAAGTCCTGACTGAACACGCACACCCGACGACCCTCGATCGTGCCGTGGCCGGTGACCACCGCATCGCCCCAGGGCCGGTTCTTCTGCATGTCGAAGTCTGAGGTGCGGTGGCGAACGAACGTGTCGAGCTCTTGGAAGGAGCCCGGGTCGAGCAGCTTTTCCACGCGCTCGCGAGCGGTGTACTTGCCGCGCTGGTGCTGCTTCTCCTCCGCCTCGGGGGCCGAGTGCAGCGCCGCCTCGCGCAGCTCGTTCAGCTGAGCGAGCTTCTCCTCGTATGTCTCTGGGGCCTTGGTGCGCATGGGGCGGGCATGTTATCCGCAGCGGCCTCGAGCGGCTCCCAGGCGAGCCGGCTTGGCTCCGGAACGAGTCTCACGGGTGGATGGCCCGCTGGACATCTTTTCGATCTTCGGCCTATTCGGAAAAGTACGTACGCCCCGCCCGCCGAGAAGCGTGCTCGGCGGCACTCCGTTCGCACATGCGAAACGGATCCAAAACAACCAACCGGAGGGGATGGGCCTTGTCAAAGGAAGGCACGACGTCGCACGCGCTCGCACTCGAGGCGCTTCCGAGCTGGCTGGCCGAAAACCCCGCGTTCGACCCGCTGCACAGCGACCTGACCGAGGAACGCGCGCTGGATCGGCTCAGCTGGTCAAACGGCGCGCGCGAGGAGTTGCTGCCGACCGTCCGCGCCTATCAGCGCGTCTACCGCGTGGCGCAGGCTCACGCACAGGCGCTCGGGCTGATGCACATGGGGTTCGCCTCGGCGAGCCAGATCGCGCGGATGCCGCGCAGCACGTTCACCCGCCGCCACGCCGAGCTGCTCGGCGGCGAGCAGGGTGCCGAGGAGGTGCACAGCCGCGCGACCCGCATCGCCGAGAAGGTCACCCACGTGTGGGCCACGCTCACCTCCAACGTCGCCTAGCCGAGCGCCCAGGCGCTGCGCACCAACCCGGCGGCGCCCGCGCTGGAAACAGCCTTCCAGCCGCTCCCCAGCTACGAGGAGTTCTTCGGATCGCTCAACTACTACGACTGCAGCGATTGCAACTCGATCTTCAGCGCGAGCGCGTATCTGGTGGAACTGCTGAAGATCATCGACGAACGCATCACCAAGCCGAATCAATCGACGATTCCCAGCGGGCTGACGTTCGAAGAGCGCCGCCCGGACATCGCGAAGATCAAGCTCACGTGTGAAAACACGAACACGATGATCCCGTACCTGCGGATCGTCGACGAACGCCTCGTAGAAACCGCCCTCAAACAGCTGAAACTGGAAAGCGAAGAAGACCTGTGGAGGGCGCTCGCCGGCGAACCGTACCCCTTCGAGCTTCCTCAGAACGTCCTCCTGCTCGAAATCCGCACGCTGCTCGCTTCGATCGAAGTGAAGCTCAGCGACATCTATGCGGCGTGGGAGCAGCCGGCTGTCCAGGTCGCGCGCGAATCGCTCGGGCTCTCTCCCGCTCAGCTGTCGATCGTCAGCACGCCAGAGGCGGCAGACGAAGCGAAGCTCGCCTCCTACTACGGCGTGGGGGCATCCGAACTGAACGAGCTTGCGCTCGTCGACACCTTCGTGAAGCAGACAGGGATCGGGGTCAACGAGCTCAACCTCCTCCTCTATCAGGACCTGACCCAGGCGGAAGTCGCAGAAGGGATCTCCACGACCTTCTTCATCAACCGTGGCTCAGCCGCCGAAAAGATCTATCTGGAGATCGTCGAAGGCGCGGAAGTCTCCACGATCGAGCACCTGAACAACGACTCGCTCGATCGCATGAACCGCTTCCTGCGTCTGGGGAGAGTGCTGGGGTGGAGCTGCACCGAGCTCGACTGGGCGATGCACGCGGTATCGGGTGGGCAACCCGAACTGAACGAACAGGACGCCGCGGAAGTGATGGAGGGCCTCGCGCAGCTCAGCGCACTTGCCGGGAAGCTGGAAGTGGGACTGCTCGAAGCGTGCAGCTTGGTGATCCAGCTGAAGACGTACGGGTCCGCCGATGCGCCGGCTCAGTTCGACCGTGTTTACAACGCCCCGGGTCAGCTGAATGGCGCGCCGCCCTACCACCCCGAAGGCGATGCATACAACCCGTCATACAAGAGCAAGCTGATCGAATGGACGATCGACGGCGCCGACGAAGCCAACCAGGCGACCGCCGGATGGCTGGCGGGCGCGCTGGGTCTATCGGTCAACGCGCTGCGCGAACTCGCCAGAAACCTCTTCTCTGAAGCGACGGTCAAGCTGGATGTGCAAGCGCTCTCTGCGCTGCGCCGCCACGCGCTGCTCATCTCCAAGCTCGGCATTCCCGCCGCTCAGTACCTGATCCTGCTGTCCGCCACCGGGCTCTCCGGCGTGCGCCAGCTCAGCTGCACCCAAGCGCTGGAGTTGGTCGAACAGGGCAAGTGGCTCGACTCCGCGCCAATCGACGCATACACGCTCGAATACATCCTCAACGGGGTCTCGAGCCCGTATGTGAGCACTCTGTACGAAGCCTCCTCGATCCCCTCGTGGTTGCAGTCGCTGTGGGGGCTCAGCGCCAACCTGGAAAGCGAAGCTGCTCGCGAGGAACAGCTCATCGCGCAGCTGGCGATCCTCTTCGGCGGGTGTGAAAACGAACAGGTGGAAGCGACGATGAACCTCGCGGGCGCCTGCGTGACATTGCCCGCCCCGCTGACGAGGTGGCAGGAAGCCTTCCAGGCGCCGCCCTCGGGCACCGACACCAGCCCCTATCAAGGCACCGTCGAAGAACTGCTCGCGTGGGGCTCGCGCTGGCTGGTGCTGGCTCAGGGCCTCTCGTTGCCCGACAACCTGCTCGCGAGCCTGCGCGAACACCCGGCGACCTACGGCTTTGCCCCAGCCGTCAAGGACATCTCCCTATCCGGTGTGCGCTCGCTGCAGTCCTTT
>JBQCGU010000057.1:0-47457 GCA_051955355.1 Solirubrobacteraceae bacterium | reverse complement strand
GTCAGCGAGATGCGAAAGAAGCCCTCGCCACTCGTCCCGTAGGCCCCGCCCGGCGAGATGACGACGGCCGCCTCCTCGAGCACGTGCTCGCAATAGGCGGCCGAGCTCTCAAAGCCGGCGGGCACGGGCGCCCAGATGTAGATCGTGGCCTTGGGCGGGGTGACATCGACGCCGGCTTGGGCCAGCGCGTCGCAGACCAGATCGCGGCGGCGCTGGTAGACCTGGTTCATGGCCTTGACCTCCGGGTCCACCGACGGCTCTAGCGCCGCGGCCCCGGCGAGCTGGACGGCGTCGAAGTTGCCGGAATCGATGTTCGACTTCAGCCGCCAGTAGTGGCCGATGGCGTCGGCGTTGCCGACGATGGCCGCGCAGCGCCACCCGGTCATGTTGTACCCCTTGGACAGCGAGAACACCTCGATGCCCACCTCCTTGGCGCCCGGCGTCGCCAGGAACGACGGGGCGCGATAGCCGTCGTAGGTGGTCTCGCTGTAGGAGTTGTCGTGCACCACCAGGATGTCGTGCCTGCGCGCGAACTCCACCACCCGCTCGAAGAACCCCGCGGGCACGACCGCCCCGGTGGGGTTGTTGGGGTAGTTGAGGAACATCAGCTTCGCGCGCGACGCCGTCTGATCGTCGATCGCGTCGAGATCGGGCACGAACCCCAGCTCCGGCACGAGCGGCATCGCCACCGCCTCGCCCCCCGCCAGCAGCGGTCCGCCCGTGTACACCGGATAGCCCGGATCCGCCGCGAGCGCCGCATCACCCGGGTTCAGGAACGCCAGATTGAGGTTGAAGATCGCCTCCTTGGCCCCGATCGCCGGCATCACCTCGCGCTCCGGATCGATCGTCACGTCGAAGCGTCGCGCGTAGAAGTCGCTCAGCGCCTGACGGAAGTCGGCGCGACCGCGGTTTGACGGATAGGTGTGCGTCTCCGGCTCGGTCACCGCCTCCTGCATCGCCTGCACGATCAGCGCCGGCGTCGGCCGGTCGGGATCGCCGATGCCGAGGCTGATCACGTCGACGCCTTGCGCCTTCTTGGCGGCGATCTTGCGCTCCAGTTCGGCGAACAGATACGGCGGTATGAGGCTCAGGCGGTCACTCGGCTTCATGTGGCTCCTTCGAGGGCGTCACGGACGCTCATCCGATTTCTGAAAGCTCCTTCACGAACTGCTCGCTGAGGCTGCCCGCGAACACAGGCCGCGCCCAGCCGGTGAGGTGCACGCGCAGGTCCTCCTCCCCCACCTCCACCTCCAGCTCGCCTCCGTCGAGCAGCACCGTCACCGGCGAGCTCCCCGCGCTCCGCACGTAAGCGATCGCCGCACCGGAGGCGCCCGTGCCCGAGGAAAGCGTCTCGCCCACCCCACGCTCGAAGATGCGCGCCCGAATGCGCCCGGGCTCGACCTCCGCATACCAGGAGACGTTCGTGCGGTTGGGGAACAGCTCGTGCGATTCGATCGCCGCGCCGATCGCACCCAGGTCGAGCGCCTCCAGCGCAGCGATGCTCTCCACGCAGATGGCGCACTGGGGGTTGCCGATCGACACGTGCTGAAAGCGCCACGTGCGCCCGTCCGCCAGCAGCTCCGCGCGCCCGTCGGGCGGCCCGGTCGGGAAGTCCACTGAAGCGAGCGACGCCCGTCCCATGTCCACGCGACAGCTTTCCGGCCCGGTGATCGTCGGGCGGATCTCCCCGGCGAGCGTGTCGATCGAGAAGGTGTCCTGCTCGGTCCACCCGCGATGGCGCAGGTAGAGGATCGCCTCGCGTGCGCCGTTGCCCGACAGCTCGGCCTCGGAGCCGTCCGGGTTGAAGATGCGCAGGCGCGCAACGAAGCGCTCGTCCTGCGAGCGGCTGAGCTCGAGCACGCCGTCGGCGAACACGCCGAAATGCGGTTCGCACAGCTTGCGCACGCGCGCCGGCGTGAGCTCGAACCCGAGCTGCTCGCGCTCGACTATCAGGTAGTCGTTTCCGAGCGCCTGCCACTTCTCGAATTTCGTCGTCATCGCCCGTGGCGCCTCATAGGGCGCGGGAGTCTAGGATCTCCGCCGCCACACTGTCGGGAGCGCGACCGGTGAGGTCGATCGGGTGCACGCCCGCCAGCTTGCGCATCCAGGTGAGCTGCCGGCGCGCGTAGTTGCGCGTGCGGCGCTTCATCGCCTCCACGTCACCGCTCAACAGCTCCTCGAAGCCCAGCGCCTTGCGAGCCGTCTGGCTGGCGCCGGCGGCATGGGCGGCGAGCGCCTCCTCGCGCGCTCCCTGCGCGAGCATCCGATCGACGCGCGCGTCGATGCGCTCATACAGCTCCTCGCGCTCCATCACCAGGCCGACGAGCACTGTCGGGCGACGCACATCCGCCGTCCACAGCTGCGAAGGACCGTCGAGCGGCTCCAGCTCACCCGCGTCGAGCAGCTCCAGCGAGCGCACGATCCGCTGACGGTCGTTCGGGTCGACCTTCTCAGCGGCCCACGGCGCCCGCTGGGCAAGCTCGGCGTGCAGGGCGGGCGCCCCGCGACGCTCGAGCTCCGCCGTCCAACGCTCGCGCGCGCCCTCCGGAGGGGGCGGGCGCAGATCGAGCTCGGTGAGCGCCGCGCGCAGATACAGCCCGGTCCCTCCCACGACGATCGGGCGGCGTCCCTGAGCGAGCGCGCCGTCGATCTCCGCGTGCGCAAGCTCGGCGTACTGCCCGGCGCTGAACGACGCGTCGATCGGCAGGAACGAGATCAGCCGGTGCTCCAGCTCGGCGCGCTCAGCCGCTGAGGCCACCCCGGTGAGGATCTCCAAGCCCTGGTAGACCTGAAGCGCGTCGGCGGATACCGCCACCGGGTGCTCCCCCCGCGCGCGCAGCTCGCGCGCGAGCGCCACCGCCACCGCGGTCTTGCCCACGCCGGTCGGGCCGAACAGCGCGATCACGTGCAAGTCGTCAGACATTTGGCGTAGGCTTGCACTTGATGGAGATCTCAGGCTCCACGGTCCTGCTGACCGGCGCGACGGGCGGCCTCGGCCAGTCGATCGCGCGCGCCCTGTGGCACAAGGGTGCGCAGCTGATCCTCACCGGGCGGCGTGTGGATGTGCTGCAACCGCTCGCCACCGAGCTCGACGCACGGGCGCTGGCTGTCGACCTGAACGACGCATCCGAGCTCGACCGTCTCGTCGGGGAGGTGGGCGACGTGGACATCTTGATCGCCAACGCGGCGCTCCCCGCGAGCGGGATGCTCGACTCCTTCTCGATGGCGGAGATCGACCGCGCGCTCGACGTGAACCTGCGCGCGCCGATCGCCCTCGCGCACGCGTTCGCCCCGCAGATGCGCGAGCGCAAACGGGGACAGCTCGTGTTCATGTCATCGCTCGCCGGCAAGGCGGCAACCCCGGGCAGCTCCCTGTACAACGCCACCAAGTTCGGTTTGCGCGGGTTCGCCTCGGCGATGCGCGCCGAGCTGCGCGAGTCGGGCGTGGGCGTGTCGACGATATTCCCGGGCTTCATCCGCGAAGCCGGCATGTTCGCCGAGGCGGGCGTGAAGCTTCCTCCAGGCGTCGGGACACGCACCCCTCGAGACGTTGCCGACGCGGTGGTGAGCGCCATCGAGCGCAACCGCGCCGAGGTCGACGTCGCCCCGGTCGGCTTGCGCCTCGGCTCGGCCATCTCCGGGCTTGCGCCAGAGATGGCTGCTCGCGTCACCCGAGCGGTGGGCGGGGACAAGATCGCCGGTCAGCTCGCCAACAACCAGCGCTCCAAGCGCTAGCTCGCGGCGCGCGCCAGCAACTGCTCCTCGCCGGTGAGCGTCTGGCTCGATGCGGCGGTGATCTCCACCTGCGCGAGCTCGCCCGGAGCGGCGAGCCCTGAGAAGTTGACCACCTTGTTGTGGCGGGTGCGCCCGCGCAGCTTCTCCGGGTCGGTGCGCGAAGGCCCTTCGACGAGCACCTCCATCGTGCGTCCCACGAAGCGCTGGGCGCGCTCGTGGGCTCGGCGCTGCACCACCTCGACGAGCCGCTCCATGCGCTGCACCTTGACCGGATGCGGCACGACGCCCTCGCGCATCTCCGCCGCCTCGGTGTGGCGGCGGGGAGAGAAGACGAACGTGAACGCCCCGTCGTACCCCACCTGCTCGACCACTTCGAGCGTCTCCTCGAAGTCCTGCTCGGTCTCGCCCGGGAAGCCGACGATGATGTCGGTTGTGAGCGCCACGTCGGGCACGTGCTCGCGGATCAGCGCCACGCGGTCCAGGTAGCGCTCGCGGTCATATGTGCGGCGCATCGCCTTGAGGATGCGGCTCGAGCCCGACTGCAGCGGCAGGTGGATGTGCTCGCACACGCTTGCAAGGTTGGCGTGCGCAAGGATCACGTCCTCGCGCATGTCCTTCGGATGAGGGCTCGTGTAGCGGATGCGATCTATCCCCTCGATCGCATCGAGCGCATGCAGCAGCTCGGCGAAGCTGCGCGATCGGCTGGAGGGTGTTGCACTTGCTCTTTCGGCTGCCACGCGTGCGCGCGCGTACGCGCGCGTGTCCTGCTCCGGGGCGATACGCAAGTCGCGCCCATAGGAGTTCACGTTCTGCCCGAGCAGAGTCACCTCGCGCACGCCGTCAGCCGCCATGCCGCGCACCTCCTCGACGAGCTCCTCCAGCGGACGCGACACCTCTCGCCCGCGCGTGGAGGGCACGATGCAGTACGAGCAGCGGCAGTTGCACCCCACGCTGATCTGCACCCAGCCCTGGAACCGGCGCGTGCGCTTGGCGGGCAGATGCCCGGTGAAGCCCTCGAACTCGAAGTACCCCTGAGCGGTGAGCGAGTCGCTCGTCAGGAACTCCGCCAGCTTGTGCGTCTGGCCGGGGCCGAACGCGACGTCGACGAACGGGAAGCGCTCGAACACCTCCTCCTTGACCGACTGCGCCCAGCAGCCCCCCACTCCCACCACGCGGTCGGGCTGTTCGCGCTTCAGGCGCTTGGCCTCGCCGAGGTGGGCGACGAAGCGGCTGTCGGCGCTCTCGCGGATCGAGCACGTGTTGAACAGGATCAGGTCCGCCTGCCCGCGCTCGGGCGCCTCCGAGTAGCCGAGCGACTCGAGCATGCCCTTCATGCGCTCGGAGTCGTGCTCGTTCATCTGGCATCCGAACGTCGTCAGGTGGTAGCGCTTGGTTGTCGTCGGCGTCATCGCTCCTGAAGGGTAGCCCCAACCAGGGGAGGGCGATGAGGCGCAAGCCGGCGACATGTGGAGGAGCCGTGCGAGCGGCATCGAACATGTGTTCGTGTTCCGTCCGATACGCGAGCTACCTTTTTCATCCCACCCCGACCCGAGGAGTTCAGGATCATGCCCGTAAGCGACGAGGAGAAGGCCGCAAAGGCACGCGACGCCGCCCTGCAGGGGGCGCTCAGCCAGATCGAGCGCGAGTTCGGCAAGGGCAGTGTGATGCGCATGGGCGACGAGGGAGCTCAGGTGCGCGTCGACGCCATTCCCACGGGGGCGCTCTCGCTCGACCTGGCGCTCGGCATCGGCGGCGTGCCGAAGGGGCGCATCGTCGAGGTGTTCGGCCCTGAGTCCTCGGGCAAGACGACGCTGATCTACCACATCCTCTCCGAGGCCCAGAAGCAGGGCGGGGTGTGCGCGTTCATCGACGCCGAGCACGCGATGGACCCGCTGTACGCCAAGGAGATCGGCGTGGACATCGACGAGCTGCTCGTCTCCCAGCCCGACTACGGCGAGCAGGCGCTCGAGATCGCCGACATGCTCGTGCGCTCGGGGGCGGTCGACGTGGTGGCGATCGACTCGGTGGCGGCGCTCACCCCGCGCGTGGAGCTCGAGGGGCAGATGGGCGACCAGACGGTGGGCTCGCAGGCGCGCATGATGTCCCAGGCGATGCGCAAGCTCGCCGCCAACCTCAACCGCACCGGCACGCTGTGCATACTCACCAACCAGATCCGCGAAAAGGTGGGCGTGATGTTCGGCTCGCCCGAGACCCAGCCGGGCGGTCGCGCGCTGAAGTTCTACGCCTCCCAGCGTCTTGACATCCGGCGCATCGAGACGCTCAAGGACGGCACCGAGGCGGTGGGCAACCGCGTGCGCGTGAAGGTGGTCAAGAACAAGCTCGCCGCCCCCTTCCGTCAGGCGGAGTTCGACATCGAGTTCGGCAAGGGCATCTCCACCTCGGGCTGCCTGGTCGACCTCGGCATCGAACACAGCATCGTCACCAAGTCGGGATCGTTCTTCTCCTACGGCAACGAACGGCTCGGCCAGGGGCGCGGCAACGCCAAGGCGTTCCTCGACGAGAACCCCTCTGTGGCCAAGGAGATCGAAGGCAAGGTGTATGCCGCGCTCGGGCTTGGGCGTGAGAAGGTGACGCCGATCACAGCGGGAGCCGACGGAGCGCCTCATAGCTCGCTCCCTCAGGAGACAGCCACGAGCGATAAAGCACCAGCTCGCGCGGCGTGAACGACAGCGGCGGCGTGGGCGTCAATGTGCGCTCGCGCGGCGCCGCGCCGTCTCGCATACGTGCCACCGTGACGTGCGGACGGAAGCGGTGGCGGCGTGCGCCTGCGCCGCCGCCGCTCACCTCGCCAAGCTCTCCCAGGGCGACAACCAAGCGCCTGTGCAGCTCAGCCAGACGGTCTGAGCCGTCGTCGTGCAGCTCCACCGCCACGGCACGGGGGCGGCGCGGAGGCAGCCACAGCGGAGCGCCCACCGACAGCTCTCCCACATGGCTCGCGACCTCGCCCAGCCGCGAGTCGATCGTGCCGACCTCCTCCAGCGGCTGGTTGCCGAGGAAGCAGAGCGTCACGTGCAGCAGCTCGGGGTCGAGCACGCGCAGCGGATGACCGGCGCCAGGTCTGCCGCCCGCTGAGCGCAAAGCCGTTCGCGCCCACCCGGCAAGACGCTCCCGGACGTCCTTGGGCGGGTCGATCGCCACGAACAGACGTGCCATCGCATGGCTGTGGGTCATGTCTTGGAGAGCACGCGGCGGAGCAGGTGCATCGCCACCGTGGTGGCGCGCTCACGCACATCCGCCCGGTCGCCCGGCAGGCGCACCGAGCGGGTGAGGCCGGCGTCTTGCTCGCCGCACACGACGCTCACCCACACCAACCCAACCGGCTTCTCCTCGCTGCCGCCCCCCGGGCCGGCGATGCCCGTCACGCCGATGCCCACGTCTGCGCCCAAGCGCTCCCGGGCGCCGTGGGCAAGCGCCTTGGCCACCGGTTCGGACACGGCGCCGTGGCGCTCGATCAGCTCAGAGCTGACCCCCGCCTGTGCGGTCTTGACCTCGTTCGAATAAGCGACGATCCCGCCCAACACATACTCCGAAGCGCCGGGGGGGTCGGTCAGGCGCTTTGCCAGCAGACCTCCCGTGCAGGACTCCGCGGTCGCGATCGTGAGCGGTGTCTCGCGTCGGGATGCACCGGCGCTGCCGTCGATCCGCATGGGATCTCCGCGCAGCAGGCTCGCCACCTGATCGTCGACGGTGCTTCCGTCGCGCGAAAACAGCGTGTCGGCGTGGCGCTCCTCGACGATCGCCAAAAAAGAGTCATAGGTGTGCTGGGCGTCGGGCTCATAGCGTGTGACAACCTCGATCTCCCCCCCGCGCATGCAGGTGGTGATCTCCATGCGGTCGAGCGCCACACCCGAGCGCTGCGCCACACGCAGCGTCTCGGCGATCTCCGACTCGGGGATGCCGAACAGGCGCAGCGTCTGGAGGCGGTATACGGTGGCGCAGGCAATCGCCTCCTTCAGCTCGGGTGTCTGGAGCGCCTGTGTCCACATCGGCTGAAGCTCACGTGGAGGGCCGGGCAGCACGACGATCGTCGGTCCCTCCCTCCCCTGCCCCGGCGTCACCACCAGGCCCGGTGCGGTTCCCACCGGGTCGAGCACGCGGGCGCCGCGCGGGACGGTTGCCTGCTTGCGCGTGCCTGCGGCGATCGCGTCGCGGTCGAGCTTGGGGTAGCGCTCCGACAGCGGGCGCACGATCTGCGCGATGCGCGCCTCCAGCTCGCGGTCGAGCACCATCTCCCTGCCCTGCGCGCGACTCACCACCTCCACGGTGAGATCGTCCGCGGTGGGACCCAGGCCTCCGCTCGTGATCACCAGATCCAGGCGCTGCTCAGCCATGAACGCCAGCATCGACTCGATGTCGTTCGGGCGGTCGCCCACGATCAGCGTGTGAGCGAGCTCCACCCCGAGCTCGCCCAGGCGGTCCGACAGCCACGGGCCGTTCCTGTCGCGCACCCTGCCGCTCAGCACCTCGGTGCCGGTGACCAGGATCCCCGCGCGGGCGCTCACCCGCATTGCCCCGCTGTGCGGGTGGGCTGCGATGGGGCGCGTGCGCTCACGTGCAGGTGGGCAGCTGCCCCGGTGCAAGCGGCTGGCGGCCGGCGGCGGTCACCGAGTAGCCGATCGCCCGACTGGAGGCGGGCACGGACAGCGGCTTGCCGTTCACATACATCGTCACCGCGTTGTTGCCCAGGGTGATCTGGAAGCGCTTGGCGCGGTAGGTGACAGGCGTGTATGGAGGTTCGACGATCAACCCAGGGATCAGCTTGCGCCGGCGATCGCCGATCAGGCACACGTACACAGCCGCCGACGGTTGCAGCGAAAGCGTCACGCTCGCAGGATGCGCGTTGCCCGTCGGCGCAGACGAGCCCACCGCCCGGTGGGTGGCGGAGTGGTTTGCGGCCCTTCCCTGCGCAGCGCTCGTCTTGCTCGGGGCGCCCGTGCCACCTTTTTTGCCCATCAGCAGACCGATGACGAGCAGCACGACGATCACCCCAACGACACCTGAGGCAACCGTGTAACCGCGCGACCATCTGCTTGCCATCTGCGTGGCGGGGGCTCTGCGCGGGCGGGGGTGGCGTGAGCTGGACACCACAGGCTGATGCTCGGCCTCGCTCGGCGGCTCGAAGCGCATGCGGTACTCCTCCACCAGCGCCTTGCCATCCAGGCCGAGCGCCTGGGCGTAGGTCCGCAGGAAGCTGCGCACGAACGTCGGACCGGGCAGCAGATCCCACTCCTCGTTCTCGAGCGCCCGCAGATACCTGGCGCGGATCTTCGTCTTGGCCTCGATCTCTGAGACGTCGATGCGCTCGCGCATGCGTGCTTCGCGCAGTGTCGCTCCGATGTCGGTCATCTCAAGCCGAAAGGCTAGTGGCTATCGCCACCAATCACCGCAGCCGGCTCGCCGCCCGTGTGCGTGGCGAGCACGCGCGGCAGGTCTGCCTCGGTGATCAGCACCTGGCGCGGCTTGGACCCCTCATAGCCGGATATCACGCCACGGCGCTCGAGCATGTCGATCAAGCGGCCTGCACGCGTGTACCCCAGACGCAATCGCCGCTGGAGCATCGAGGTGGATGCGGTTTGCATTTCGGCGACGAGCACGATCGCGTCGCGCAGCAGCGGATCTTCGTCGGGGTCCCCGCCATCTCCGGCGCCGGCGCCCTCCTCCTGAACGGGCTCAACCTCCTCGAGCAGCTCCTCGCGCAGCTCCGGTTCGCCCTGGCGGCGCCACATCTCGGTGAGCTTTGCGATCTGAGGCTCGTCGATGTAAGCGCCCTGGATGCGCTGCAAGCGCGAGGAGCCGACCGGGCTGAACAGCATGTCCCCCTGGCCGAGCAGCGACTCGGCGCCGTTCTGGTCGAGGATCACGCGCGAATCGGTCTGGCTTGACACCGCAAAAGCGATGCGCGACGGGACGTTCGCCTTGATCATTCCGGTGATCACATCCACGCGAGGGCTCTGTGTGGCGAGCACCAGGTGGATCCCCACCGCACGCGCCTTCTGCGCAAGCCGGATGATCGAGTCCTCGACGTCCGCCGGCGCCACCATCATGAGGTCTGCGAGCTCGTCGATCACGCACAGGATGTACGGCAGCGGCGCTTCGTCTCGCGCGGCGCGCGCCTTGTTGAGCTCCACCAGGCTGCGCGCCCGGGCGAGCGACATGATCCCGTAGCGCTGCTCCATCTCGCGCACGAGGTTTTGAAGGGCGTTGGCTGCCATGCGCGGGCTGGTGATCACCGGTGTGAGCAGATGCGGTATCGACTCGTAGTGGTTGAGCTCCACCTGCTTGGGGTCGACGAGCACGACGCGCACCTCGTGCGGGGTGGCGCGCAGCAGCACGCTGCACAGCATCGCGTTGATGGCCCCGCTCTTGCCCGCCCCGGTGGTGCCCGCCACCAGCAGATGCGGCATCTTCGCCAGATCGGCGCCGATCGCCTTGCCGGCGACATCCTTGCCGAGCCACACGGTCAGCGGCGACCAGTCCGCCGGCGCCACCTGAAAGACGTCGCCGAGCCTCACCATCCGGCGCTTGGCGTTGGGCACCTCCACACCCACCGCCTGCTTGCCGGGAATCGGGGCGAGGATCCTGATGTCGGTTGCCGCAAGCGCATATGCGAGGTCGTCCTTGAGCTGCGCCACCTTGCCCACCTTCGTCCCCGGGGCAAGGCGCAGCTCGTAGCGGGTGATGTGCGGTCCGGCAACCGTGCCGATCACCTTTGCCTGCACGCCGAAGTGCCCCAGCGCCTCCACCAGGCTGGCGGCTGTGCGCTCCTGGCCGGCTGTGTCCGGGCGCGCCTGCTCGGCGGTCGACCGGGTGAGTATCCGGTCGGGCACCGGCAGCTCCCACACGAAGCTCGGATCGTCTGTCACCACGTCGCGCAACCTGCCCTGGGGCGTCAGAGCGTCGGGTGGCAGCGCTCCGGCGTCGAGGTGGGCGACTCCCGCAACCTCCTCCTCGGCGTCCACCTCCTCGGGTTCCTCCGGTTCGTCCTCCACGATCTCGCTGCTCAAATCGATGTCCGGCTCACCGAAGGGATCCGGCTCGGGAAAGTCATCCTGCGAGGGGGCCTCCACGTGGGTGGCGCGCACCACGAGCTCATCCGGCTCGGGCTCGGGTGGGTGCAGCGGAGCCCAGTCGTCGAGAAGAGTGCGTGACGCCTGCTCGATCGTGTGCGCCTTCGTCTTCAGCACGCGCGTGGTTTCCGCCACCCCGTTGCTTGTGGCGCGCAGCACGGCGGCGAGCGAGGCGCCGCTGAGCAGCAGCACGCCCGCGGAGCCGAGAAAGACGACGAGGATGTCCACGCCGACCGTCTCCACCAGCCTGTGGGCAAGCCAGTAGAGCGCCTGGCCGGACACGCCTCCGTGACCTTGCAGGAACACCGAGCGCCACTGCGTCGATTCCCCGGCTCCGCTCGGTGTCCCTCCGCTCACGCCGAGCGTTCCGGCGGCGAGCGCGAGGACGATCGCCGTGAACAGGCACACCCCGCCCGTGCGAAGCGGACGACGCGCCGGCAGCACCTGGTCGAGCAGCAGCGCGCCGCCTCCCAACACGAGGGCAGGCGGGGCGAGTCCGCGTGCGCGGCCCACACACCACCCGAGCGCCACCGCCAATCCGTGGCCGACTCGTCCGCCGTCCCAGTGGCCGTAGAGCACGAACCCCATGAAGATCCCAAGCGCGACGAGCGCCATGCCCAGCACGTCGCGCTGCGTTTGATCCAGTTGCGGCAGAGCCGGCAGCAGCTCGCCCAGCCCTCCGCGCGCGCCCTTGCGCCGGCGGCGCGAGCCACTGCGAGCGTGCGCGCGCCCGCGCGTCGAGCGGGTGGGCTTGCGTGTCGTGCGCTTGCGCGTGGAAGCCATCAGGCGCTGCTTCGACGCCGAGCGCCCGGAACCTCCCCTTACCATCGCTTTAGTGCACCCCGCTACATACTCTGCTTGACATGAGCAGCGCCGATTACACCCGCTCTCCGCGCGTGCTCGTCGTCGAGGACGACGAGGACATCGCCCAGGCGCTCCAGCGCTCGCTGCGCATGGAGGGCTATGAGGTGCGCTCCGCGGCTGACGGCAAGTCAGCCCTGGAGCACGGGCGCACGTTCGCTCCCGATCTGGTGATCCTCGACCTCGGCCTGCCCGAGATGGATGGTGTCGAGGTGGCGCGGCATCTGCGCGAGAGCGATGACGTGCCGATCCTCATGCTCACCGCCCGCGACGCGGTTGAGTCGCGCGTGGAGGGCTTGGACGCCGGCGCCGACGACGACCTGGTCAAGCCGTTCGAGCGACAGGAGCTGCTCGCGCGGATGCGCGCACTGTTGCGCCGTCGTCCGCCGCGCGGGTCGGCTCCCCTGCGCGTCGCCGACCTTTCGCTCAACGTCGACACGCACGAGATCACGCGCGGCGAGCGCTCGATCGAGCTGACCCAGCGCGAGTTCGAGCTGCTCGAGTACCTGATGCGCAACGAGCGCATCGTCATCTCCCGCCAGCGCCTGCTTGACGAGGTGTGGGGCTATGACCCCTTCTCGACAACCAACACGATCGAGGTGTTCGTCTCGAACCTGCGTCGCAAGCTCGAGGCCGAGGGAGAGCCGCGCCTGCTGCACACGATCCGCGGAGCCGGATACGTCCTCCGCGCCTGACCCCCTGGGCGAGCTGCGGCGGGCGGCGGCACGGCTGTACGGCGCCTTCGACCGGCTGCCGATCCGCGCCCGCCTGGCGGGAGCTTCGGCGTTCTTGACGTTCACGATCCTGTGCGTGTTCGCGGTGGTTGTCGGCTCGCTCACCGTCCACCGCATCCGCTCGGATTTCAACCGCGAAGCCGCCATCTCCGCCACCAACCTGGCGGCTCTGCTTCAGATCGCGGTGCCCCGCGACGCACAGGGCTACTACCACCTGCGCATCGAAAGCCCAACCAACCTCGACCAGTTCGCCCGCCCGGAGCACGCAGTCGTCCGCATCCTCACCGCGGCGTCGGGAAGCGTCATCGAGCAGACGCGCAACGCGCCGCGCTTCAAGGTGTTCGCGAACGACGTCAGCGAACACGGGTACCGCGTGTACAGCCGAATCGTGGAGCTGCCCGCACCTGTGGGCGGAGCGATCATCGTGCAGTACGGGCGTCCGCTTTCGGAGGTGAACGCATCGGTGGCGCGCGTCGAGCTGTTCCTCGTGCTCGGCGTGTTCGGCGGGGCGGCGCTCGCGCTGCTCGCGGGCATCGCGATCGCCCGGCGCGCGATGGCTCCGATCGCCGAGCTGACGCGAACCGCCGATGAGATCGCACGCACGCGGGACGCCAGCCGCAACGTGCCCGAGCCCGCAGCCGACGACGAGGTGGCGGAGCTCGCGCGCACCCTGGGAGGGATGTTGCGCGAGCTCGACGTCGCCCACGCCGAAACCGAAGCGATGCTCGAGCGCCAACGTCGCTTCGTGGCTGACGCCTCGCACGAGCTGCGCACCCCTTTGACGAGCGTGCTCGCCAACCTCGAGCTGCTCGCCGAGTCGCTGCGAGGCGACGAGGCGGACGCGGCTCGCTCGGCGCTGCGCTCCTCCCAGCGAATGCGCCGACTCGTGGGCGACCTGCTGCTGCTCGCCCGCACCGACGTCGGACGCGTCGTCCCTCGTCAGCGCTGCGACCTGGGTGAGATCGTCGTCGAGGCGGCTGGGGAGCTTGGCCCGGTCAGCTCCCAGCACGACGTGACGCTTGACGCCCAACCCGCGCCCGTGGAGGTGTCGCGCGACGAGCTCCACCGTCTGGCGATCAACCTGATCGAGAACGCGCTGCGCCACACCCCGCCAGGCACAGAGATCCGGGTGCGAACCGAACGCGACGCCGATCGAGCGGTGCTCGTCGTCGAGGACGACGGTCCGGGCGTGCCGGAGCAGCTCGCGTCGAGCCTGTTCGAGCGCTTCGTGCGCGGCGCCGGGGATCGCGGCGGATCGTTCGGCTTGGGACTTGCGATCGTGCGCGCTGTCGCCGAGTCCCACGGCGGCTCGGTGACCCTCTCCCCCACTCACCCCGGCGCCGAGCGACCGGGCGCTCGCTTCACCGTGACGTTGCCGGCGGCGCCGCTAAACCTCGACGACGACCGGGAGCACCATGGGCCGGCGACGCAGGCGGTCGTAGACCAGCTGCGCTAGATCGTCGTGGAGCAGCTCCTGCAGCAGGTCGATCTCGCGGATCTCCTCCTCGGCGGCGCGGGCGAGCGTGGAGTCCACGGTTGAGCGGATCTCCTCCACCATCTCGCCCGCCTCGTCGAGGAACGGGACGCCGCGGAAGATCACCTCGGGCTCGGTCACCGACTGCCCGTTTCGCTCTGCAACCGTGACCACCACCACGAAGATCCCATCGGCGGAGAGCATGCGCCGGTCGCGCAGCGCGACATCCGCCACCTCGCCGATGTTGACACCGTCGACGAACACCATCCCCGACTGCTCGCGCTCGCCGAAGCGCGCGCCGCGCTCGTCGATCTCCAGCGGCAGCCCGTTGTCCCCCTGGAACACGTCCTCGGGCGGTATGCCAACGGCTTCCGCCAGCTGGGCGTGCAGGCGCAACCGCTTGAAGTCTCCGTGCACCGGCAGCACGTAGCGCGGCTTGACCAGGTTGAGCATCAGCTTGGCCTCCTCGCAGTGCCCATGCCCGGTTGCGTGAACGGGCGCGTCGCGTGCGGTGATCACGTCGCAGCCGTTGTGGTAGAGCCGGTCGATCGTCTCGTTGACAGCCCGCTCGTTGCCTGGAACCGGGGTTGCCGAGAACACCACCGTGTCGCCGTCGCGCAGCTTGATGTGAGGATGGTCGCGGTAAGCCATCCGGCGCAGGGCGGACAGCGGCTCGCCCTGAGAGCCGGTTGAGATGATCACGATGCGCTCGTCGGGGAAGTCGTCGATCTCGCGCGGTCCCACGAGCAGCCCGTCGGGGACGTCTATGTGGCCGAGCGTGCGCCCGATGCCCACGTTCTTGCGCATCGAGCGGCCCACCAGCGCGACCTTGCGGTCCAGCGCCGCGGCAGCGTCGATCGCCTGCTGCACGCGGTGGATGTTCGAGGCGAAGCTCGTCACGACGATCCGGCCCTCGCAGCGCGCGAACGTCGCCTCCAGGTGAGGACCCACCACCGACTCCGACGGCGAGAAGCCGGGGCGGTCGACGTTGGTCGAATCGCCGCACAGCAGCAGCACCCCCTCGCGGCCCAGCTCCGCCAGGCGCGACACGTCCGCCGGCGGACCGTCGACGGGAGTTTGGTCGAACTTGTAGTCGCCGGTGAGGAGCACCGTGCCCAGCTCGGTTCCGAGCGCCACGGCGCTCGAGTCGGGGATCGAGTGCGTCATGTGGATCAGCTCCAGTGAGAACGGGCCGATGTCGAGCATCTCCCCCGTGGCCACCTCGCTCAGCTCCACCTCGCGCAGCTTGTGCTCTTCGAGCTTGGAGCGCGCCATCTCGATGGTGAGCGCTCCCCCGTACACGGGTGGGGAGGCGATGGGCGCCAGCTCCCGCATCACCCAGGGCAGGGCGCCGAGATGGTCCTCGTGGCCGTGTGTTATGACGATCGCCTCGATGTCGCGCGCGCGCTCGCGCAGGTAGGAGAAGTCGGGCAGCACGAGGTCGATTCCCACCATCTCCGGCGTGGGGAAGCGCAGGCCGACGTCGACCACGACGATCCGCTCGTCGTACTCGACGACGGTCATGTTCTTGCCTATCTCGCCCAACCCGCCGAGGGGCAGGACGCGCAGGGTGCTCACGCGCGAGCTGTCTCTGCCGCGAGCAAACCGTGGCGCTCGAGCATGGCCCGCACCTCTGCCAGCTCGTGCTCGGATGCCTCGATCAGCGGGAGTCGCAGGCCGCCGACGCCATGGCCGAGCATGTTCAGTGCCGCCTTGGTGCACGTCGGGCTGGCGGTCATGAACAGCGTCTCGTACACGTCGCGCAGGCTTGCGTCGATGTCGGCGCGCTGCTCCGGCTCATCCACCATGCGCCGCATCTCGTCGCCGACGATGTGGCTCGCCACGCAGATTCCTCCCGGCCCGCCGAGGTCGAGCACGCGCGCCAGCGACCCGTCGTCGCCGGCGTACAGCTCCAGACCGTCGATCTGCTGAAGCTCGGCGGCGTTGGCTTGCTTGACGGCTTGGACGTGCTCGATCTGCGCAAGGCGGGCGAGCAGCTCGGGCGACATGTTGACACCTGTGCGCGAGGGGATGTTGTAGAGGACGATCGGCTTGTCGGTGGCGCGTGCCACCTCTTCGTAGTGGCGCACGATCCCGCGCGGGCTCGGTCGGTTGTAGTAGGGGGTGACGATCAGGGTGGCGTCGACGCCCAGCTCCGTGGCGTTCTCGGTGAGGTGGATCGCATGGCGGGTGTCGTTGGACCCGGTTCCGCCGACGACCGTCGTTCCAGGGGGCCGCTCGCGCACCGCCAACTCGATCAGCCCAAGGTGCTCCTCGTCTGTCAGAGTCGCCGCCTCGCCGGTGGTGCCGCACACCACGAAGCCGTCCGAGCCGTGCGCGGCGAGATGGTGCATGAGCGCGACGAAAGACTGCTCATCCACCTTCCCGCGCTCGTCGAATGGCGTGACGATCGCCGTGAGAATCGCGCCGAGGCCGCTCATCGCGTGCAGTATCTCACGACGCGGCGTCGCCGAACAGGACGTGCTCCAGGCCCACGAGCGGCGAGCGCTCGAGCGTGGGCACGGCGCGGATTGCGAGCAGAACGCCAGGCATGAACGACTCCCGTCCGGTGGTGTCGTGGCGGATCGTCAGCGTCTGGCCGACGTCGCCGAGGATCACCTCCTGGTTTGCCACCAATCCGGGCAGCCTCACCGAGTGGATCGGAGGCGGATCGCCGTCGGTGGCGTCAGCCATCAGCCGCGCGGTGCGCGCGGCGGTGCCGCTCGGCGCGTCGAGCTTGCGGTCGTGGTGCAGCTCGACGATCTCCGCCTTGGCCATGTGCCGCGCCGCCTCGGCGGCAAAACGCATCATCAGCACGGCGCCGATTGCGAAGTTGGGGGCGATCAGCACGTTGGCGCCCGTGGCGCCGTAGATCGGCGCCGGGTCGAAGCCGGTGGTGCCGATCACCGCGTGCACACCCGCTTCCAGGCATGCGATCGCATTGGAGAGCGCGGTGTCGGGTTGGGTGAAGTCCACCACCACGTCCGGGCGCCCATCGGCGATCGCCCGCTCGAGCGTCGTGTCGAGCAGCGGGTCGGCGCGTCCGACCAGCTCCATGTCGGGCGCCCCATCCACCGCCTCGCACACCGTCGCGCCCATGCGTCCCGCGGCACCGGCAACCGCAACGCGAATCATGCCGCCGCTCCCCTCAGAGGAGCGAGCGCGGCGTCAAAGGCGGATTCGTCCGGCCCGACACCGGCAGCCGACAGGCGGGCGGGCGCAAACAGCGCGCTTGCGAGCTCTGCCACATCCACCGTTTGCACGGCGTCGATCCTATCCACGATCTCATCCACCGAGAGGATCGGCAGATCTGCGAGCACCGAGGAGCCCAGCCGGCTCATGCGGGCGGATGTGGACTCGAGCGCCAGCCCCACGCGTCCCTTGACGTTCTCGCGCGAGCGCACGAGCTCCTGCTCCTCGCACGGGTCGGCTGCGAAGCGCTCGAGCTCGGCGGCGATCGTGTGCATCGCCTCGCCGAGGTTGTCTGGGCGAGTTCCGACGTACAAACCCACCTCGCCGGCGCGGGCGTGCAGGTTGGAGAAGCAGAACACCGAGTAGGCCAGGCCGCGCTTCTCGCGCACCTCTTGGAACAGGCGCGAGGAGGAGGTGCCGCCGAGCACGCCCTCGAGCACGCGCAGCGCAAAGCGCCGTTCGTCGTGGCGGTCGATCCCAGGGCCGCCGAGGCAGACGTGGTATTGCTCGGTGTCCTTGCGCTGAAAGCGCACTCGGCGAGCAAACGTGTCCGCACCCAGCGGCGGGACGGCGCCGGGGCGGTCGAGCACGCCATCGGCTTGCGCAGGCGAGGGTTGCGCGCTCTGAACGATGCGCACGAGCTCGTCGTGGTCGACCGACCCCGCGGCTGCGAGCACCATGCGCTCCGGGCGATAGTGCGCACGGTGGAACTCGCGCAAACGCTCCTCCCCCACCGCCGCCACCACCTCGGCACGCCCGATCACCGGACGGCCGAGCGGGTGATCGCCGAACACAGCCTCGCCGAGCACGTCAAAGACGCGGTCTTGGGGGTCGTCCTCGTACATCGCAATCTCCTCCAGCACCACCTCGCGCTCGGCGTCGAGCGCTTCGAAGCGCGGCGCCCACACCATCTCGCTCATCACCTGCAGCGCCCGCTCGCAATGGTGGTCGAGCACACGCGTGTACAGCGAGGTGGCTTCGCGGTCGGTCTCCGCATTGCACTCGGCGCCCATCGCATCGAAGATCTGGTCGATCTCCTCAGAGCGGTGGGAGCGCGTGCCGCGGAAGAGCATGTGCTCGAGCAGGTGCGACACGCCCGCCTGCTCGACCGACTCCATCGCCGAACCCGTTGGGATCCAGAAGCCGAGCGCCACCGAGCGCACGCTGTCGATGCGCTCGGTGGTCACCCGCAATCCGCTGTCGAGCGTCGTCAGACGCCAGCCGGCGGACGTCAACTGAGGGCGCCCGCCGGATCGTGCAAGACGCTCAGCGGGCCGCTCAATCGCGGTCGCGGTCGCGGCCATGTCGCGGACGGCCCGACCCGCGCTCGCCGCGCGGGCGTCCACCCTCGCGGCCGTTGCGGCCGGAACCCTCACGGCGCCCGCCACCCCCGCCGCCACCGCCACCGGTGCCGACCGCGGCAAGCTCCTCGACGCTCTTGCCGGCGACCTCCGGGTCGTCGGCGAGGCGCAGGCCGACGCGCCCGCGCTCGCGGTCGACCTCAACCACGCGGACGTTGATCTCATCGCCCTTGTTGAGCACGTCCTCGACGGTGTCTACGCGCTTGCCCGGAGCGACGTTTGAGATGTGCAGCAGGCCGTCGGTGCCCTTCGTCAGCTCGACGAAGGCGCCAAAGGTGGTGGTCTTGACGACCTTGCCGGCGTATTCGTCGCCGACCTCGACCTCCTTCATCATCACCCGGATGCGCTCCGCCAGCTGGTCGGCGAGCTCGCCGTTGGCGGAGTAGATCAGCACCTGGCCCTCGTCGTTGACGTCGATCTGCGACTCGAACTCCTCGGAGAGGCCGCGGATCGTTTCGCCGCCCTTGCCGATCAGCATCCCGATCTGCGACGGGTCGATCTGGATCGTTTGGATGCGCGGGGCGAACTGCGAGAGCTGCTCGCGCGGGCTGCCGATCGCGTCAGCCATCTTGCCGAGGATGAACGTGCGCGCCTGCTTGGCTTGCGAGAGCGCGTCGCGCAGGATTTCGAACGTGACGCCCGAGATCTTGATGTCCATCTGCAGGGCGGTGATCCCGCGTTCGGTGCCCGCCACCTTGAAGTCCATGTCTCCGAGATGGTCCTCCACGCCGGCGATGTCGGTGAGGACGATGTAGTCGTCGCCCTCCTTGATGAGCCCCATCGCGATGCCCGCCACCGGACGCACGAGCGGCACGCCGGCGTCCATCAGCGACAGCGAGGAGCCGCACACCGACGCCATCGAGGAGGAGCCGTTTGACTCGAGGATGTCGGAGACGACGCGGATCGTGTACGGGAACTCCTCGGTGGAGGGGATCATCGGCACGAGCGCGCGCTCCGCCAGCGCCCCGTGGCCGATGTCGCGCCGCTTGGGTCCGAGCCGGCCTGCCTCCCCGACCGAGAACGGCGGGAAGTTGTAGTGGTGGAAGTAGTACTTGGCGGTTTGCAGCCCGAGCGTGTCCAGGCGCATCTCCTCCTTGAGCGTGCCGAGCGCAACTGCTGAGAGCGCCTGCGTCTGACCGCGCGTGAACAGCGCGGAGCCATGCGTGCGCGGGGTGACGCCCACTTCGATGTCGATCGGACGGATCTCATCCGATCCGCGCCCGTCGGGACGCTTCTTGTGCACGGCGATGCGCTCGCGGATGATCGCCTTCTCGAGCTTGCCGAACACCTGCTGCACCGCAGCGCGGCGCTCCTTGGCGCTCTGCTGCTCGGCCTCGCCGGCCCCTTCGGCGGCAGCCGGGGCGTAGCGCGCGAGGATTTCCTCGGCAACCTTCTCGGTGGCGTCCTGGCGCTCGAGCTTGTCGTGCACCTGCGTGGCTTCGTCCAGCGCCGCGCCATGCGAGGCGCGGACTTCGGAGAGCAGCTGCTCGTCGACAGCCGGGG
Organism: Solirubrobacteraceae bacterium; assembly: GCA_051955355.1. GTDB lineage: Bacteria > Actinomycetota > Thermoleophilia > Solirubrobacterales > Solirubrobacteraceae > Palsa-744. The sequence continues at coordinate 27,509 of JBQCGU010000057.1, read as the reverse complement.
CCTCGACGGGCGTCTTCTCCTTGCCCACCTTCTCCGCCAGCTCGCGCTGCAGGGCGCAGAGCTTCTTGATCGCCGAGTGGGCGATGTCGAGCGCGTCGAGGATCTCCGCCTCGGAGATCTCGTTCGCGCCCGCCTCCACCATCAGGATGGCGTCTTCGGAGCCCGCGACAACCAGGTCGAGATCGGAGTTCTCGAGCAGATCCTCCTCGGCGGGGTTGACGACGAAGTTGCCGTCCACCTTGCCGATGCGCACCGCGCCCACCGGACCGGCGAACGGGACGTTGGAGATCATCAGCGCCGCGGAGGCGCCGTTCATCGCGAGGATGTCGTACGGGTGGACGTGATCCACGGAGATGGGGATCGCAACCAGCTGGGTCTCGTGGCGCCAGCCCTTGGGGAACAGCGGGCGCAGCGGGCGGTCGATCATGCGCGCGGTGAGCGTCGCCTTCTCGCCCGAGCGGCCCTCGCGCTTGAAGAAGGAGCCGGGGATCTTGCCGGCGGAGTACATCCGCTCCTCGACGTCAACCGTGAGCGGGAGGAAGTCCACATCGCGCACCGAGCCTGCGGTGGCGGTGGCGAGCACCATCGTGTCGCCCTGTCGCACTACAACTGCGCCGGAGGCCTGCTTGGCCATCCTGCCGGTCTCAAACGAGATCTCGCTGCCTGCGATCTCCACGGAAACCCGCGTAACGGCGTTGCTGCTCATATGTTCTGCCTTTCGTTCCCCGCCCTTCGGTCGGCGGGGCAGTTCTTTATTTCCCTTGTATCCGAACGGAAGGGAGATTAGCGAAGACCACGCCGCATGCGGCGTGGTCCCGGACGGTGCATGCACCGTCCGGCCAGCCGGCGCATGCGCCGGCTGGGACATGAAGAGGCCATGCAACCGCAACTGAGACGGTCGATGGCCGCCTCAGACGTTCTTGAGGCCGCCGAGGATCATGTGCGCGGGCGGCAAATCGGCAGGCGAGGGCGCCTGGTAGCTCCAGCGCACCACTCCGTCGGGGCCGACGATCACAAGCGCGCGCTGCGGAAAGCCGCCCTCGTGCAGAACGCCGAACGCGTTGCAGCCGGCGCCCTTGGGCTCGAAGTCCGAGAGCTGCGGGATGCTCACGCCGAGCTTCTCGCGAAACGCCTTCTGCGCCCACGTCGAGTCGCACGACACGCCGTAGATGACCGCGTCCTGTGCGGTTATCTCGGGCAGCGCCTGCTCGTAGATCTGCAACTGGTCGGTGCACACCGGGCTGAAGGCGAACGGGTAGAAGACGAGCACGGTCGTCCTGCCCTGCAAATCCTCGTTCGTGAAGCTGCCGCCGTCTTCGGTGGCGAGCTTGAACTGCGGAACCTCGGTGCCCGGGGTGAGCACGCCAGATGTGGAGTCGGTGGCGCTCATGCCGCGAGCGCCTCCTACTTGCGGAGACCGAGCTCCTTGATGAGAGCGCGGTAGCCCTCGAGGTCGTTGCGCTGCAGGTAGTCGAGGAAGCGGCGGCGGCGGCCTACGAGCATGAGCAGCCCGCGGCGCGAATGGTGGTCGGACTTCTGCTCGCGCAGGTGCTCGGTGAGGTGGTTGATGCGCTCGGTGAGCAGGGCAACCTGCACCTTGGTGTTGCCCGTGTCGGTCTCGGAGGAGCCGAACTTGGCGGTTATCTCGCGCTTGCGCTCGCTTGTCATCGTCATAGCGGTGGCACAGGCTAGCAGGCTGTGGCGATCTCCTGCGTGCGCTGCACGTCGCGGCCCATCTGCTCGACGAGCTCACCCACCGACGGGAAGCGCCGCTCGCCGCGCAGGCGCGCCAGAAACTCCAGGCACAGCTCCTGTCCGTACAGGTCGCCTTCGAAGTCGAGCACGTACGCCTCGATCAGCTCGCCGCGCCCGGTGACGAACATGGGGCGCACCCCGATGTTCACCGCCGCCACGGCGCCCGCGAGCGGGTCAGGGCCGGCGATCCGGCAGGCGTACACGCCGTGGCCGGGCAGCACGAGCCCGCTGTCGGGGACGAGGTTCGCCGTGGGAAAGCCAAGCTCCCGTCCGCGTTTGTCGCCCGACACAACCTCTTTTTCGAGCTGGAACGGGGCGCCGAGCAAACCTGCGGCGGTTTGCACCTCTCCGGCTGCCACCAGTCCCCGGATGTGGCTGGAGGAGACGATTTCCCCCTGCACTTCGAGCAGCGGCACCACGCGCGTGGAGAAGCGCTCGTCGTCTTCGAGCATCCGCGGGTCGCCCTTGGCGCGATTGCCGAAGCGGAAGTTCTCGCCCACCGAGACATGCGTCGCGCCGAGCGTGCGGACGAGCACGTCGTCGATGAACTCCTGCGCGCTGCGCGCTGCGAAGTCGGCGTCGAACGGGATCACGATCATCTCCCGCACACCCAGCGCGTCGAGCAGCTGCGCCTTGCGCGCGAGCGTGTTGAGCAGCTTGGGCGTGTGCTCGGGCGCCACCACCGAGGAGGGGTGCGGGTCGAACGTGAGCACGCTGTCGCAACCCGCGATCACCTCGCGATGGCCGAGGTGCACGCCGTCGAACGTGCCCACGGCGACTCGCCGCTCCCTGCGCTCCACGTGCCCCTCGTGCGTCGGGGTGGGCAGGTGGGTGACCTTCACGGCCGCAAAGCCTATGTGAGAACGGGGAGCACCTGCTCGATCGGGATGAGCGGCGGGTCCTCCCATGGGGTGTCGCGCGGCGGCAGCGCGACAGCCTGCTCGACCGTGAACGGCCCGATCGCGGTGCGCCTGAGCTGTTCGCAATAGGCGTCGCCGAGGTCGGCGATCAGCGAGCGCACGTATGTGCCCGACGAGCACTCGATCGCGAACGCCGCCCGATCCTCCTTGCGCCACAGCTGCTCGAACCGGTTGACGGTGACGATGCGCTCGGGCATCTCGAACTGCTCGCCCCTGCGCGCACGCGCGTATGCGCGCTCGCCGCGCACCTTCACCGCCGAGTACATGGGCGGGCGCTGTCGGATCTCGCCCATCGGCAGCTCGGGGGGGTTCGGGGGGATGCGTCCGGTGTGCACGATCTCCCCCTCGGTGTCCCCGGTGCTCGATGTGGCGCCCAGGCGGGCGATCGTCTCATAGCGCTTGGGCAGCGCCATCAGGCGGCTTTGCAGGCGGGTGGCTTTGCCGATCAGCAGGATCAGCAAACCGCTCGCGAACGGGTCGAGCGTCCCGGTGTGGCCGGTCTTCGGCCTGCCGAGCGAGCGGCGCACGGCAGCCACGACGTCGTGCGAGGTGAGCCCCACCGGCTTGTCGATCAGCAGGATGCCGTCCACTGGGGCGGCGCCACTCAGGCCGGCGCGCCGAGCGGGTGCAGCTGGGCGGCGATCTCGCGGCGCAGCAGCTCGACGATCTCCTGCACGCCGAGCGTCGTCGAGAAGCCGGCGGCGCGACGATGCCCTCCCCCGCCCTGCGTGCGGGCGATCGCCGACACATCCATGTCCTCGCCGGTGGCGCGCAGCGACACCTTGCGCTTGCCCCTTTGGTCGGCATCCATCAGCTCGCGGATCAGCACAGCCACCTTCGTCCCGTGCACCGCCCGCAGGTGGTCGACTATCCCCTCCGAGAAGCTTTCCTCGGCGCCGGCTCCCTCGAAGTCCTCGGCGCTCAGCGCTGCGAGCGTGAGCGCGCCGTCGTCGAAGCGCTGGACGCGCTCCAGCGCGAATCCGAGCAGCTTGAGGCGCGCCAGCGGCAGGTCCTCGTACAGCCGGCGATACACCGCCTGCACGTCGACGCCCGCCGCGATCATCTCAGCCGCCATCTCGTGCGCGCGCGGGCCGGTGTTCTCGTACATGAAGCGCCCTGTGTCGGTGACGAGGCCGACATACAGCGCCTCGGCTGTGGGTGCGCCGGGCGTCAAACCGAGGCCGTGCATCAAATCCCAGACGATCTCCGCCGTGCACGACGCCGAGGAGTCGACGTGGTTGAGCGTGCCGAACAGCGTGTTGTCGTGGTGGTGGTCGATGTTCAGCAGATGCGCGCCGTCGCGCAGCACACCCGCCGGGTTGCGGTCGATGTTGCCGCAGTCGAGCAAGATCACCGTGCGCGAAGCGATGTCCGCGGGCGGCTCCTGAATGACGTGCTCGAGCGTCGCGAAACGGTACTCCCTGGGCAGCGGCAAATCGGCGGGGGCGATGAACATGTCCGCCTGCTTGCCGAGCGCGCTCAGCAACCCATACATGCCGATCAGCGAGCCGAGCGCATCCCCGTCGGGGTGCTCGTGTGTGGCGAGCACGAAGCGCTCGTCCTCGCGCAGGCGCTCGAGCACCAGCTCGCGCGTGCCGCGTGCGATGTCGGCAGGCTCGCTGGAAGCGGTGTCGGCGGAGGAGCTCACTCGCGATCCTCTCTGAGCTCATCCTCGATCAGGGAGTCCAGGCGCATCGCCCGCTCGCTCGTGTCGTCATAGGCGAACGTGAGCGTCGGCGTGCGCTTGAGGTGCAGCTCGGAGGCGATCCGCCGTTGCAGGTAGCCGTGCGCGCTCTGCAACCCGGCGAGCGTGTCCTGGCGGCGCTCCTCGTCGCCGAGCACGCTCACATAGACCCGGGCGTGACGCAGGTCGGCGCTGGTGCTGACATCCGTGACGGTCACAAATCCCACTCTCGGGTCCTTGAGTTCTGAGGAAACCGCGTCGCCGATCACCTCTCGGATCGCCTCGTCGACGCGCCGCATGCGGTCTGAGCTCATCCTACTCGTCCGCCTGCCTGCAAGGAATCGACTGAGCGCACGCATCCGCCCATCTGGGCGCCCCTTCGGGCAGGCCCCTTAAAGCTCGCGCTCTTGGAGGCGCGTCTCGTACGCCTCGAGCACGTCGCCCTCCTTGAGGTCTTGGAAGTTGACGAGCACGATGCCGCACTCATAGCCCGCGGTCACCTCCCGAGCGTCCTCGTTGAAGCGCCGCAGCGAACCGATCGTCGTGTCGTAGATGACGGTGCCCTCGCGCACCACCCGCGCGCGGGCGCCGCGCGTGACCTTGCCCTCGGTGACGTGACACCCGGCGATGATGCCGATGCGCGACGCCCGGAACAGCTGGCGCACCTCGGCTTGGCCGAGCGGGGTCTCCACCTCGGTGGGCTCGAGCATGCCCTGCATGGCGGCGCGCAGATCCTCGATGGCGCGGTAGATCACCGAGTAGGAGCGGATCTCCACGCCCTCGCGCTCTGCCAGTTGGCGTGCGTCCTGCACCGGGCGCACGTTGAACGCGAGGATCAAACCGGAGGAGGCCGAGGCGAGCATGACGTCGGACTCGTTGATGCCGCCGACGCCGCGGTGGATGATGTTCACCGACACCTCGTCCTGTGGCAGCTTGGCGATCTCGTCCTCGATCGCCTCCAGCGACCCGGCGACGTCCGCCTTGACCACCAGGCTGAGCTCCTTGACGGTGCCTTCCTGGGCGAGCTTGAACACGTCCTCCAGGGACACCTTGCGGCCTGAGCGGCGCGCGAGCGCCTCGGTCTTCAGGCGGGTGGCGCGCTCGCCGGCGAGTTGGCGCGCCCGGCGCTCGTTCTCCACGACGCGCACGAATTCCCCCGCCTCGGGGACGCCGTCGAAGCCGAGCACCTCGACCGGCTCGCCGGGACGCGCCGCCTTCACGCGCGTGCCGATGAAGTTCTGCATCGCGCGCACGCGGCCGAAGTGAGCGCCCGCCACCAGGGCGTCTCCCACTCCGAGCGTGCCGCGCTGGATCAGGATGGTGACAACCGGCCCGCGACCGGGATCGAGCTTTGACTCGATCACCGTCCCCGACGCCTCGGTGTCGGCGTTGGCTTTCAGCTCCTCCAGGTCGGTCACCAGCTGGATCGTGTCGAGCAGGTCGCCGAGGCCCTGCCGGGTCTTGGCGCTCACGTCGACGAACTCGGTTTGCCCGCCCCATTCGGAGGGTTGCAAGCCGCGTTGGGTCAATTCGGTGCGCACGCGCTCGGGCTGCGCGCCCTCCTTGTCGATCTTGTTCACCGCCACGACGATCGGCACGTCGGCTGCCTTGGCGTGGTCGATCGCCTCCTCGGTTTGCGGCTTGACGCCGTCGTCCGCCGCCACGACGATCACCGCCAGGTCGGTGACGCGCGCGCCGCGCGCGCGCATCGCCGTGAACGCCTCGTGGCCGGGCGTGTCGAGGAACGTGATCTCCTTCTCGGCGTGGTGCACCTGGTAGGCGCCGATGTGCTGGGTGATGCCCCCCGCCTCGCCCGCCGCCACCTCGGTCTCGCGGATCGCGTCGAGCAGCGAGGTCTTGCCGTGGTCGACGTGGCCCATGATGGTGACGACCGGCGGGCGCGCCACCATCTCCTCCTCTGTGTCCTCGAACACCGGCTCGAGCTCGACGTCGTCGGCGGCGTGCACGATCTCGATCTGCTTCTCGAATTCGTCGGCGAGCACCTGGATGGCGTCGTCTGAGAGCGTTTGCGTGAGCGTCGCCATCTCTCCGAGCATCATCAGCTTCTTGATGATCTCCGGCACCGGCACGCCGAGATACTCGGCGACGTCCTTCACCGTCGAGCCGGAGTTGATGCGAATCAGGTCGGTTGCCTCCATCGCCGCGGTGTCGATCGGCGCGATCGTCTCGTCGTAGGTGCCGCGCCGGCGACGGCCGCGGCGCGGGCGGCGCTGAGGCTGGTTGGCTGGACCGGTTTGCTGGCGGCGGGACGCCTGGGAGTCGATCACGACGCGGCGCCGCCCACCGGCGCCGGCTCCGCCGGGCGCGCGCTCGCCGGTGCGCGAGTCGCGTGTGGGACGAACGTGACGCTCCCCGGCGGACCCGCCGGCGGCTGGCGTCTCGGCGGGTTGCGAGGAAGCGGCTGCAGGTGTCTGCGCCGACGCGGGCGTCCGGCCATCGCCGTCCACGGCGGGCGTCTTGGCTGCCGGCGGCGCCCCGGCGGGCGCGGGGCTTGGCGAGGACGAGGGGCCAGCGGGCGCCGGCGGCTTGGGGGGCGCGGCTGTGGTGGATGCGCCGGCGGGCTTGGCAGGTGCCGCAGCCTGCTTGGCGGGCGCCGTCGCGGTGGCGGTTGCTCCCGACGGAGCCGCCGAAGACGAGGCGCCGTTGCCGCTGAGCGCACGCAGCGCATCGGCCTCATCCACCGATGAGGAGGCTGCCTTGGCGGCGACGCCGGCGGCGTTCAGCTTGGCGAGCAGCTCCTTGCTGGAGATGCCCTGGTCTTTTGCGATCTCGTGTACGCGCTTCTTGCTCATCGGCTCACCGATTCTACGAGCTCATCCGAAAGGTCAACAGCTCGACGAAACGCGCGCGGCAAAGCCTTGCGCCGCCCGGCGAGCGCCAGGCACTCGCCGCGCAGGCGCCCACCCGGCTCGCGGCAGAGGTAGGCGCCCCGTCCGGGGAGCGTGCCGCGCGCGTCGACGATCACGGTCATGGGGTTGCCGGCGCCGCCGGCGACGCTCGCCAGCCGCACCAGCTCACCCTTCGGTGCTGTGCGCCCACAACCAACGCAGCGCCTCAGCGGGACGCGCGTCGCTATGACGCCTGCCCTTCGGCGGCGGCTTCCGCCTCGGCGGGCTGGGGTTCGCCGGATTGGGCTTCGTCGTCGCTCGAGGACGCCAGGTCGGCCACCCGGTCGCTGTCGATCGACGCGAGCGCCTGATGGGAGTCCAAACCGCAGTAGCGGGAGCCCGGCAGCGAGGCGTTCGGGCAGCGGCGGCCGTTGGAGAGGATCGCCGCGCAACGGCCCTGCAGCTCCTCCTCCTCGTAGCCGTGCTCGGCCTCCTCGGCGGCGAACTCGGTCTCCGAGCGGATGTCCACGCGCCAGCCGGTGAGACGGGCTGCCAGGCGGGCGTTCTGGCCCTCGCGACCGATTGCCAGCGAGAGCTGGTCGTCGGGCACGATCACCGTTGCCTGCTTGGCCTCGTCGTCGACGAGCACCTCGCGCACGCGTGCCGGCGAGAGCGCCTTGGCGACGAAGCGGGCGGGCTCGTCGTTGTGGGGGATGATGTCGATCTTCTCGCCGCGCAGCTCTGAGACCACCATGCGCACACGCGATCCGCGCGGGCCGACGCAGGCGCCCACCGGGTCGACGCCGTCGGCGTGCGAGATGACGGCGATCTTCGAGCGGTAGCCGGGCTCGCGGGCGACGTTGGCGATTTCCACCAACCCGTCGGCGATCTCGGGCACCTCCAGCTCGAATAGCTTCTTGATCAGCTCGGGGTCGCGGCGCGAGACGATGATGGACGGCCCCTTGGTGGAGGGCGAAACCTCCTTGATGACCGCCTTGATGCGCTGGGAGTGGTCGTAGCGCTCGCCATCCACCTGCTCCGACTTGGGCAGCAGCGCCTCGACGCGCTCGCGCAGCTGCACGAGCGTGTAGCGGGAGTCCGACTGCTGCACGATCCCGGTGATGAGCTCGCCGACGCGGTCGCGGTATTCCTCGAACATCATGTCGCGCTCAGCCTCGCGGATGCGCTGCAGGATCACCTGCTTGGCGGTTTGCGCGGCGATGCGCCCGAAGTCGTCGGGCGTGACGTCGCGTTCGTCGATCTGATCGCGGTATTCCTCGAACTTCTTCGGATCGATTTCCGGTTCCTCCGGTTCGCGCAGCTCGCCGGTCTCCGGGTCCACGGTGGTTTCCTCGTCGATGGTCTCGACGATCAGATGCGCCTCCAGACGCTCGGGGATGATCAGTTCGATCACCCGGAAGTCGGCTGTGTCGCGGTCCATTTCCACGCGCGCATACTTCGCCGCGCCAGGTTGCTTCTTGTATGCGGAGAGCAGCGCGTCCTCGAGCGCCACCATCAGCTTCTCCGGCTCGATTCCCTTCTCGCGCGCGAGCGCGTGCATGGCTTCCAAGATCTCGCGTGACATCAGTGGCTCCTCTTGTAATGCACTTGCTACTCCTCGATCAGGTTCGAACGGCGGATGTCCGAGTAGGGGATCGCGATGATGCCCCCGTCGGCGGCGAGCGTCACGACCTCGTCGGTAGCCCCGACGAGCTCCCCGGTGAAGCTCTGCGCGCACTTGTCCTGCGCCGATCCCGCCACAGGACGCGGTTCGCGCGTACGCACGCGCGCCCGCCGTCCCACGAAGCGGCGAAAGTGGGTCGGCTTCGTCAGCGGCCGCTGCGTGCCCGGTGAGGACACCTCCAGCGCATAGCGCTCGCGCAGGTCGCCGAGCTGCGCGGTGACCCGCTCGCACAGGTCGAGCGTGACGCCTTCGGGGTGGTCGATGAACACGCGCAACGTGTGTCCGGAGACGACCTCGGCGAGCAGCACCTCGACGTCGGGCTCACTCGGGGCGAGACGCTCTTCGATTTGCGCTTGCAGTGCTGACATCGGCTCCGTTTTTGCCTCTAGACGTAAAAAAAGCGGGCGGGCGCCCACTTTCGGTACTGCCAGCCACCGTCTTCACAATGGCTCGAAAGCTGTCGATCGAGCATAGCATCACCGCTTGGACGCATTGCGCCGCGCACGGTCGCGATAGCGCCGGTAGTCCTCGCGCTCGGGGCGCAGCGAGCAGGCCAGGGCAAGCGGATGACACGCCTCGCGATGGCGTCCGAGCAGCTGCATCGAACGGCCCAGGCAGAACAGCGCGTAGTCGTTGGTGGGGGCGATCTGCGCCACCGCCTGGAACTCCTCCGCCGCCCGCTCGTAGCGCTGGGCGTGAAACAGGGCGCGGCCGAGCGCCTCGCGGATCGAGGTCTTCTCGGGCTCCAGGTCGCGGGCTCGCGTGAGCGGCACGATCGCCGCCTGGTGGTCGCCGTGCTCGAGCAGCGCGCAGCCCCGTTGGTAGAGGTCATAGACGCTGTCCATCCGTCTAACTCTAGAGGCGGTTTCAAGCCCCATCTGAGCGCTCACCCGCCGCGAAACGCCCAGCCGGCTGCGCGGATCAGCAGGCGGCGCGCAGGCGCTCGACGGCGTCGAGGATCTCCTCGGCGACCTCGGTCTTGGACGCCTTGGCGACCTGCTGCTCGCCCTCGTGCGTGACGATCGCAACCTCGTTCTCGGCGGACTCGAATCCGATGTCGGCGCGCGAGATGTCGTTGACCACGAGCGCATCCAGGCGCTTGCCCGACAGCTTGCCCCGTCCAAGCTCGATCGCCTCGGGGCCGTGCTCGGCGGCGAACCCGACGAGCGTCTGGTCGGGGCGGCGTCGCTGCGCAAGGCCCTTGAGCACATCGGCGGTGGGCTCGAGCTCGATCCGCAAGCTCGTGCGTCCCCCCTTCTTGATCTTCGCCTCGGCGGGGTCCACCGGGCGAAAGTCGGCGACGGCGGCTGCCATCAAGAGGATGTCGCACTCCTCGAAGCGCCGTTCGCACGCCTGCTGGAGCTCGGCGGCGCTGCCCACGCGAACGACATGCACCCCCGCGGGCATCGGCAGCGATACGTTGGCTGCAACCAGCGTCACCTCGGCGCCGCGACGGGCTGCGCGCTCGGCGAGCGCCAAGCCCATGCGCCCGGAGGAGCTGTTGCCGACGAAGCGCACGCTGTCGATCGGCTCGCGCGTGCCTCCCGCGGTGACGAGCACGCGCAAGCCGCTCCACACGCTCTCGGCGGCGACGCCATGGCCGGCGCTCGACAGGAGCCGCTCGCACTCCTCCAACAGCCGCGCCGGCTCGGCGAGCCGCCCCACGCCCGCCTCTCCGATCGAGGCGAGCCTTCCCGAGCCCGGATCGACGACCTCCACGCCGCGTTCGCGCAGCAGCGCGAGGTTGGCTTGGGTGGCGGGGTGCTCCCACATGCGGTTGTTCATCGCCGGCGCCACCACCATCGGGCATGCGGCTGCCAGCGCGGCGCTGCAGAGCAGGTTGTCGGCTGCGCCGTGGGCGAGCTTCGACAGCGTGTTGGCTGACGCCGGAGCCACCAGATAGAGGTCGGCGTTCTCGACGAGCTGGAGGTGGGTGAGCGGCTGATGCGAGGGCTGCTGCTGGCCGGGGAAGGCGCCGCGCGCAGGGTCGTGCTCGAACTCGTCGGTGAGCACTGGCGCTCCGGTGATGGCCTCGAACGACGCCTTGCCGACGAAGCGCAGGCTCGTCGGCGTCTGGATGACGCGCACGGCATGGCCGGCGTCTGTGGCGAGCCGGATGAAGTGCAGCGCCTTGTAGGCGGCGATGCCGCCGCTCACCCCGAGCAGGATCCTAGGCATGTAGGGGTTCTACAACCGGGCCGGGTGGGACGCAAGGACTGCATACGCACGCCCGCCAGGACCGTCGCTGAGCAAGCAAGGAAAGGACGCAGGGAGCGAAGCGTACTCAGTACGTGAGCGACCGAGGACGCCGCATTGCGCCGCTCAGCGGAGGTCCTGGCCTAGCGGTAGTGGTACTTGATCTTGCCGGCTGCGACTTCCTCGAGCGCGATCGTGAGGTAGTTCTTGGAGCCGGTCTCGATCATCGGCGGCGGGAATTCGTCGAACGAGCCTTCGCCGAGGTTGTGGTAGTAGCTGTTGATCTGGCGAGCGCGCTTGGCGGCGACGATGACGCTCGCGTAGTTGGAGTCGACGTTCTGCAGAAGACGGTCGATGCGGGGGGAGATCACGGTTGTGAGTGCCTTTCCTGGGGAGCGTTCATTGTAGTGGGCGATCTCGTGCGTGCGCCGTGCACCCCACGCTCGCGCTCAGGGCGTCCGCCGCGCCGGATCAGCCGCGCTCAGCCGTGACGATCTCCACGAGACGCTCGAGCGCGTCGTCCAGGCGGTCGTTGACGACGACGTAGCCGAACTCAGACTGGGCTTGCAGCTCCTCGCGCGCGACTTCCAGACGTCGCTCGACCTCCTCCCCGTCGTCGGTGCCGCGTCCGACGAGCCGGTTGCGCAGCGCGTCGATCGACGGGGGGGCGATGAACACCTGGGTTGCGTCGGGCATCGTCTGGCGGATCTGGCGCGCGCCCTGGACCTCTATCTCGAGCACAACCGCGATTCCCTGCGCGATCCGATCGTCGAGCTCGCTGCGCAGCGTGCCGTAGCGACGCCCGGCGTAGTCGGCGTGCTCCACGAAGTCGCCCGCTTGCACGTGGCGCTCGAACTGCTCGGCGCTCATGAAGTGGTAATCGACGCCGTCGCTCTCCCCCGGCCTTGGCGCCCGGGTGGTGGCGGACACCGACAGCTGCAGTTCGGGCAGCGCATCCATCAGGCCGCGGATCAGCGTGCCCTTCCCGACGCCCGAAGGCCCTGTGATGACGAATACGCGCGCCACGCTCGGCACCCTATTGGCGCATCCGGCTGGACTTCGGTGCTTTGGCTAGCGCCGAGTGAGCATGAACACCAGCTCGCTGCGCTGGCGCTCGGAGAGCCCACCGATGGTCTTGCTCGGCGAGATGCGACAGGTGGACAGGATCTTGTTGACCTTCACGCGCCCGTACTTGGGGACGGCGAGCATCATGTCGAACACCTTGGCGGTCTCCAGGTACTCGGGCGGGTCGAGCAGCAGCGTGTGGATCGACAGCCGCCCCGCCTTCAGCTCGCGCTTCAGGCGCGCCCGTTCGCTGCGAATCCGGTTGGCGCGGGCGAGGGCGTCCATCCGCTGGTTCAGAGAGCGCTCGGGAGCGGTTCCGTGCTTGTGAGAGAGCGGCGAGAGCGAGCCGGCGGCTGGAGGCATGGGCGGCGAGTCTACACTCCTGGCGGCGACGATCAAGGTCAGACCGGCCAATTTCCATGAAGCTCAGCTGGAGGGTTAGGCTGGTGGAGGCTAGTCGACCTTGACGAGCGGCTTTGCAGGGGTTTTCGCTTGCGCCAAGGGGTTGGCGTGAAGGTCTTGCAACGACAGCACTTCGGGCTCTCCGATCTGGCGCGCCCGCGCGATCGCCCGCGCGGCGGACACGCCCGCGGAGAGCGTGGTCAGGCACGGAATGCCATGGACAACCGCCGAGTGGCGGATCTCCCAGCCGTCGGTGCGCGCGCCCGACCCGGTGGGTGTGTTGACGATCAGGTCGACATCGCCGCGCTCGATCCAATCGAGCACGTGAGGCGAGCCTTCGCCGATCTTGTTGAGCGCGGTGACCGGGACCCCCATGCGCGAGACGGCTTGCGCGGTGCCGCGCGTGGCGAGGATGCGAAAGCCGCAATCGTGCAGGATCTGGGCGATCGCGAACGCGGCTGCCTTGTCGGAGTCGGTCACCGATATGAACGCCGTGCCGCTCGTCGGCAGCGGCGAGCCGGCGGCGGCTTGCGCCTTGGCGAACGCCGTCGGGAAGTCGCGGGCGATGCCCATGACCTCGCCGGTGGAGCGCATCTCCGGCCCCAGCACGGAGTCGACGCCGTCGAAGCGGTCGAACGGCAGCACCGCCTCCTTGACCGACACGTGATCGCCGAACCCCAGCCCTTCGCGCTCGCGCGGGAGGCCCAGATCGGCGATGCGCTCGCCGAGCATGATCCGGCAGGCGAGCTTGGCGAGCGGCAGGCCGACCGCCTTTGAGACGAACGGCACCGTGCGCGACGCGCGCGGGTTTGCCTCGATCACGTACAGGCGTCCGTCGTGGACCGCGTATTGCACGTTGAGCAGCCCGACGACGCCGATCCCCAGCGCGATGTCGCGCGTGGCGGCGCGGATCTGCTCGAGCATCTCCTCGCCGAGCGAGTGCGGGGGCAGCACGCAGGCGCTGTCACCGGAGTGCACGCCCGCCTCCTCGACGTGCTGCATGATGCCCCCCACCCACACCTGCTCGCCGTCGCAGAGGGCGTCGACGTCGACCTCGACGGCGTTCTCCAGAAAGCGGTCGAGGAAGATCTGAGCGCCGTCGGCGACCGCCTCGCGACGAAGGTAGTCGGCCAACCCCTCGCGCGCGTAGACGATCTCCATCGCGCGTCCGCCGAGCACGTAGGAGGGCCGCACGAGCAGCGGATAGCCGACGCCATCCGCCTTTTCGAGCGCCTCAACCACCGAGCACGCGGTGGCGTACGGCGGAGCCTCGTAGCCCAGGCTGGACAGCAGCTCGCCGAAGCGCCCCCTGTCCTCGGCGAGGTCGATCGCCTCGACGCTCGTTCCGAGCAATGGCACCCCAGCGTCCTGCAGCCCTGCGGCGAGCTTCAGCGGAGTCTGCCCGCCGAACTGCACGATCACGCCCTCCAGCCCCCCGCCCTCGCGCTCCATGTCGATCACGCCGAGCACGTCCTGCAGCGTGAGCGGCTCGAAGTACAGGCGGTCTGAGGTGTCGTAGTCGGTGGACACCGTCTCGGGGTTGCAGTTGACGATGACGGCGTCGCGGCCTGACTCGCGCACGGTCATGGCGGCGTGCACGCAGCAGTAGTCGAACTCGATGCCCTGTCCGATGCGGTTGGGTCCGGCGCCGAGGATCACGACCGAGGCGCGCTCGCCGCGCTCGACCTCATGAGCGGCGCGCCGCTCCCAGCCGGAGTAGTAGTAGGGCGTGCGCGCGGGGAACTCGGCGGCGCAGGTGTCCACCGACTTGAACGAGCGCTCACCGCGGAACGGAGCATCCGGGTCAAGCGCGATCCCCTCGATCTCGCGCAGGAACCAGCGGTCGATCGACGTGCGCTCGTGGACGGCGTCGATGCCCACCCCTCGGCGCAGCAGCTCGACGATCGCCTCGTAGCGGTCGGCGCTGGGCGAGGGCAGGCTGTCGAGCAGCTCCTGCTCGGAGCGCTCACCCACTCGCGGCGGCTTGTCGAGCTCGCGCGAGCGCAGCGCCTTGGAGAACGCCTGAGAGAACGTGCGCCCGATCGCCATCGCCTCCCCCACCGACTTCATGTGAGTGGAGAGCGTGGAGGCGGCGCCGGGGAACTTCTCGAAGGCAAAGCGCGGCCACTTGACCACGACGTAGTCGATGGTCGGCTCAAAGCTCGCGGGTGTGACGCCGGTGATGTCGTTGGATATCTCCTCCAGCAGATAGCCCACCGCCAGCCGGGCGGCGATCTTGGCGATCGGGAAGCCGGTTGCCTTGGAGGCGAGCGCCGAGGAGCGCGAGACGCGCGGGTTCATCTCGATGACGAGGATCTCCTCGGTGGCGGGATTGACCGCGAACTGGACGTTGGACCCGCCGGTCTCGACGCCGACGGCGCGGATGACCGCGATCGCCTGGTCGCGCAGCTGCTGATACAGCGAGTCGGTGAGCGTCTGCTGGGGCGCAACCGTGACCGAGTCGCCGGTGTGCACGCCCATCGGGTCGACGTTCTCGATCGAGCAGACGATCACGACGTTGTCGGCTTTGTCGCGCATCACCTCCAGCTCGAACTCCCCCCAACCGAGGACGCTCTGGTCGAGCAGCACCTGACCGATCGGCGAGGCGTCCAGCCCGCGCGTGACGATTCGCTCGAACTCCTGCTCGTCGCGGGCGATGCCACCGCCGCGCCCGCCGAGCGTGAACGCCGGGCGCACGATGCACGGCAGGCCGAGCTCGGGCAGCGCCCTGCGTGCAGCATCCAGATCGGTGACGATCGCGCTCGCGGGCATGCGCAACCCGGCGTGTTCCATCGCGGTGCGGAACAGTTCGCGGTCCTCGGCACAGGCGATCGCGTCGTAGTTGGCGCCGATCAGCTCCACGCCGTAGCGCTCCAGCGTGCCGTCGTCGTTCAGCGCCTTGGCGAGGTTGAGCGCCGTCTGGCCGCCGAGCGTGGGCAGCAGCGCGTCGGGGCGCTCGCGCTCGATCACCTTTGCCACCGGACCGGGCAGGAGCGGCTCGACGTAGGTCGCGTCGGCGAACTCCGGGTCGGTCATGATGGTGGCTGGGTTGGAGTTGACGAGCACCACCTCGTAGCCCTCCTCGCGCAACACCTTGCACGCCTGCACGCCGGAATAGTCAAACTCGGCGGCCTGACCGATCACGATCGGTCCCGAGCCGAGTATCAGGATCTTGCGGATGTCATCGCGCCGCGGCATCGCCTAAGACCTCCCTGCCGTTCGGCTCTCGCCCGCCGAGCGCTCGATGCGCTCCAGAAAACGATCGAACAGGTGCAGGCTGTCGTGTGGGCCGGGGCCGGCCTCCGGGTGATACTGGACGGCGCCGCCGGGCACGTCGAGCAGCTCGAAGCCCTCGACCGTGCGGTCGTACAGGTTGACGTGGGTGAGCTGGGCGGCGCCGAAGTCGGTGTCCCAGCGCACCGGGGCGTCGCTGTCGAGCGTGCGCGCGCCACCCGGGCCGAGCACCGCGAACCCGTGGTTCTGCGAGGTGATCTCGACGCTTCCCGTGTGCAGATCCTTGACCGGGTGGTTGGCGCCGCGATGGCCGAACGGCAGCTTGTAGGTCTGAAGGCCGAGCGCCCGGCAGAGCAGCTGGTGGCCGAGGCAGATGCCCCACACCGGCTTGCGCCCCACCAGCTCGCGGACGGTGGCGACCACGTAGTCGAGCGCCGCCGGGTCGCCGGGTCCGTTGGCCATGAGGATCGCGTCGGGGTCTTCGGCGAGCAGCCGCTCGGCGCTCGTGGAGCAGGGATGGAGCGTCACGCGCGCGCCGCGCGCGAGCAGGTTGCGCACGATCGACGCCTTGATGCCCGTGTCGATCACGGCGATGTGCGGGCCGTCGCCGCCCTGGGTGTGGTGGGTGACCTCGGAGGGAGTGACGATCGATGCGAGATCGGCGCCCGCCATCTGCGGCTCGGCGTCGATCAGCGCGTGCGCCTCGCCCTCGGACCTGCTCGCCGGGAAGATGCCGCCGCGCATGGCGCCCGCCTCGCGAAGGTGACGCACGAGCGCGCGCGTGTCGACGCCGGTGATGGCTGGGACGCCGCAGTCGGTCAGCCAGTCCAGCCAGCCGCGCTCGGCTCCGGGGGCGTCCTCGCGTGAGCACGCCTCGCGCATGATCGCCGCGCGCGCCCACACGCGGTCTGACTCCATCGCCTCGGAGCTCACCCCGTAGTTGCCGATGTGGGGATAGGTGAACGCGATCAGCTGCCCGGCGAACGACGGGTCGGTGACCGACTCCTGATAGCCCGACATGCCGGTGGTGAACACCACCTCGCCCACCGCGTGGGTGAGGGCGGCGCACGACTCGCCGTCGAAGCGCGTGCCGTCGTCGAGCAGGACGTAAGCCTCGCGCGCGCTCATGCCGCCACCACCGAGAAGGCGCGCTGGCGGTATGCCACCCCACCGGCGGCGATCGTCATCAGCACGCTTCCGCGCAGGCGCCGGCCCGCAAAGCAGCAGTTCTCGGAGCGACTCTCCCAACCATGCTCGCCGGGGGTCCACTCGGCGTCGAGGTCGACGAGCGTGAGGTTCGCCGGCTGGCTCACCTCGATGCGTGGCGTGGGCAGCTCGAACAGATCGGCGGCGGCGGTCATGCGCTGCACGAGCAGCGAAAGCTCGATCGCGCCGGGCAGCACCAGCTCGGTGTAGAGCGCGGCGAACGCGGTCTCAAGCCCGGTGGTTCCCATGGAGGCCTGTTCGAAGGGCACTTCCTTCTCATGGCGCGCGTGCGGAGCATGGTCGGTGGCGATGCAGTCGATGGTCCCGTCGCGCAACCCCTCTATCAACGCCAAGCGATCGGCCTCCGTGGCGAGCGGGGGGTTCATCTTCATGCTCGTGTCGAGGCTCCTCACCTGCTCGTCGGTCAACAGCAGATGGTGCGGTGTCGCCTCTGCGGAGACGCGAAAGCCGCGCGACTTGGCGGCTTGCACCGCGTGCACCGACGCTGCGCAGCTGAGGTGCTGGAAGTGCACGCGCCCCTCCTCATAGCCGGCGATCTCGCAGTCGCGGGCAACCATCGAGGACTCGCTCGCGGTGGGGATGCCGCCGACGCCCAGGGCGGCGCTCACCTGGCCTTCGTGCATGCTGCCGCCGCGCGAGAGCGTCGGGTCCTCCTCGTGCAGGGCGAGCACACCACCGCACAGGCGCTGATAGGCGAGCGCCTTGCGCAGCATCCCCGCCGAGCTGACCGGACGGCCGTCGTCGGTGAAGCCGATTGCGCCCTGCGCGCGCAGCTCCGCCATCTCGGTCAGCTCTGCGCCATTGAGGTTGCGGGTGATGGCGGGCATGAAGCCGACGGGCACGCGCGCATCGCGCGTTGCAGCGTCGCACAGCGAGCGCAGCAACGGCGCCGAGTCGAGCACGGGGTTGGTGTTCGGCATGGCGAGGATCGCCCCGAAGCCGCCCGCGGCAGCGGCGCGAGTGCCGGTTTGGAGGTCCTCCTTGTGCTCCTGCCCGGGCGTGCGCAGGTGCACGTGCGGGTCGACGAACGCGGGGAACAGCCGGCGTCGCCCCTCCCCCTCGACGGTCTCCTCGGACGGGTGGGGCGCGAGCGTGTCGTGCGCGCCGATCTCGGCTATCCGCCCGGCGCGCACACGCACGTCGCAGCGCGCGTCGATGTCGGCGCGGGGGTCGAGGACGTGCACGTCGCGCAGGAGCAGGTTTGCGTCGGGTAGAGGGCTGTGGAAGAGCATCGTCTATGCGAGCTGCGGTTCGGGAAGCGGTCGTACGGTGCGGGCGCCGGAGAGCAGCTCGTAGAGCACCGCCATACGCACCACCACGCCGGCTTGCACCTGGTCGGTGATGAGCGACTGCAACGAGTCGACCACCTCTCCGGACAGCTCCACCCCGCGGTTGACCGGCCCGGGATGCATGAGCAGCTGGCGGGGCGTCAGGCGACGGGCGTCGATCTGGAAGATCTCGGTGTACTCGCGCAGGGAAGGCACCCACGCCTCGCTCATGCGCTCGTTTTGCATGCGCAGGGCGTATACGACGTCGGCGCGGGAGAGCTCCTCCAGCGAGTAGCGCACCTCGCACCCGAGCGCCTCGATGCCGCGCGGGATCAGCGTCGGCGGCCCGGCTACGGTCACCTTGGCGCCCATGCGCTGGAAGGCGAGGATGTTCGAACGGGCGACGCGAGAGTGGGCGACGTCACCGACGATCCAGATGCAGGCGCCGTCGAGCGACCCGACGCGCTGGGTGAGCGTGTAGACGTCGAGCAGCGCCTGCGTGGGGTGCTCGTGCTGGCCGTCCCCGGCGTTGACGATCGCCGCGCTCGTCCAGCGCGACACGAGCTCGGCGCTGCCCGCCCACGGCGTGCGGATCACGATCGCGTCGGGCTTGTGGGCGCTGAGCGTGAGGATCGTGTCCTTCAGCGACTCCCCCTTCTCGACGCTCGAGCCGCTCGCGACGAAGTTGACGACATCCGCGGACAGCCGCTTGGCGGCCAGCTCGAAGGAGCTGCGCGTGCGCGTGGAAGCCTCGTAGAAGAGGTTGAGCACCATCCGTCCCCGCAGAGTGGGCACCTTCTTGATCTCACGGTCGGACACCTCGGCAAAGCGCGCGGCCTGGGCGACGATCCGCTCGATGGCGGCGCGGTCGAGATCGGCGATCGAGAGCAGGTGGTTCACGCGCCCGCCTCCACCTGCACCGGCACGATTGCCACCTCGTCGATGCCGTCGAGCTCGCTGACGCGCACGCTGACGTGCTCCTCGCGCGAGGTGGGCAGGTTCTTGCCGACATAGTCGGGCCGGATCGGCAGCTCGCGGTGGCCGCGGTCGGCGAGCACCGCCAGCTGGACGCGCTCGGGGCGCCCGTAGTCGAACAGCGCGTCGATGGCGGCGCGCACGGTGCGTCCGGGGTAAAGCACGGCGTCGACGATCACCACCGTGCGCTCCGCCAGGTCGAAGTCGACGTGCGAGGCGTGCACCACCGGAGCGTCCTCGCGAGTGGAGACGTCGTCGCGGTAGAAGCTGATGTCGATGTCGCCGAACGGAACGTCTTCTCCGAGCAGCTCCTGCAGCTGGGTGTGGAGCCGTCGGGCGAGGAATGCCCCGCGCCGGTGAATGCCCACGACTGCCACGGGACGGGCGGGGGCGTTGCGCTCGGCTATCTCGTGGGCGATGCGGGTAAGCGCCCGCCGCATGTCGTCCTCATTGAGGACGATCTTCTGATCGTTCAACGTTTCCTTCCTGGCCTCACCGGACCGGGTTAAAGGAGCTAGGAGCTGGCGAGACCGACTGTATCAACGCCGGGCGACGGGCTCCTCGGCGCCGGCGCGCGCATCCGCGCGAGCCTCCTCGGCAGCGGCACGGCGCTCCGACCAGCGGATCAGCTGAGCGGGACCCTTCTCGGGGAACGGGATCTCGATCGTGTCGAAGTCGCGCGGGGCCTCGGTTGGCGCGAACACCGCCCGCGCCTGCTCGCGCAGGTCGCCGCCGGGGTAGCGGGTGGAGACGTGGGTGAGCGCGAGCATCCTCACGTTCGCTTGGAGCGCCAGCTCGGCGGCTTGCCGCGCGGTGCTGTGCCCTGTGTGCAGGGCGCGCTCCGCCTCCTCCTCGGCGAACGTCGCCTCGTGCACGAGCAGATCGGATTCGTGCGCGGCGACGGCAACCGCCTCGCACGGCACCGTGTCGCCGGAGATGACCACCTTGCGCCCCTCGCGGGTAGGCCCCATGACCTGCTCGGGCGTGACCCCGTTGACCGTCTCCCCTCGCGTAAGCCGACCGAAGTCGGGACCGGGCTTCACGCCGAGCTCCTCTGCGAGCTTCGCGTCGAGGTGGCCGGGCCGGGAGTCCTCGACGACCGCATAGCCGAACGCGGAGGCGTTCTTGTGACGAACGGGGATCGAGGCGATCGCGTAGCCGTCGCGCTCCACCGTCTCGGTGGGATCCAGCTCGGTGACGGTGAGCTTGTATGGCAGCTTCCCGTACACGAACCTGACCGAATCCATGAGCTGGTGGAGGCCCTTGGGGCCATAGATGGCGAGCGGTTGGTCGGGTTCGCGCAAGGCAAACGACTTGAGCATTCCGGGCAAGCCAAGCCAGTGGTCGGCGTGGAAGTGCGTGAGGAAGATGCTGTCCAGATCGGCAAGCCCAACCGACCGCACGAGCTGGCGCTGAGTGCCCTCCCCACAGTCGAACAGAACGCGATCCGCCCCCCTGCGCAGCAGGATCGCGGGAAGCCCGCGCCGCGCGCTCGGCACCGATCCGCCGGTGCCGGCGAAGAACAGCGAGAGGTCCATGCGCGCAACGGTAGCGAGGCGAGCGCGTTCGATGCATGGAGGGCCGCCGCGCGCCACCCGACACCGGCCCGCCAGCCCGCGGCTGCGCCAGCGTCTAAGCTCAGGGGTGCAACGGCGCCTCCTGATAGCGCCACCTGCGCCCGTAGCTCAGTGGATAGAGCGTCCGCCTCCGGAGCGGAAGGTCGCGTGTTCGAATCACGCCGGGCGCGTTTCTCGAATCCCGCTTGGTTGAGCGGGATTCGCTCGTTAAGGTCGCGGGGCTGTGCTGCCGCTTTGGCCCGGGTGCTAACAGAAGTGCAAACACCTCGCCGCGGAGCCTTTCGGGCTAATAACCCCAACGTCGCGGGTTCGAATCCGCTCCCGCTACCTCGGTGCCTGGAAATTCGGGGCTTTGTCATTGTTGGGGCGGTGGGAAGCCCGAAAGCAGTCGGGAGCTAGCTCAAATGCATAAACATGCCCAGCGCGAGTCCGTCACGCACGTCCAACTCTTCTCTCCGATAAGAGACTGGGTGAATGCTGGGGTCTGCTAGGAACTGGCAAAGCCGCAAACGCTGTCCACAGGGCGGGTTGTCTCGGTGCGAGGTTGATGGTGAGCGACGGTACCTGACGCGGGACGGATCGCTCACTGCACGAGTGAACGTTCGCGACCTCGCGGTACTGGTATCAGTCGCGGAGCGGTGGCATTCGGCGCTCCGTCAGTTCGAGCACGGCCGCGCGGATCAGCCTGATCTGCTGGGCGCTGAACCCCAGGGTCTCGGCCAGCACCAACTCGTCGGCTAGGTCACGGGCTGCAGCGGCGCCCTCCTCGCGAAGGGTGTCGTCCAAGCGCCGGATGGCGGCAGGCTCCTCAATGCGTACGACGGGCAGCTGTGGTGCCGCCCCCGGCTCGAGCTTTAGCACGCCGCCAGCGTAGTGGCGGGCACACTGCTCGAAAGCGAGCGCCCAGAGCGAGGTCCAGGTGGACACGAGATATGCATCTGCGCCGAGTCCGCGCCACGTAACGCGATGCACTCCGTTAACGCAGCCGGCGCCAGCGTCGTTCCGAACTATGCCCTTGGCTGCCCCTGCCATGTACGCGAGGAAGGCGTCGGGTGCACGCTCTAGGGGAAGTTCCCACCAAAGGCTGCGCTTAGCACAGTGGAAGCGTTCGTGGATCAATTCAGCTTCGGCCTCCCTGATCGCCTCCCGAACTCGGAAAGGTAGCTCGCTATCGCGCGTCAGCCGCAACATACGGCAGCGCTTGCCCGCGGCTGCTGCGATGGCGTCGTCATCCCGGGTCCAGAGCGCGCCGCGCAACGAACGTGAGCCCGGAAGCACATGGGCCAGCTCGTGCTCTTCGAGTTCCCGACAAATCGAATCGTCGGCTGTGCGCAGGAAAAAGGCATTGGCGCCGGTGACGGTGCCGATGCGCACCTCCGCGATCTCGCCGAGCGTTGTGACGGCGGGATGTTCGGCAGCGATCGCGAGCAGGCGGCGCGCTCCGAGACCTGAACGGACATGGACTCGACGCCGCCCTCGCTTCCGCAGCTGTGTGAGACCGGGTTCCTCTGTGAGCGCTTGGCGCGCCTCGTCCAACGTCGAGACCTCCACGACGAGCGGTGCACGGACCGACATTCCAGTCCGGAGGTCCCCAAGCACAAAGACGGTCTCCTCGAGAGCATCGGGGAAAACACGCTCGCCTACGCGTAGCAGTGTTAGCTGAGCGTAGTGGTCCGCCAGATGCTCCCACACACGCTCGGCGTAGGCCGCCTGCAGCGCGGCGCCTGGAAGCAACATCCCGAGACGGCCGCCGGGGCGCAGAAACCGATCGGCGTGGATTAGAAAGGGCGCCCAAAGGCTGGCGCGGCGCGAGAGCGTGACACCAGCGGCGTTCATGGCGCGCGCGGCCGCCGCCTTAACGTCGGGGTCCTGCCACTGGTGGCGAATGTACGGCGGATTCCCGAGCACGGCGGCGAAGCGGGGATCCGGTCTCAGCGAGAAGAAATCACCGTGGGTGAACTGACTGACGAGGGCACCCCTGCGCAGCAGGCCCTGGGTCGTTGCCGAGGTCGCGACGGCATCAATATCCACGCCATGGACCGCCCGAGCGGGACGATCAACGCCGGCGGCAGCGAGGACATCGACGGCAGCATCAAGGAACCGGCAGATCCCGTAGGAGGGGTCCAGCACCGGACCCGAAGAGTCTCGCAACGCCCAGAGCGTCAGCGCGCGTGCAACGTCCGGCGGGGTGTAGTAGGCACCGAGTGCGCGCTGGTGATCCAGTACGGCGGTGCCTGCGCCAGCTGCGCCTGACACTGCCATCAGCACTCATCCAACGCCGCGCAGAGGCGTGCCTTGATGTCGAGCCAAGGGGACACGCTGGCGCCCTCGATGATCTCCCGCTGCCACTCGAGCCAGCGCCTCCATGCTTGGAGCTGAAGCGCACGCCAATTGTGCGATGCGACGTGGCCTGCAACGTGACTGGACCAGCGGCGCTGGAAAAGCTCACCGAGCACGAACTCGAGCACGGCGCCGAGCGTGGGGATAAAGACGGGAAGGCGAGGAACATCGAGGCCCGGTGGAAACCAATCGGTGCTGTGCTTGATTTGAGCGTGCAGGCCACATCCGGGAGCGCTACCGATCGCCGCGATATCCATCGTGAAGCGCGCTATCTCACTGTGCTCAGTCGTGATCGACACAGACGTCGAGACGTTGTCGCGCACACTCACCGTCGTGCTGTCGGGTCGGTCAATCTCCCACAGCGTTCTGATGTTCGCCCGCACCGTATGCTCGCCGCGCCCATCTGTGGCGTACTCGCCCGGCGAGCGAATCGTGCGCAAGGGCCCTTCGATGCTCCAGCTGCGCCCGACCGACGGGTACGGGAGGCTGTGAAGACGCCAACGCGCCTGCACGAGCTCGCGAACGCTCTCCCGCTCGAGGAACGGCTCGGCGAGCCTTGACATCAGATCAAGCTCACGGGTGAGGGTCGCGACTAAGAACCTCACGGTAGACAACTCTCGAGGCGGGCTCGGTCTAGCGGCAGCACTCGGTCGCGCAGGCGGGAATCCTCACGAACTTCCGCGATCGCGGCCCATGGCTCCTCCGCGTAGGGCGGCCAGTCATCAAGGCGGATGCGGACAGCCTCGGTGACATCGAGAGGCTCATCATGGGCGGCGTAGTCGGCGTTCAACACGACAACGCCGTTAGCACATGCGGCAGGCTCGAGCACCACCGGACTGTGCGCTTGCAGATCGTCAACGCTTGCTGGCAGAGCCGCGCCGCCAGGAGAGAGATCCCAAAGCATGCGCTCGACCCGTGAGCGCCACCAGCGCGGACCATCGAAGCCCGAGAGGATGCCGGAGTAGCTGCAGTTGCTGAGCAGCGTGGAGAGCTCTCCTTGGGCGGTTTCGAGATCGACGAGAGAGGCACAGGTGATACCGAGACGTGCGGCCAAGTAGCGCCGGTCGATCAAGAATGCTGGGTATGGGAGGATCCGGTGTAGCAGCCAGCGCAAGAGGGCGATGCCGGCGGTATCCTGCCCCACCTCGCGGATTGGCGGCCAAGCGTCAAGAATCTCCGCGAGTTCGTCCTCGCTCGCGCCGAGCACGTCCAACAACTCACGCTCACCAGCGTTGGCACGCCAGCTAACCGGAAGGCGCTGTTGTGCCATGACAAGCTTGGCGATGCGTTCGTGGGTCGGCACCGTCGAGGCGCTGTCGTTCTTGAGGAAGACCCACTCCAGGTTGTGGGCACGCGCAATGGCGTGCTCGCGGATCTCTCGCGGAAGCGCCGAGAAGTCCCCCGCATGGCCGGTGTTGAGCGTCACGATCGGTCTGCGGCTGCCGAGCTCACGTGCAGACGCACGAATCAATGCTGCCAGCGCGATGCCGTCGTAGATCCGAGCGCTGGGAGCCAACCGCTCGCGGCCAGGCCAATCCTTGAAGAACAAGTCAACGACGAACACCGTGCCGTCGCGAAGCATCGCGTCATCCAACTGCCAGGGCTCGGTGGTGACGACTGGAAAAAGATCGCCAACGTCCGCCCTAAGCGCCTGGACCTTGGAGAGGTCATCGTCGATGATCACGACGAGAGGGGTTGCCTGCGGTCCGCTCATGCTGGCAGGGTGACTCGCACGGCGGTCGTAAATGGCGGGTCGGCCTCTGCGAAGGCGATGGTCCCACGGTACTCCGTGAGCATTGCACGGGTGATCGTGAGGCCCAGCCCCATCCCCTGTCCGAGCGCAGGGTTAACAACGGGTGCGCTTGAACGGTATGGATCAAACCACTGCTCACCTTCGACGGGGTCCACTCGAACGCCCGTGTTCTCAATAGTGATGTGAACACGCTCGCCCTCCGCGACGCCGTTGGCCCGTATCGCCCCGCGGCGGCCCGCGGCCTTGATGGCGTTGGAGAGTAGGTTCGTAAACAGTGAGGTGACCTCGGCGGGGAACATTGGCGGGGTCTTCAGCTCGGGCGGAATCTCGTTCTCGATAGTGACGCGCTCGCGCTCGGCGGCGTTCTGCAATAGCAGTGACGAAATCTCGAAGTGTTCGGCATAGCGTCGCCGTGAGCGTCGCCGTCGCGCGTCGCGTGAAACCACCTCCACGAGGTAGGCCGACTGACGCTCGATCGTGCGTTGCAGAGCGTCGACTCGGCGTCGTAGGCGGGCGACATCCTGGGCGTTAGGCGGCCGCTGGAGCATCGCCTCCACTGCACGTTTCAGCGACGCAATCGACCCAAGCGCCGCGTTGATCTCGTGGACAAAGGCCGCAGTCTGTGTGCCGAGCGACGCGAGCACGCGAAGCATTGCCTGCTCGTCGATCACGTCGCGCTGCGCCGAGGCGAGCTGGCTCTCCGTCTGCTCCAGCCGGTCACGGAGCGTGGGGCTCACGCCCGGTGCCACGACGATCGCGTGGATTCCGTCGATCGCGGCGGTCAGCGCACTCTGCAGCGCTTCAGGCTGCTCGGGCGCCCCATCGGAAACTGCGCGGGCTCGGCGAGGCTCGCGGCGACGAGGGCGCAGGGCGGCACTCAAACGGGTTTGGAGAGCGAGGCCATTGCTGACTGTGTCGGCGATATCGAGAAACGTCTCGTCGGGAACGAACCCCTCGCGGTTGACAAGCATGCGAAGCCGGGGTGCGCCTGTCTCAGTTAGGAAGACCCCTCCAAAGATGTTACGAAGAGGCGCAGCGACCAGCCCGGCCTCGCGGTCTGGCTCAGCCGGGGGTTCCTCCTCTTCAAGTTCTCCGCGAAACGGCACCGTCCGTCCCCGCAATGCGTAGCGGCGGTTGACATCCAACCAGTCGTCGCCAGGCTCGCCGTACGGCAGGACGCGGAAGCCCTCCATATAGACTCGCACACCGTAGGCGTCCCCCAGCCCTTTGGGTGCCGCCCCGGAGCGGACGAATATGCGTGCTTGGAAGACTGCGCCAGCACGATCACGGCGCATAGTTGCGTGACGCGGGCGGGTGTCCAGCCCCTCATGCCCTGCATAGGCGAGAGTCGGCGCGACCGCATAGCGCACTCTGCGCTTGGTTGCCTGCACCTCAATGACCCATGAGGCGGCGGCGAGCACGTCCACGCTGTAGTCCTCGCCGACATCGAACTCACCGCCGAGTGAGACCTCGAAGCCCGGGTCGGAGTTCGACTCGCGCGTACGGGGACGCTCGAACAGAAGGGTCCGCTCGACATAATCCGGCGCGATTGGCTCACGCAGCGCCTCGCCAGGTTGAAAGGTGCTGACCTCGCGCACAAAACGCGTCCGCTCCCGGTCGGTCCAGCGGCGTCGCAGTGCGCTGAGCCGGATTGTTGTCCCAGGCTGATCAGTCGCCGTGGCCTTGCTGGACGCGAGACTGATCGCATCGCCGACGTCCTCGACAGTTTCGTGGCGTTCGACCTCATCCCAGTCGATGCTCGCCCGGATACGACTGGCCGCTACGCGTCCAGAACTTCCATGTCGTGTCGGGACGGACACAGCCCACGAATCCACTCGAAGTTGGCTCGCAAGCTTGTGTGCGGCTAGACGCCCGATGCCCTTGGCGCCAGTGAACCGGCGGCCGTAGACGCTGGAACGCCGGTTTCCGCCTGACTTCAGACGCGAGGCGACGCGGAGAAAGCCGCGCCGGAACTCGCCGACGGTCATGCCGTTTCCGTCGTCGGAAACGACGATTAGGCCCTCGTCGGGATCGCCGAGGTCTTGGCCGACCACCGTTACTGCGGTTGCATCGGCGTCGTACGCGTTCTTGATGAGCTCGACCAAAGCGGTCGAGTCGCGGCCGACGAGCAACTCGCCAAGCTCACGGAAGAGGCCCGTGTCGACCGTGAAGTGCTCGGATTTGGCGGGCATATGGCGGGAGTATTGCTGACCGCGAAGTCGGCACCGACGTCGGCGCGGTTCGAGCACGCTTGGGCGACATGATGGCCCTATACAACCGACAACCTATCCTCCGAGCCCACGTGCTGTAAACGGGGCCCAATCGGCGCCCTCGGCTCCAGGGCTTGACCGTGGCTATGTGCAGCACGCGGCCTAAACGCCGCCGGCACTCGATTCATGTCCGGTCGTGACACAGCAATTGCACAGCGTTTGCCGTGGCGTGCATCTACGGATGAAAAGTCAAGGAATCCGTGGAGGGGGTGTGCTGTGGGCGGCTGGATTGCTCGCTCGTTGGCCGCGGTGAGGAGGCGGTCGAGGAGTCGGAGGCGCGCCGGGCCGGGCGGTGGTCGGGTCGGGGCTA
>JBQCGU010000056.1:0-12563 GCA_051955355.1 Solirubrobacteraceae bacterium | reverse complement strand
GCGCGGCGCCGGGCCCCCCCCCCCCCCGGGCGTGGTGGTGCCCCCCGCGGGGGGCGGGCCCCCCGACCGCGCGGGCGAACACCTCGGTGAGGAGCGTGCCACCCGCTACATGCGCAAGTTCCACCCCTGGTACATAGAGCGCCTCGGCCTCGACAAGCAAGCGGCGCGGGCGCTCGGCGAATCGCTCCAGACCGCCGCGACCCTCCCAGAGGTGCGCGAGCTGCTCGCGGTCGAGCCCGCTCCCGCATAGTCGGGTGCGGGGGCTATACTGCTCGGCTCTTCGAATCCACGATGCCGCCGATCTCCCCGCGTATGCGGGGTTTTCTCGTCGGACCCAACCAAAGACTTTCACTTGAGGGAATAGCCGAACATGCCCAAGGACGTCATCCTCACGCCTGAAGGACTCGAGAAGCTCAAGGAGGAGCTGGAGCTGCTGTCGACGTCCAAGCGCCGCGAGGTGGCTGAGCGCATCAAGGAGGCGCGCGAGTTCGGAGACATCTCCGAGAACTCCGAGTACGACGACGCCAAGAACGAGCAGGCGATGTTGGAGAGCAGGATTGCCCTGCTTCAGGAGAAGCTGCGCATGGCCACGGTCATCGACGCCGAGGAGCTCTCAACCGACGTCGTCGGCATCGGCTCGGTGGTGCACGTCAAGGACGAGAAGACCGGCAAGTCGGTCAAGTACACGATCGTGGGCTCCGCCGAGGCCAACCCGGAAGAAGCCAAGCTCTCCAACGAGTCGCCCGTCGGCCGCGCGCTGCTCGGGCGCAAACGCAACGACGTGGTCGCCGTGCAGGTTCCGCGCGGGCCGGCGCGCAAGCTGAAGATCACCAAGATCGACGTCGGCCTGAAATAGGCTTCGCTCGCATGAGCGACACCGAGGAGGAGCGCCGCTCGCACGGCCTGCCCGAGCTGATCGCCGAGCGTCGAGCCAAGGCGACGCGCCTGCGCGAGCTTGGGGAGGAGCTGTCTCCCTACGCGTATCCGGGTGTGGAGTCGATCGAGCAGGTGCGCGCCGCCTACGAGCACCTGGCGGTGGGAGAGGAAACCGACGACTCGCGTCGCGTGGCCGGCCGCCTGCTCGCTCGGCGCGGCGGCGGCAAGGCCGCCTTTCTGGACCTCGTCGATCGCGACGGGCGCATCCAGCTGCACGCGCGCGCCGATGTCCTCGGCAAAGAGCGTCTCGAGCGGCTGCTCGCACTCGACCTGGGCGACCTGCTCGGCGTCGACGGCGCCCCGATGCGCTCCCGCCACGGCGAGCTGACGCTGCGGGTCGAGGGCTTCCAGATCCTTGGCAAGGCGCTGCGCCCGCCGCCCGACAAGCACAGCGGCCTGGCGGACGTCGAGACCCGTCACCGTCGCCGTGAGCTCGACCTGATCTCGAGCGAGGACGCTCGGCGCCTGTTTGTCGACCGGGCGCGCATCATCGCCGCTGTACGCGCCTATCTGGATGGCGAGGGGTTCCTCGAGGTGGAGACCCCCGTGCTCCAGCCGATCTACGGCGGCGCGCTCGCGCGGCCGTTCGTAACCCACCACAACGCGCTCGATCGCGAGCTGTATCTGCGGATCGCCACCGAGCTCTACCTCAAGCGGCTGATCGTCGGCGGCTTGGAGCGCGTGTACGAGTTGGGCAAGGACTTCCGCAACGAGGGCCTATCAACCAAGCACAACCCCGAGTTCACGATGGTGGAGTGGTATGAGGCATACGCCGACTACTCGGTTGAGGCAAACCGCTTGGAGCAGCTCGTCGCTCGTGCTGCCGCCGCTGTCTCCTACGCGGGCGACCTGGACTTCTCGACCCCCTGGCGGCGGGTGCGCTTCACCGAGGCCGTTCACGACGCCACCGGCGTCGACCTGCGCGCCAATCGCGACGCGGACTCGCTGGCCGCCGCCATCCACGACCAGGGACTGCCTATGCCCACCGCGGGTCTCACCTGGCCGCAGCTGGCGGACGATCTGCTCTCCAAGTACGTAGAGCCCACGCTCATCCAACCGACGTTCGTCTTCGACTATCCGATCGAGCTGTCCCCGTTCGCCCGCGCCCACCGCGGCGAGGAGGGTCTGGCCGAGCGCTGGGAGGCGTTCGTCGGCGGGATGGAGGTCGCCAACGCCTTCAGCGAGCTTGCCGATCCGGACGAGCAGCGCGAGCGCTTCGAAGCTCAGCAGCGTCTGGCGCTCGCCGGCGACGAGGAAACCCAGCCCCACGACGAGCTGTTTCTGACCGCCCTGGAGCAGGGGATGCCGCCGACAGGCGGCGTGGGCGTGGGAATCGACCGGCTGGTCATGGTCCTCACCGGCTGCAGCTCGATCCGCGAGGTGGTGCTTTTCCCGGCGATGCGAGAGCCGGCGCAGAGCGGGTAAACAGACTGTGATGGCCCTCCAATCACCAGGAGGGCTGTTGGTAGACTGGCCTTTCAGAGGCGCTGAGGGGCGTGGCGAGCGGCCCCGTCGGTGTCACCCCAAAAGCGGCGCCGCCACCCGCCACAGCAGGAAGGAAGCAGCACCATGTTCGAGCGATTCACAGAACGTGCCCGCCAGGTGGTCGTTCTCGCGCAGGAGGAGGCGCGAACGCTCAAGCACAACTACATCGGCACAGAGCACATCCTCCTTGGCCTGCTGCGCGAGGAGGAGGGCCTCGCCGCGCGCGTGCTCGAGAGCCTCGACATCACCGTCGAGCGCGTCCGCGCGCAGGTCGTGCGGATAGTCGGCTCCGGCGAGGAGGTCACCTCCGGGCAGATCCCGTTCACCCCGCGCGCCAAGAAGGTGCTCGAGCTCGCCCTGCGCGAGGCGCTCAGCCTCGGCCACAACTACATCGGCACAGAGCACATCCTGCTCGGGCTGGTGCGCGAGAACGAGGGCGTTGCCGCACGCATCCTGCTCGACTTCGACGCCGACTCCGAGAAGATCCGCAACGAGGTGATCCGCATGCTCTCCGGTCCCGGTGGCCGCCGCCAGGGGCAGGGCTCCGGCTCGGGGTCGGGATCAGGCACGCCCGGTGAGGGCAAGAAGTCCTCGAAGCTGCTCGACCAGTTTGGACGCAACCTGACGAAGCTCGCCGCCGACGGCAAGCTCGACCCGGTGGTGGGTCGCGAGACCGAGATCGAGCGGATCATGCAGATCCTCTCCCGACGCACGAAGAACAACCCGGTGTTGATCGGCGAGCCCGGCGTGGGCAAGACCGCCGTCGTCGAGGGCCTCGCGCAGCGGATCACCGCCGCCGACGTACCCGAGCTGCTCAAGAACAAGCAGATCTACACGCTCGACCTGGCCGCCCTGGTGGCCGGCTCCAAGTACCGCGGTGAGTTCGAGGAGCGCCTGAAGAAGGTGATGAAGGAGATCACCCAGCGCGGCGACATCATCCTGTTCATCGACGAGCTTCACAACCTCGTCGGAGCGGGCGCCGCCGAGGGCGCGATCGACGCCGCCTCGATCCTCAAGCCGGCGCTCGCCCGCGGCGAGCTGCAGACGATCGGCGCCACCACCCTTGACGAGTACCGCAAGTACCTGGAGCGCGACTCCGCCCTGGAGCGCCGCTTTCAGCAGATCCGCGTCGAGGAGCCGACGATCGAGCAGACCGTCGAGATCCTCAAGGGATTGTGCGACCGCTACGAGCAGCACCACAAGGTGCAGATCACCGACGAGGCGCTCCAGGCAGCCGCCGATCTGGCCTACCGCTACATCTCCGACCGCTTCCTGCCAGACAAGGCGATCGATTTGATCGACGAGGCGGCGTCGCGCATGCGCATCAAGTCGATGACCTCTCCGCCCGCCAATCGCGAGTTCGAAGAGGAAGTGGAGGCGACTCGCCGCGAGAAGGAGTCGGCGATCGAGAATCAGGAATTCGAGAAGGCAGCCGCCCTGCGCGACCAGGAGCGCAAGCTCGCTGGCAAGAAGCGCGAGCTCGAGGAAGAGTGGGAGTCGGGTGAGACGATCGAGCGCCCCGCCATCGGCGAGGAGGAGATCGCCGACATCGTCTCGATGTGGACGGGCATCCCGGTGTTCAAGCTCACCGAGGCGGAGACCCAGAAGCTCATGCGCATGGAGGACGAACTGCACAAGCGCGTGATCGGCCAGCACCCGGCGATCGAGGTCATCTCCAAGGCGATCCGCCGCTCGCGCGCGGGCCTGAAGGACCCCAAGCGCCCGACCGGCTCGTTCATCTTCCTCGGCCCCTCGGGCGTCGGCAAGACCGAGCTCGCCCGCACGCTCGCCGAGTTCCTGTTCGGCGACGACGACGCGATGGTGCGCATCGACATGTCCGAGTACATGGAGAAGCACGCCGTCTCGCGCCTGGTGGGCTCGCCTCCGGGTTACATCGGCTACGACGAGGGCGGCCAGCTCACCGAGGCAGTGCGCCGCAAGCCGTACTGCGTGCTGCTGCTCGACGAGATCGAGAAGGCGCACCCGGACGTGTTCAACATCCTGCTCCAGATCCTCGAGGATGGACGCCTCACCGACGCTCAGGGGCGCACGGTGGACTTCCGCCACGCGATCGTCATCATGACCTCGAACATCGGCGCCGCGGAGATCGCGCGCAACACGCCGCTCGGCTTCGCCGTGTCCGACGACGAGACCGGGATCACCTATGACGACATGAAGAACCGCATCATGGGTGAGCTCAAGAAGGTGTTCCGCCCCGAGTTCCTCAACCGCATCGACGACGTGATCGTGTTCCACAAGCTCGCCAAGGACGAGATCAAGCAGATCGTCGAGCTGCTGCTGCTGCGCATCCGCGAGTCGATGGCAGAACGCGAGCTGCAGATCGAGCTGACCGATCCCGCCAAGGAAATGCTCGTCGAGAAGGGCTGGGACCCGGCGATGGGCGCCCGTCCGCTGCGGCGCGCGATCCAGCGCTACATCGAGGACCCGCTCGCCGACTTCGTGCTGCGCGAGCAGATCGTGCCCGGCGCTACCGTGGTCGTCGACAACGCTCCCGAGGGCGACGACGGCGAGGTGCGCCTGACGATCGTCAAGCCCAAGAAGCAGAAGACGCCTGTGGGCGTGGGCGCGCAGGGTGGCGGAGAGCTCTCGGAGGGTGAGGATCACCACTCCGACGAGGGCGACGAGCACCACTCGGACGAGCAATAGCGCTCTAGGCGATCGCACTGAAGACGTTGCCACGCGCGTGCGTGCGCACGCGCGCGTGCCTGCCGTTTTCGTGCATGCCCGTGCACTCGCGTCCCCTGCTGGGCGTACGCTGCGGCGATGGCTCGCTCGACGTTCTACGTGTGCTCTCAGTGCGGCTCCACCTCGGCGCAGTGGCGCGGGCAGTGTCCGGCGTGCGAAGCATGGAACACGCTCGTCGAGGAGCGGGCACCGGCAGCCGAGAAGGGGGGACGAGGCGCGCGCAACCGGGCGGCGTCGGCGAAGGGCGGCGCTGCTGAGCCCACACCGCTGCGCGACGTCCAGCAGGCGCCAACCGCTCGCCTGGCCACCGGTCTGGGTGAGCTCGACCGCGTGCTCGGCGGTGGGATCGTCCCGGGCTCGTTGATCCTGCTCGGCGGCTCCCCCGGGATCGGCAAGTCGACGCTCACCAACATGGTGCTCGGCAATCTGGCTGCAGCCGGACAGCGCACGCTCTACGTCTCCGGCGAGGAGTCCCCCGAGCAGGTGCGCCTGCGCGCCGAGCGACTGCCCGAGGGGGCGCTGAGCGTGCCCGTCCTTGCCGAGACGGCTCTCGAGACGGTGCTCGACACGCTCGCTTCGCACCGCCCCGCTGTGTGCGTGATCGACTCGGTGCAAACGCTGCGCTGCGCCGAGCTGTCCGGCGCGCCGGGCTCGGTCGGTCAGGTGCGCGAGGTGGCGGCGCAGATCATGGAGGTGGCAAAGGCACGTCAGATCGCCGTGATCCTCGTCGGCCACGTCACCAAGGAGGGCGCCTTGGCGGGGCCGCGCGTGCTCGAGCACCTCGTGGACTGCGTGCTGCAGTTCGAGGGCGAGCGAGAGCGCCCCTACCGCGAGCTGCGTGCGCTCAAGAACCGCTTCGGCTCCACCAACGAGGCGGGACTGTTCGAGATGCGCCAAGGCGGGCTCGTGGAGGTGCTGGACGCATCTGCCCGCTTTGTCGCGGAGGCTACGCGCGCCCCGGGCAGCGTGGTGCTCGCGGCGATGGAGGGCTCGCGTCCGCTGCTCGTCGAGGTGCAGGCGCTCGTGTCGCCCTCGGAGCTCGAACAGCCGCGCCGGGTGGTGTCCGGCCTGGACCGCAACCGCCTGGCGCTCGTGCTCGCGATCCTGGCGCGTCACGGCGGGGTCGGGACCGGCGCCGCCGACGTGTTCGTCAACGTCGTCGGCGGAGTGCGCGTGGATGAGCCCGGGGTCGACCTGGCGATCGCGCTCGCCGTCGCCTCGGCAGCACGCGGCGTCTCGCTGCGCGGCAGCCCGTGCGCCTGCTTTGGCGAGCTGGGCCTGACCGGAGAGTTGCGCTGGGTCGGCCATCCGGAGCGGCGGCTCGCCGAGGCGCGCCGACACGGGCTCGGCGAGGTGCTCGCGCCGTCGGGAAGCGGCGAGGGCGCCACCCAGGTTTCCACGCTGCGCGAGGCGCTTGCTGCGGCGTTGCCGACGAGCGCCCGGCGTCCGGCGCGCGCCGCCGCCTGAGCCACTCCTTAGGAGCGGCTTAATAAATGGCAAATGCCGTAGAATCAGTTGTCGTGGCCTCACGATCGGGTGAAGACTTCGACACCGACGCACGGCCAGAGCCGGCTCTGGTGAGGGCACTGGAGATGGTAGCTCCGGGCACCGCGCTGCGGGAGGGCATCGAGAACATCCTGCACGCCCACACCGGCGGGTTGATCGTGCTCGGGGAGCCCGAAGAGCTCAGCTTCCTGTTCTCGGGCGGGATCAAGCTCGACATCGACTACACGCCCGCGCTGCTCTACCAGGTGGCCAAGATGGACGGTGCGATCATCATCAGCTCCAACGCCACCAAGATCGCGATGGCAAACGTCCAGCTGATGCCCGACCCGACGATCCTCTCGCTCGAGACCGGCACTCGCCACCGCACCGCCGAGCGCGTGTCCAAGCAAACCAACGCTCTGGTGATCGCCATCTCCGAGCGCCGCCAGGTGGTGTCGCTGTACGTGGACGGCGTCAAGTACATCCTCGAAGACATCACCGTCGTGCTCGCCAAGGCAAACCAGGCGCTCGCCACGCTCGAGAAGTACCGCACGCGCCTGGATCAGGTCTCCACGCGCCTGACCGCGCTCGAGTTCGAGAGCGGCGTGACGCTGCACGACGTGCTCACGATGCTCCAGCGCGCTGAGCTGGTCACGCGCATGGCGGTCGAGATCGAGCGCCACATCGTCGAGCTCGGCAGCGAGGGGCGCCTGATCGAGATGCAGCTCGAGGAGACGATGATCGGCACCGCCGCCGAGAAGGCGGCGCTCGTGCAGGACTACCTCGCCGACTACTCCGACGAGGCGTTCGCCTCGGCGCTCGACCAGGTGGGCCGTCTCGCCCATCAGGACCTGCTCGACTTCGGCCGCCTGGCTGAGCTGCTCGGCTACGACCGCAAGCTCAACACGCTCGACTTTCCGGTCGCGCCGCGCGGCTATCGAATTCTCGGACGCATCCCGCGCCTGCCGAAGCTCGTGGTGGCGCAGATCGTGGCCGAGTTCGGGGGGCTGGACGAACTGCTTGCAGCGACCGACTCGGAGCTCGAGGCGGTCGAGGGGGTGGGGGAGATCCGTGCCAAGGACATCCGCGAGGGCCTGCGCCGCTTGCAGGAGATCAACCTCGTGGATCGTTACTTGCAGACTTGACGTAAAGCCGGCTCACCCTGGCTTTCAGAAAAAGGAGGACACCATTCCGGCACAAACAATCGACGACGCAACCACAGACCTGATCGAGGACCTCGACGAAGTCCGTGAGATCGAGAACATCGAGTTCGAGCTCGGCGACCATGTCGTATACCCCCACCACGGCGCCGGCAAGGTCATGAGCAAGGAAGACATGGAGGTGCTCGGCACCACTCGTGAGTACCTCACCATCAAGATCCTCCACAACGACATGACGGTGAAGGTGCCGACGGAGAACGCAGCGCTGGCCGGGCTGCGTCGTGTGATCGACGAGGAAACGGTCAAGAAGGTTCTCGACGTTCTCCAAGACGAAGTCTCGGAGATGCCCAAGAACTGGAACCGGCGCTTCAAGCACAACCGCGAGAAGATCAAGACCGGCGACATCTACGAGCTGGCGGAGGTTGTCCGCAACCTCGCATTGCGAGAGAGCGAGAAGGGCCTTTCGACCGGTGAGAAGCAGATGTTCACGCGCGCCAAGAAGATCCTTGCCTCCGAGCTGATGTACGCGCTCGACAAGGACGAGGACGAGGCCGAGGGCTATCTCGACGAGCTGCTCGCCAACTCGCCCTCGCGCAAGGTCGCGGCATAGCCTCCACACAACCGCTTTCGCGCACGCGGCCGTGAACTTTGTGACCGCCAGACGCGTGCGCGACAGTCCATATCCAGGGGAGCATCGGTGGCTGCCGTAGCGCTGCTGCTCGCCGCCGGGCGCGGCGAGCGCCTGGGCGCGGCGGCTCCCAAGGCATTCGTGGAGCTTGCCGGACGCCCGCTGTTGCAATGGAGCCTCGACGTCCTTGCTGCCAGCAGGGCGATCGAGCGCATCGTGCTGGCTCTGCCGGAAGGCGTCTCCGCCCCGCCGGATACGGTGAGGCTGCCTTCGCGGGCGGTATGCGTGGAAGGCGGCGCCGTGCGCTCTGCTTCTGTGCGCAGAGCGCTTGCAATCGCCGATTCGGGCGATCCGGTGCTCGTCCACGACGCAGCCCGTCCATTGGTGACGGTCGAGCTCCTCGAGCGCACCCTGCGAGCAGCGCTGGAACCGAGCGTCGATGCGGCGATCGCCGCCGCCCCGATCGTCGACACCGTCAAGCTGGCCGAGGGGCATCCGCCGATCGTCAGCAAGACGCTCGATCGCACCGGCCTGTGGGCCGTGCAGACGCCTCAGGTGTTTCGGCGAGCGGCGCTCGAGCGGGCGCTGAACGTCTCCGAGGAGCTGCTCGCACACGCCACAGACGACGCCTGGCTGGTGGAGCGCGCGGGCGGACGCGTGGCGATCGTCGAGAGCGGCAGCGAAAACCTGAAGGTCACCACGCGCACCGATCTGGCGCTCGCCGGACTGCTGCTCGCAGACTTCCAGTCGTGACGTCGGGTCTGATTGAATCGCCGCCGTGCTCACCGACTATCACCTGCATCTCCGTCCCGACGAGCTTGACGCTACGGCAGCCGAGTACTTCACCGGGGCAAACGTCGAGCGCTATAGGCAGGCGGCAGGCGAGCGGGGCATCGAGGAGCTGGGCGTCTCCGAGCACGTCTACCGCTTCGAGCAGGCCCTGGACGTGTGGACGCACCCGCTCTGGCGGGAATTCGCCATCGACGACATCGACGACTATTGCCGCTTTGTGCGCGAGGACACCGATCTGCGGCTGGGGATCGAGGCCGATTTCATCCCGGGCGCCGAAGACCGTATGGCCAACCTGCTGCAGGCACGCGACTTCGACTATGTCGTCGGATCCGTGCACTTCCTGGCGGAGCGTGCGCTCGACATGCACGAGTACACGATCTGGGACGGATCTTCGAGCCCCGAGCAGATCTGGACGCGATACTTCCAGGCGCTCGCGCAGGCGGCGCACAGCGGACTGTTCGACATCCTCGCGCACCCCGACCTCGTAAAGGTGTGGGGGTCCGACCGACCGCGCCCCGACGGCGACCTTCGCCGCTATTACGAGCCCGCCGTCGAAGCGATCGCCGAGTCGGGTGTCGCCGTGGAGGTGTCGACAGCCGGATTGCGCAAGCGCGTTCGGGAGATCTACCCGGCTGCGGCGTTTCTGGAGATGTGCATCGAAGCGAAAGCCGTATTTGCGCTCTCCAGCGACGCCCATCGTCCGCAGGACGTGGGCGCCGATTACGACCAGGCGCTCGAGCTGCTCGCCGAGGTCGGCGTGTCGGAGCTGTGCGTGTTCGAGCGCCGCGAGCGTCGTGTGCATCCGATCCCCGTGGGAGCGGCGTGAGCGTCACAACCGGAATCGGTTACGACTCCCACCGCCTGGCCGAGGGCCGGCGCTTGATTCTGGGCGGCGTCGAGATCGAGCACGACCGCGGGCTGGCGGGGCATTCGGACGCCGACGTGCTGACGCACGCCATCATCGACGCACTGCTCGGGGCTGCCGGTATGGGAGACATAGGCGAGCACTTCCCCGACACCGACGAGCGCTATCGCGACGCCGACTCGATCGTGCTGCTCGACGCCGTCCTGCAGCGGCTCACCGGCGGGGGCTATCGCGTCGTGCACGTAGACGGCACCGTCATCATGGAGCGTCCCAAGCTCGGTCCGCATCGTGAGGCGATTCGCAGCCGCCTCGCGGATGCGCTCGGGCTGACGCCCGAGCGGGTCAACTTGAAGGCCACCACCGGTGAGGGACTGGGCTTCGTGGGTCGCGGCGAGGGAGTCGCGGCGCTCGCGATCGCCACCCTGCAACGCTAGGGTTGGCCGGCGATGCGAGCGATTCGACTGCACGACAGCCGCACCGGCAAGCTGCTCGAGCTGACCCCGCGCGATCCCGGGCGCGTGGGCATCTATGCGTGCGGGCCAACCGTGTACAGCCGGATCCATATCGGCAACGCGCGACCGTTCGTCGTCTTCAGCCTGCTCAAGCGCTTTCTCGTCCGCGAGGGCTATGAGGTGAAGCTCGTCGTGAACGTCACCGACGTGAACGACAAGATCTACGACGCCGCGCGCGCGCGGGGTGGCGCCGACAGCGCCGAGCTGGCGGCTGAGATGACTCGCAACTACATCTCAGACACCGACGCGCTTGGCCTCGGACGCCCCGACCACGAGCCGCTTGCCTCCGAGACGATGGACGCGATCGTCGCCTACATACAGGCGCTCGTCGACTCCGATCATGCGTACGAGAGCGGGGGAGACGTCTTCTTCCGGGTGCGCTCCGATCCCGAGTACGGATCGCTCTCGCACCGGCGCCTGGACGACATGGACCAGGGCGAGGGAGTCGAGGGGTCAGACCGCAAGCACGACCCGCTTGACTTCGCGTTGTGGAAGGCGCGCAAGCCCGACGAGGACACCTGGTGGCCTTCGCCGTGGGGCGACGGACGGCCCGGTTGGCACATCGAGTGCTCGGCGATGGCGGAGAGCCTGCTGGGCGTAGGCTTCGACATCCACGGAGGCGGCGCCGATCTGGTGTTCCCTCACCACGAGAACGAGGCATCCCAGACGCGTGCTGCGCGGGGTGCGGAGCTCGCGGGCATCTGGATGCACAACGGCATGGTGCAGATGACGGGCGAGAAGATGGCGAAGTCGGTGGGCAACATCGCGCTCCTGCACGAGGTGCTCGACGTTCCCGACGAGAGCGGTCCCCATGCGGCGCACGTGGTCGTCATGTACCTGATCGGCGGGCACTACCGCCAACCGCTCGCCTTCTCTCCCTCAGAGCTCCACGACGCCGAGCGGCGCGTGTATCGAGTCCGCGAGGCGCTGCGGCGGCTGGCGCAGGGTCAGGACAGCCCGCCTGAGATGAGCCATCACAAGGATGCCTTCTTCGACGCGCTCGCCGATGACTTCAACACCCCCAAGGCGCTCGCCTCGCTGTTCGAGTGGGTGCGCGACGCCAACCGCCGCGAGCTGCCCGCCGGCGATCGCGACCTGCGCGAGATGCTCGACGTGCTCGGCTTGGGCGACATGCGGCCAATCCACGCAGGCGCCGACGTCGCCGGCATCGACCCCGAGGCGGTCGAGCTGCTCGAGCGTCGGGAGGCTGCCCGCAAGGCGCGCGACTTCGAGCTCGCCGATCGTCTGCGTGAGGAGATCAGAAGCCGCAACTGGGACATCCGCGACGGTCCCGACGGGCCTGAGCTGGTCCCGGTGTCGGCGCCGAGCGGCGCGTGATCGTCTACGGGCGCAATCCCGTGCGAGAGGCGTTGCGCGGACGGCGTGCGCACGCCGTGCGCGAAATCTGGGCTACAGCCGCCGCCTCCCGCGAGCCGTGGTTGAAGGGCAGCCAGGTGCGGGTGTGTGCCGCTGAGGACATCGAGCGGCGCTGCGGCTCCGCCGCTCACCAGGGCGTCTGCGCCGACGCCGGACCCTATCCGTATGTGGGTGGGCGTGAGCTGCTCGGTCAAACCGACCCGCTCATCGTCGTGCTCGATCAAATCCAAGACCCGCAGAACCTCGGATCGATCTGCCGCACAGCCGAGTGCGCCGGCGCAACCGGCGTCGTGATAGCCGAGCGTCGCAGCGCCGAGATCACTCCAGCCGCCTGCAAGGCGTCGGCGGGCGCAGTCGAGCACCTGCCGGTTGCCCGCGTGCGCAACGTCGCCGACTTCCTGATCCAGGCGCGCGAAACTGGGTGCTGGTCCTATGGCGCGAGCATGCCCGAGGAGTCCCACGCCGATGAGCGCTCGGGGGGCTCGGATCGACGACGCCCTGCTCCGGCGGAGCTGTACACCGCTCCCGACTACAGCGGCGGTGTGGTGCTCGTGCTGGGCAGCGAGGGCCAGGGATTGCGCCCGCGGGTGGCGTCGACGTGCGATCAGCTCGTCTAC
>JBQCGU010000055.1:0-27367 GCA_051955355.1 Solirubrobacteraceae bacterium | reverse complement strand
GGGGGGGGCGGGGGTGGCCGGGTGGGGCCGGCCGGGCGGCGCCCGGGCGGGCCCCCCGGGGGGCCCCCCCCCCGCAACCGTCTCCTCAGGCGCCCAGGTAGGGAGCTCTGGGCGTCGCCCTGTCCCGGCGTTCGTGCGCCGTCTTCACCGCCCTCGGGTCAGGGAGCGATGCTGAGACCGCGACGGCGCGTCCGGGGCAGCTTGGTGAAGTCGTGGTCATCCTCATGAGCGCTTGCCCTGGTGCGCTTCGAGCGCCTCTCGGAGTTGGCGCACCTGCTCGCTGAGGCGGCGATTGTCCGAGCGCAGCCGTGCCGCCTGGCGTCGTGCCGCCGCCATCTCCTGGGCGAGCGCGGGCAGCACTCGCCGAAGGCTGCTGAGGCGGTCGAGTATCTGCTCGCGCTCGAGCGCCTCCCCATCGAGCGGGTGGGCGACCGGCTCATCGGGGGTGCTGTTCTGTGACTGGCTCTCCCCGCGCTCCGCCGTGCTGTGCAGCACCAGCGGATGCGAGCGAATCGGTGTGTCGACTGTATGCAAGCTGACTCCCTGTCTCAGCGTTCGCACGCATCGTCGCTTTCGGGGCGACGGCGGTCATCCGCGTGCACCCCCCGTCTGATCGCGGGTTTCCCACAACGGAACGCTGCCCTACGTTGTGACGAGCACGGCTGCGCCCGTGAAGCGTCCGCCTCGCAGGTCCTCGAGCGCCGTGTGGGCGTGCTCCAAGGGATAGGCGGTCGTGTGCGTGCGCACGGGCACGCGGGGAGCCAACGCCAAGAACTCCTCGCCGTCGCGGCGCGTCAGGTTGGCGACCGAGCGCAGCACCCGCTCACGCCACAGGTGGTTGTAGGGGAAGGAGGGTATGTCGCTCATGTGGATGCCCGCGCACACCACGCTCCCGCCGGGCGCCACCGCCCGCAGCGCCACCGGTACGAGCGCTCCGACCGGAGCGAACACGATGGCGGCGTCGAGCGGCTCCGGCGGGGCCGCCTCGGAGGCGCCAGCCCATGCGCAACCCAGCTCTCGTGCCAGCCGCTGGGCGGCTTCATCGCCCTTGCGCGTGAACGCCAGCACTTCTCGCCCTTCCCACACCGCCACCTGGGCGATCACGTGGGCTGAGGCGCCGAAGCCGTACACGCCAAGCCGCCGCGCATCGCCGCACATGCGCAGCGCGCGATAGCCGATCAAGCCGGCGCACAGCAGCGGAGCGGCCTGCTCGTCGGGATAGCTGTCCGGGATGGGAAAGCAGTAGCGCGCATCCGCCACCGTGTAGTCCGCCATCCCGCCGTCGATGTCGCATCCGGTGAAACGAGCGTGCGGGCAGAGGTTCTCGCGGCCCGAACGGCACATCGAGCACTGTCCGCACGTCCATCCGAGCCACGGCACGCCGACGCGCTCTTCGCTGCCCTGGACCGTCCCGACGATCTGGTGGCCGAGCACGCGTGGCGGGTTTGGAAGGTCGATCTCCCCGTCGAGCAGGTGCAGGTCGGTGCGGCACACACCGCACGCGTGAACCCGGATCAGCACCTGGCCCGGAGCGGGGGTGGGGGTGGGGCGCTGCTCGATTCGCAGGGCATCGCCCGGGCGGTCGAAGACGATGGCGCGCATGGCGCTCAGTCAATCATCATGCGACCGCGACGCCGAGCGGCGCCCTGGCGTGGGGTGCGGCGGGTCAGTCCTGCGAAGCGCTGACGAGGCCGCGCTGGAGCGCATATCGAACGAGCTCGGCGCGTGAGGAGAGGTTGAGCTTCTGCTGGATGTGCGCTCGGTGCGTCTCCACCGTGCGCACCGACAGATACAGCCGCTCGGCGATCTCCGCGTTGGTGTGGCCGAGTGCGATCAGGCGCAGCACGTCAACCTCGCGCTCGGAGAGATCGTCGGGCGGGCCGGGCGGCGGCTCGGCTGCAAGGCGCGCTCCGAGACGTGGGTTCAGGTAGCTCTCCCCGCGCGATGCTTTGCGCACCGCTTCCACCAGCTCGTCGTCGGCTGCCTCCTTGAGCACATACCCGATGGCGCCGGCGCTCAACGCGTGGCGGGCGAACGCCGGCTCCTGCTGCATCGTCAATACGACGATTTGAGTCTCGGGGCTGCGCTCGCGGATGCGCGGTATCGCCTCCAGGCTCGACCCTCCAGGCATGTTGAGGTCGAGCACGAGCACCGCCGGATGGTGGCCGCGCACGTAGCGCTCCGCGCTTTCCAGATCGCCCGCCTCGGCAACCACCTCGAAGTCGGACTCGCCGTCGAGCAGCAGTCGCAAGCCGCTGCGCACCACCGCGTGGTCGTCCGCCAGAACGATCCTGATCGTCTCGGTCTCGGTGGTGTCGGTGTGAGCCGTCTCGTCCGTCGTCGCCACTTTGGCCTCCCGCCCCCGCTCTACGCAGTCGTCATGGGTATACCTGCGTGACGGTACCGATTCCGGATGCCCCCCTCATGCGGGAAAGTACGGGTGTTGACGCGGGCCGATACGGATCGGGTCTAGATCCCCTGACCTGGCAGGAACTCGTTCGTAAAAGGCGGCAAGCCGCCAAGATTCGGGTTGGAGCGCAGCAGATGGTGGGCGAACATCCA
Organism: Solirubrobacteraceae bacterium; assembly: GCA_051955355.1. Taxonomy (GTDB): domain Bacteria; phylum Actinomycetota; class Thermoleophilia; order Solirubrobacterales; family Solirubrobacteraceae; genus Palsa-744. The sequence goes on along the minus strand of JBQCGU010000055.1, from coordinate 24,805 downwards.
TTCGCCGAAGCGCTCCCATGCGGTCGGGTCCTGCCAGCCGTAGGGCTTTGAGCCGTCGCTTGGGACTGTTGCGGGCAGCGTGCGCTCGATCGCGTTCACCTGCAGCTTGCGTTCGGCGTCCGGGTTGGCTTTGACGATCTCTTCGGCTGCTTCGGCGGGGTTGGCTTGCGCACGGCGCTCGCCGCGCCAAAGCGCCTGCAGGAACGAGCGCAGTTCCGCTCCGCGCGTGTGCGCCTCGTCCGCGCGCACCGCCAGCACCAGCTCGTCGTAGGTGGGCACGCCTGCCTTGTCAACCGGTATGACGAGTGGCTGCTTGTGCATCTGTTGCAGCTGGATCGCCTCGTAGTTCCAGAAGCCGCCGAGCGTGGCGTCCACCTTGTGCGAGAGCATCGCCGGCACGAGGTTGAACCCGACGTTGACTTCCTTGACCGAGCTGGGGTCCACGCCGGCGCTCTGCAGGGCGGTGCGCAGGTATGCCGCCTGATAGGCGATCCCCGCTGTGCCCACGCGCTTGCCCTTCAGGTCGGCCACGCTTGCCACATGCTGTCCCCGCAGGGCGATGATCGAGGTGAGCGGGCGCTGGACGAGCGCTCCCACCGACACCACCTTCAGCCCTTCGGCGCGCGCGAGCAGCAGCTGGGGCTCGTAGGAGATCGCCATGTCCACCTTGCCCTCGGCGAGCAGCTTGAGCGGTTCAGCCGTTTCGGAGGGCTGCACGGGGTGCACATCCAAGCCGGCTGCGCGGAAGTCGCCGTGGTCGATCGCCTCGTACAGCGCCGCGTGGTCGGCGTTCGGAAACCAGTCGAGCATCACGTCGAAGCGCTTGGCGCTGGACGCCGACAGGGTGTCCTGCTTGGAGCCGCACGCCGCAAGCGCTGCGACACACGTCAGCGCGCCGCATAGGGCGAGCAGGCGGATGGCGATCGATCGGTGTCTCAAGGGGTTTCTCTCCTTTGGTTCATTGGTGTGCCCACGGCGCCAGGCGGCGCTCGATCAGGGCGAGGCTGTAGAAGCAGGCGATCGAGAAGGCGAACAGCACCACCATGGCAGCCCACGATCGGGGACTCTGAAAGGCGTTGATTCCCGAGATGACTTCGCGGCCCAGGCCCGAGTAGGGTCCAATCGTGGGGGTGGAGGTCTCGGCGATGTACGCCCCGATCACGCCCACGGCGAGCGCTATCCGCGCCCCGCTCAGCGCGGCTGGCAGGGCGGCGGGCAGCTCGACGAAGCGCAGCGTCTGGCGGCGCGAGGCCCCGAGCGTGCGCAGCAGCTTCATCTCGTCGGGATCCACGGAGGCGAGCGCGTCAACCGTCGTGACGAGCACTGGGAAGAAGCACACGAGCGCGATCACAACCAGCTTGGGCAGGATCCCGAAGCCCCACCAGAAGACGAGCAGCGGAGCGAGCAGGACGAACGGCATCGCCTGTGAGCCGACTGTCCACGGATACACGGCGCGGCGCCACAGAGGCGACAGGTGGATCGCGATCGCGAGCGCGAAGCCTCCGAGCAGCGCGAGCCCGAGGCCCAGCACCACCTCACGCGCGGTGATCAGGAAGTTCTGCCACATCGCTCCCGCGTTGTCCCACAAGGCTGTTGCGATTTCGTGCGGTGCGGGCAGCAGGAAGGTGTCGACGCCGCCGAGATCCACATACAGCTCCCAGATGCCCGCCACAAGCAGCGCCAGTGCGAGCGGGGGCAGCAGGCGTCTGCTCATGCGTCTCACCGGTGCACCTCGAAGCCCGATCCGAGCAGGCGCAGCGCTTGCTCGCGCAAGCCCATCACCGCGGCATCCGTGCGCGTGCGCGGGCGAGGCAGCTCCACAGCCAGCTCGGCGAGCACCCGTCCCGGCCGTGGTGAGAGCACGGCGACGCGGTCCGCGAGAACCACCGCCTCCTCGACGTCGTGAGTCACGAGCACCACGGTGCGCGGCTCGCGCTCCAGCGCGCTTGCCAACCACTCCTGCATCTCGGCGCGCGTGATCGCGTCGAGCGCTCCGAACGGCTCGTCCAGGCAGAGCAGCGGCTTGCCGGAGAGCAGTGTGCGCAGGAACGCCACGCGCTGGCGCATCCCGCCCGAGAGCTCGTGAGGGCGGGCACGCTCGAAGCCGTGCAAGCCGAGCTGGGCGAACAGTGCGCTCGCCTGAGCGCGCGCCCGCGCGCGGGTGGCGCCGGCGATGCGCAATGCCAGCCCGGCGTTGTCGAGCGCCGTGAGCCACGGCAGCAGCAGGTCGCGCTGGGGCATGAGCACCGCCGGCTCGCATTCGAGCGCGCCGCTGGAAGGGGCTTGCAGCTCGCACATCAGCTCGAGCAGCGTCGTCTTGCCACACCCGCTCGGGCCGACCACCGCCAGCACCTCTCCGCGAGCAGCGGTGAGTGAGACGTGCGCCAGCGCTTGCACCGGTGTCCCGCGAGCGTCGCGGTAGCAATGGCTGACGTCTTCCAGGCGCACTCCTTCGCGCGACCATCCGCCATCGCCCACCGGCACGCCACCATGCCCGTCGACGCGCGCGCGGGAGATGGGTGTCGCACCGCGCTGCGCTTGATTGATCTCGGTTGGCACTTCGCTCCCTCCGCGGGCATTACCCCACAGGTTCAAAGGGTCGGCGCTGGGGTTCGAGTGTCGTGCGCCATCTCAGCCGGCCTGCCCGCCAGCTCCCCTGGTTCTCTTCCTCAGCGAATGCTACCCAGCTGGGGTCTGGTGAGCGCCTTGACGAAGTCCTCGAGCTGTCCAACCGTCCAGCACTCGAACGCCGTGCAGAACTGCTCGTAGGCGGCGATCACCGAGTCGCCGTAGTTCCAATACAGGCGGGGCTCGGGATTGAGCCAGAACGTGCGCCCGGCGCGCATGGCGAGCTGGGCGAAGGCGTCCGAGCGTGGGTCGCGCCCGTTCGTGCGGGCGTCGCCGAGCACGATCACCGTCGCGCGCGGGTGCAGATCGTCTTCGATCAGCTCGAGCAGCTCGCTCCAGACGCGACCATAGTCGGTGTAGCCGGAGATGTCCGCCACACCGGCGTCGCTGGAGATGCGCTCGGAGATGCGCCTGAAGTCGCGCTCGCGCTCGAACACGTCGGTGACCTCGGATATGCGCTCGACGAACACGAACGAGCGCATCTTGCGAAACGAGTCGTGCAGCGCGTGGAGCACCGACAGGAAGAACACAGACGCCGAGGTGACGCTCGTGGAGACATCGCACAGCACGTATATCTCGGGCCGGCGCGGGCGCCGAGGGCGATAGCGCAGTTGCACCGGCACGCCGCCGGTTTGCAGCGATGCGCGCATCGTGCGGCGTACGTCGATGTGGGCGTGGCGCCTGCCGGAGCGCGTCTGCGTCCCGTGAGTGGCCAGGCGCCGGCGCAGCTGGGCGACGATGCGGTGGACCGCCGCCAGGTCCGAGGAGGGGCTCGACGGCAGCGCGCGGTCCATCTCGCTGAGCGGGCGCGAGGGCGGCAGTCTTTCGGTGCGCTGGATCTGCGAGCGCTCCAGCTCGCGGCGCATGAGCGCCTCGAAGCGGCGCAGCATCTCGCGCGGCACGCCCTGCCGGCGCGGGTCATCGGCTGGCAGTTGCGGTTGAGGCTCGGAGCGCAGCCCGAGCGCCCGGCGGATGCGCTGCACATCCACGCCGATAACCCCCGAGCCGCGCTGAGCTTGCCCGAACGCGGCGATCGCCATGCGCGCGAGATCGCGAAGTGGGCCGTCGGCGCCGCTGCGCTGGGCGTCGCTGAGCGCTTGGGCGATCTCGCGGCGCAGCGTCTCCAGGCTCTCCTCTCCGAGCTGGCCGAACGCCTTGGAGGCCCCCGGCTCGGTCGCGCCGGTCCTGACGGCCTCCAGCTCGACGGCGCGGAAGAAGAAGCGGTCGAACACCAGCTCGAACACGCGCCTGTCCTCCTGGCTCTTGGCGAGCGTCGCTCCGATCGCCTCGCGGAAGTCGACTTCTGCGGTCCACGGGATCTCGCGCAGCACGGCGAACGCGTCGAGCAGCTCCGAGGTGCCCACCGCGACTCCCTCCGCGCGCAGCTGTTCCCCCAGCTCGAGCAGCCTTGCCGCGATGCCCTCAGGCGGGCTGGGCATCCGCCAGCTTCACTCCGACGCGCTCGGCCACTATGTCCATGTCGGTGCGGTGCTTGACGATCACCGACATCGTCTCGTTGAACACCTCTGCGTCGATGTCGGTGGCGCCGAGCAGCAGCAGCGCACGCGCCCAGTCGATCGACTCGGCGATAGACGGCGGCTTCTTGAGGTCGAGCGAGCGCACCATGCCCACCACCTCCACAAGTCGGTGCGCGACGGTGTCCGGCAGCTCGGGAGCGTGCAGACGCACGATGGCAAGCTCGTGCTCCAGGGCCGGATAGTCGAGCCAGAGGTAAAGACAGCGGCGCTTGAGCGCCTCGGTGAGCTCGCGCGAGTTGTTCGACGTGAGCAGCACAACCGGATGCGTCCTGCTCTCCACGCGGCCCAGCTCGGGGATCGAGATCTGGAAGTCGGAGAGCACCTCGAGCAGCATCGCCTCGAACTCCTGGTCTGTCTTGTCGATCTCGTCGATCAGCAGCACCACCGGCTGCTCGGAGGCGATCGCCTGCATCAGCGGACGCTCGAGCAGGAACTCCTCGCTGAAGATGTCCTGCTGCACGGCATCCCAGCCCGCCTGTGAGGAGGGCTCGGCTTGGATGCGCAGCAGCTGCTTGCGGTAGTTCCACTCATACAGCGCCTTCGCCTCGTCCAAGCCCTCGTAGCACTGCAGGCGGATCAGCTCGCGCCCAAGGTAGCGGGCGAGCGCCTTGGCGAGCTCGGTCTTGCCCACCCCCGCCGGACCCTCGACGAGCACGGGCTTGCCCAGGCGGGCAGCCAGATAGGCGACCAGCGCGGTGGACTCGCTCGGCAGGTATCCGACGGAGCGCAAGCCCTCCGCGAGCTGCGCTTGGGAGGTGGGCGCCTGCGAGCTCATCGTGCGGCCATCATAGGCCGCCTCCGTCAGGCGTCGTGAGCTTCGGTGTCGTCGAACGAGAGCTGGTCGGACGGTGCAGGCGGATAGCGAGGCCGCTTTGCCGCGCGCGGCGGGGCGTGCCCGCTCTGGGACGGACGCGCAGTCACCGGTGCGCTCTCGGGCGGGCGTGCCGCCACCGGGCGGGAGCGGGCGGGGCCGGGTGAGGACGGCACCACGAAGGTGGCGTCCTCCTCGGCGTGCGAGGACCGACCGGCGAATGGACGCTCGCCCCTGTCCGGGCGACGGCGCGGACGCACGAGCGGCGGCTCGGGAGCGGCTGTCGCCCGCATCCGCCAGCCCGTGTAAGCCAAGCCGCCCGCCGCGATGAAAGCGAGGAAGAAGCCCCACTGGATGCCCACGGGGTAGCCGTTGCCGTCCGGGCGGGAGAAGACGCGATAAAAGATCAGCAGGGCAGCCCAACAGCCGGCAGCCATGACGATCGTGCCGTCGCTGCCGGGCATGTGGAACTGACGGCGCTCGCCGCGCGCGAACAGCATGCCGAGCACGCCGAACGACACCAGGAAGATGGCGGCCTCCACGAATGACACATCCCCGAAGGCGTTGATCGAGTGGGAGTGGATCACCCCGCTCTTGCGGTCGAGGCTTTGAAGCTCATACCACGGCAGGAACATCGTCACCAGCAGCGCCAGCGCTGCTGTCGCCGCCAGCCGCTGCTCCAGGTCCAGGGCGCCCCACGCGCGGGCGAGTCGCATCATGCGCGGGCCGCGGCAGCCGCCCCCATGCGGTCGAGCAACAGCCCGGTGTCCGCCTCGGAGATCGTGCGCAGCTGACCCTGGAAAGCGAGCTTCCAGTGCTCCGCGGGCCACTTGCGGATGTGCTCCATCTCGGTGCGCAGCGTCTCGGCAGCCACCCACTGGTCGTCATCGAGCACGATCTCGGGCTTGGTGGCAAAGCGCCAGGGATAAGCGTCTGCTTTGCCCGGCTTGCCCGGCCAGATCTTCGCGCGGTCTTCGTACATCTCGCCCGTCACCAGGATGCTGCCGGCGAACGCCATCACCTTCGTCAGGTAGAGGACGATCCGGTCTCCCGGCTCGATCTGCAGGGCGCGCGTGCGGTTGCGCTCCTTGATGCCTATCACCGAGAAGCCGTGCTCGCGCGTTGCGGCGTGATTTTCAGGCGAGGCGGTGAGCACCCAGGTGTGCTGTTCAGTGTCGGCCACGATGGGATTGTAAGTGTCGCGGACGCGGCTTCACGACGATCTGGCCGCCCGCCGTCGCTTCGTTGCCGGCGAGGTCGCGGGCGCGCAGCGTCACCCCATAGGCGCCGGGCTTTGATGGCGTCACCCACAGCAGCCGCGGCTTGCCGGCTTCGACGGTTGCGCGGTTGCTCCACACCGTCCTGCCGCCGAGCGAGATCGTCATCGTGACGGTTGACACCTTCGACAGCGTCATCTGCACGCCGGCGCGTTCGCGGACGTGGAGAGAGCTGCTCAGCAGCCGCACGGCAGGAGGCGTCTTGAGATCCGCCTTGAAGCGGCTCGCTGTCGTGCAGTAGATCTGATCGCCTGCGATCTGGCCGGGTTGGCCACCCGTCGAGGAGCCTCCGGTGACGCTCGATCCGTCACTCAGCGGCTCGCCCTCGCGTGTGCGTTCGCAGAGGTGTTCGAGGAATTCGGTCAGCAGGTCGTGGTAGCCGAGATCCGATTCGCTGTTCTGGTCGTACTTCGACCACGCACCGGTGTCGAAGCTCGGCACCTGTGCCCGCGCTTGCTCGTCGCCGGCTTCGAACAGCTGTTGCCCGCGCGGGTCGCCCGTGATTTGCGTGTAGTCGTAAAGGCCGACGAGCGCCTGGATGAAGCCGTTCAGGACGTGCTCGGAGGGGGCGTATGAATACTGCAGGTACCACGACCCGGCGCCCGAGGTGGCGGGTTGGCTGCCGGCCGCGGCGAGAACTCCTTCGGGAGGAGCGGTTTGAAAGATGCCGAGCGCCTGCTGAGCCGCGGTCGAGTAGCGGTTTTGGCCGGTTGCGCTCCAGGCGCGCGCGAGCGCCTGCAGGCCGGTCCCCTGCGAGAGCCCGCTCGTCCACGGTGGCGAGCCGCCGTCGAACCTGAACATGTACTCCCAGGCAATCCCTCCGGCGCGGCGGCTGGCGAGCGCGAGCGCTTCGTCGAGCACCTGCTGCAGCGCACCGGTTTCGTGCGCGAACCAGTAGCCGTTGGCCTCGCCGAACGTGGCGAGCCACTGGATCTCGATGCCCTGACCTGCATAGTGCTCCCACACCAGCCGGCTGCCCGGGAAGGCGACGCGCTGGCCGGAGCCCAGCAGGGGCTTGGCGGTCCACCATTCCCAGTTGCGCTCGAGCGTCGTGAACGCCACGGGCAGGCGCGAGGCGTTCAGCTCGTTGGCGTGTGCGATCGCTTCCACGTTGGCGAGCACCGCCGCCAGTTCGCTGTGGCGCGTGCCCGACAGCTTGCGCAGGGAGCGGGTGGCGCCTGCATATGTGGCCCGGTAGCCGTTGTACGCGGCCCGATCGATCGCGCCGCTGCGCAGGAGCGTCGCCAGCGCGCTCGCGATCGTGCGCCGCTGCGGATGAGGGCGCGGGTGGGATGCGGGACGGGCGCTTGCGGCGGTTGTCGCGCAGGTGGCGATTGCGAGTGCAAGGGCGAGCGCGGCTCGGTGGAGGGCACGCATGTGCAGAGATGGGAAAAGGGGAGGCACGCGTGTGCGCGCGTGCGCGCGCGTGCCTCCCGTTTGCGCAAGTGTTGCCACCGGTGTCCCCACGCCCTTCGGCATCCTCCCCAGATGCTACGCTCGTGACGTTCCGCCGCATTCGGGCGGCGCCAGGGTCAGACGTGAACGCACGCCTCTCAAACACCAGCCTCCGCGCAGCAGTTGCGCTGCTGAGCGCTCTCGCGCTCGCGTTCGGTGCAGCGGCGTGCGGCAGCTCGGGGCCGAGCGGGGAGTCGCTCGTGAACGACACGTTCTCCTCGCACACGCCCATCGAAAGCGCGAAGATCGACCTGTCCCTGTCGTTCACCCCCACGGGCTCGGGTGCGTCCGCCTCCAAGGCGCTCACGCTCAGCCTCAACGGGCCGTTTCAGAACGCTGGCCCCAGCAAGCTGCCGCACTTCTCGCTGAAGGTCGCGCTGAACGCCGGCGGCCACCCGATCCAGGCGGGCGCCACGGCGACCGGATCGCAGCTCTTCGTCGAACTCGGGGGCAGCTGGTTCGAAGCGCCCGAAGCCACGTACAAGGCGATCGAACAGGGGTATGCCCAGGCGACGAAAAACGCCTCCTCTCGATCCACTTTCTCCTCGCTGGGCATCGAACCGCGCAAGTGGCTCGCGAACCCGAGCAACGAGGGCACGACGAACGTCGCGGGCACCGAGACCTACCACGTCAGCGCCGACGTGAACACGAACGCCTTCCTTCAAGACATATCCAAGCTCTCGCAATCCGCCGGACCGATCGGCTCCTCCGTGCCGGGTCTCAGTGCGCTCTCCCCGAGCGCAATCTCCGAACTCGGCCACGCGATCCATTCGGCGCACGTGGACATCTACACCGGCAAGAGCGACCACCTGCTGCGTCGCCTGGAACTCACCGCCAAGGTGGGCTCCACGACTCAGACGCAGGCGTTCCTGAACGGGGCGAGCGAAGCCGAAGTGAAGCTGCAACTGCAATTCGCGGAACTGAACCAGCCGCAGACGATTGCCGCCCCGCCGCACCCCAAGCCGTTCTCGCAGCTGCTGCCCGCCCTGGAGGAAGTGCTCGGCGCGCTCCAGCAGGGCGGCTCGGGCTCCTCGCTCGGCGGCTGACCGCCGCGCCGCGTCGGCGCGCTCAGCGGTTGTCCGGGTCCAGTTCTGTCAGGGTGCGCTGCACCTCGGCGTCCACATCCAGCGGCTGCTCCCCGCGTCGGACGCGCCGTTCGTTGCGCGCCACCACGAGCTGACGCACCTCTTCGGCAAGGCCCGCGTCGTGCTTGCCCGCAGGAGTGGGCTCTCCAGGCCCCCGGTCCGGCTCCGGCCAGTCGGCGGCGCCTTGGCCGGGTTCGCTCAGGCGCGCCAGCTCGGCGTCGATGTCGAGCGGCTCTCCACCGCCGCGCACGAGCCGGTCGCTGCGCGCTTGCAGCATCTGCCTGATCTCCTGCTCGCGCTCGATTCGCTCTGCTTCCGAGCCCGGGGCGGGGCCGGGTGGCATGCCGCCCTGGCCGGCACCCGCGGTCAAGCCGCCCTCGCCGATGCTGTCGTACACGCTGCCGCCCGACAACCATGAGATGACCCCGACGAGCGTGAACAGCGCTACGGCTCCAACCACCACGAACGTGAACACCATCTCGATGATTGTGGCTCACCTGCCGCCAGCTTGCCGAGGGGCTCGCGGCAGTCCGCGGATTTGGCTCCGCCCGCCCGCTCCGCTACGCTTTGGCCAGAAGATTGACTGACTAGTCAATCGACATTGCTGTTGGCTGCGGGGGCGGCCGTCTCGCTCGGCATGTGTGCCTCTCGCTCACGATCTACGTCGCCTTAGGAGAACACCACACATGGTCGAATTCACGCTCACAGACGAGCAGAAGAACCTGCGCGAGATGGCGCACGACTTCGCCGAGAAAGAGATGCGCCCGGTTGCCTGGGAGTACGACAAGGACGGCGCCTGGCCTGAAGACATCATCAAGAAGGCGTGGGAGGTCGGCTTGATGAACACGCACATCCCCGAGGAGTACGGCGGACCCGGCGCCGGCTACCTCGACGGGTGTCTGATCGAGGAGGAGCTCTCCTGGGGCTGCTCGGGCATTCAAACCTCGCTCGGATGCAACGGCCTTGCCACCGCCCCGCTGATGCTGGGCGCCTCCGATGAGATCAAGCGCGACTACCTGGGCCGTCTCACCGAGGCGCCGCTGCTCGCCTCCTTCTGCCTCACCGAGCCCGACGCCGGCTCGGATGTGTCGGGCATGCGCACCACCGCCGTCAAGCAGGGCGACAAGTACGTCATCAACGGCTCGAAGTGCTTCATCACCAACGGCGGGTACGCCAACTACTACACGGTGTTCGCCAAGACCGACAAGGAAGCCGGCCACCGCGGCATCTCCGCGTTCGTCGTCCCCCGCGACGCCGGTGTGGTGGTGGACAAGAAGGAGGACAAGCTCGGGCAGCGTGCCTCGAACACCGCGACGATCTCCTTCAACGACGTCGAGATCCCCGCCAACCACCTGATCGGCGAGGAAAACAAGGGCTTCAAGCTCGCGATGGCAACGCTCGATCGCACCCGTCCAGGGGTGGCGGCGATGGCTACGGGCATCGCCCGCGCGGCGTTCGAGTTCGCCACCGACTACTCCAAGGAACGCGTCCAGTTCGGCGTGCCGATCGCGATGCACCAGGCGATCCAGTTCATGATCGCCGACATGGCAACCGAGATCGAAGCCGCTCGCCTGCTCACCTGGAAGTCGGCGGTGATGCTCGACAACGGCGAACGCAACACGCTCGTCTCCTCACACGCCAAGCGCTTCGCCGCCGACACTGCGATGAAGGTTGCCACCGACGCCGTTCAGGTGTACGGCGGCTACGGCTTCATCAAGGAGTACCCCGTCGAGAAGCTCTTCCGCGACGCCAAGATCATGCAGCTCTACGAGGGCACCTCGCAGATCCAGCGCCTGGTCATCGCGCGCGAAACGCTGCTCCCGCGTCAGGTGCAGGAGCCGGCTGCCGTTTAGTGGACGAGCAGCGGGGCGCTGTAGACGGAACTCAGCGCTCCGCTGCTCAGCTTCACGAACACCGCGAACACCCCGCCGTGCACCGCGAGCACGCGTTCGAAGCGCGAGCCCTTGGCGCTCAGGTGGCGCAACGCGCCGCCCGCCACGAACACGCTGTGCCCGTGGGTGAGGCGCATGACGGCGATGTGCGTTCCGTCGAGCGCCGGCGCCACCGTGCCGTAGAAGCGCACGAGTCGGCGGCCGTGCGCCAGGAAGCGCACGCGCAGGCTGTGCGCGCTCACACGCGGGGTCACCGCCTCGGTTACCACCGGGCTGATCACCGCGTTATGGGTGGTTGTCACGACGCGGTACTGCGTCGCCGCCGCCAACCCGAGCACGTGGAAGGAGAAACCGCCTTCGGCGTTCGTCAGCTCCGGGTTTTCGACGTCGACGAACCCGGCGGTGAACGGGAACGCGTTGGCTTGCAGAACAACCTCGCGGTCGCCGTTGCCCGTCCCTGACAGCGTGCCTTGAATCGTCACCGCGCCGCCGAACGGCGTCGGGTTGGGCGAGGCGAAGATTGCAAGCGACAATGGCACGCGCCTGGTGGCGAACGATTTGTCCGACCCCGCGCTACGGCCCACCCCGTTGACCGCCACCAGCCGGTAGTGGTAGGTGGTGAGCGGGATCAAGCCCGAGAGCGCGATGCTGACGTGCAGCCCCTTCGCGCCCGCCCCGGCGTCGACGATCGACGTCTGTGCCGTGTACGCCTTCGTGAGGCCGTACTGGAAGTAGTAGAAGGTCTCGCTGCCTTTCGGGTTCACCGTCCCGTGCAGCGTCGCCGAGCTGTATTCGATCTGCGTTGCCCCGCCCGTCGACACAGACGGCGCGCTCGCCGCTCCGGCTGCCGTGGCGGTTGCCGCGAACGTCGTCAGCAATGCTCCTGCCGCGAGCCCCGCCAGACGTCGTGTGACCCTCGTGTGAATGCACTGCGACCCATTCATCTCCGCCTCCTCTGGCCTCTTGGATCTACGCGCTACCCACTCCTGCTCGTGACAACACGCATCAGCGCTCATCGATGCGTCCGCGGCAGGCGGCTGGCCGCTGTTAGGCTCCCGCCGCCCCTTTCACCCCACCAGAGGAGTCGCAGAGATGTTCGTGTTCAAGGCCGCTGTCGTCGGCGCAGGGACGATGGGCGGGCAGATCGCCCAGACGATCGCCGTCGCAGGGATTCCGGTCGTGTTGAAGGACATCAGCGAGGAGCTGGTACAGGCGGGCCTGGACGAGGCTCGCAAAGTGACCGAGGGCCAGATCGGACGGCTGGCCGCCAAGGGCAAGATCACCGAGGAGCAGGCCGCCGAGCAGATCGCCGAGGTGCTCGGGCGCATCCACGGCACCACCTCTTACGAGGGATTCGGCGACGTCGACTTCGTGATCGAGGCGGTGCCCGAGCGCATGGACATCAAGCAGGCGGTGTTCGCCGAGCTCGACGCGGTAACGCCCGGCCACGCCATCCTCGCATCCAACACCTCTTCGCTGTCCATCGCCGAGATCGGCGAAGCCACGCTGCGCCCCGAGAAGGTGGTGGGCTTCCACTACTTCTACCCCGCCTCGCTCATGCCCCTGATCGAGGTGATCGAGAGCGACGAGACCTCCCCGGAGACGGTGACGGCGGCTGTGACCTTCGCGCAGGCGATCCGCAAGCAGCCGATCACCTGCCTGGAGGTGCCCGGCTTCGTCGTGAACCGCATCCTGATGGCGGGCCTGTCGGAGGTGTGGCGCGAGCAGGAGGAGAAGGGACTGTCGATCAAGGCCATCGACGAGGCGCTCGCCGGGGCGAAGGTCACCCCGATGGGGCCGTACTTCCTCGTCAACCTGCTCGGTTTGGACACCGTGTTGCACGTGGCGGAGCACATGCACGACTGCTACGGCCCCGAGCGCTTCTACGTGCCCGAGGGCATCTCGAAGCTCGTCGCCGACCGCAAGCTCGGCGCGAAGACCGGGGGAGAGGGCGTCTACACCGCCGCGGGCGAGTCCAACCTGAAGGGCGATAACGAGCCCGACGGCCCCCAGATCGTCGAGCTGCTCTCGTTGAAGACGTTCGTCGAGGCGTGTCTGGTGCTCCAAGAGGGCGTCGCCACCCACCGCGACATCGACTTCGGGATGATGGCGGGCGCCGGCCTGGACCCGCGCCGCGGCCTGCTGCCGCCGTTCATGAAGGCCGACATCGAAGGGCTCGACTCGGTTCTGGAGCGCCTGGAGCAGGCTGAGGAGCGCCACGGCGAGCGCTTCGCCCCGCCCGCGATCCTGCGCCGCCTGGTCTCCCAGGGCCGTCTGGGGCAGAAGACCGGCCAGGGCTTCTACGCCTACCCGCAATACGACGCCGAGCAGCCCGGCGAGGTGGTCAAGCTCGAGACCGGCGCCCCCGGCACGAGGTGTCCCGAGGGCGTCGCCATCGCCTGGCTTGCCAACGGCCAGATGAACTCGATCGCCCCGCAGGTGATCGAGGACCTCGGCAAGGTGTGGGAGCACGCCAAGCAGAGCGGCGTGCGCGCGCTCGTGGTCGCCTCCTCCAACCCGTTCCTGTTCAGCGCAGGCGCCGACATCAAGGCGTTCACCTCGATGGACGAGGCTGCCGGCGAGCAGCTGATCCACGCCGCCCATGCGCTCCTGTGCGAGTTGGGCTCGGACGGCATCGCCACGATCGCCGCCGTCAACGGCCTCGCCTACGGGGGCGGCTGCGAGCTTGCGATGGCGTGCGACGTGCGCGTCGCCGCTCGCTCGGCGCTCTTCGGCCAGCCCGAGATCAAGCTCGGCATCATCCCCGGCTTCGGCGGCACCCAGCGCCTGCCGCGGCTCGTCGGTGAGAACAAGGCGCTGGAGATGAACCTCGTGGGCGACCCCATCCTCGCCGACGAGGCATTCGAACTGGGGCTTTCCAACCGCACGGTCGACGACCACGAACTGCTCGACACAGCGCTCGCCTGGGCACGCAAGCTCGCCGCTCAGGCACCCGTGGCGCTCGAGCAGATCAAGCGCGTGTCGGCTGCCGGCGACCTCGACGCCGGTATTGAGGCTGAGAAGCAGGGATTTGCCACGGCGTTCGGGAGCGACGACGCCAAGGAGGGCATCGCTGCCTTCCTCGGCAAGCGCGCTCCGGTGTTCAAGGGGCGCTAGCAGCGCCCTGGATGCCCGGGCGGCGCGCCGGGAGGCTCGCTAAGCGGCCTTCACCAAGTCCCGCTGGGGTGATATGCCCCAGCGGGCCGCCAGCTCGTCGAGCTCGCCAGTCAGCCGCCAGCGGTCGGCCTGCGGCGGTCCCTCGTGTTCGGTGCTTGCGCCCTTGAGCATCATCGAGCCGCTGTTGTCGCCGATCGCGCGCAGCTCATCCACCTCGGTCTCGCTCAACAGCACCTCGTCGGGAAGCCCCGCGAGCTCCGCGCGCTTGTCCTCGATCGGCTTGGCGTCACCCCCGCTCTCCTGAACGAGCGTCGGCGCCACGCACTGCACAGCAGGATGGGCGAGGTTCCACTGGCACGCCAGCTGGAGCATCGTCAACCCGTGGCGCTCGGCATACGGGCGCATGCGCTCCAAACGCTCCACGCCCGACTCCACCCAGCCCTGCGGGCGGAACTTGCGGTGGTCGTACTGGGCGAACTCGTGGCCCGGGCGCACATCGTCGTGGAACACGCCGCCGTAATCCACGACGCGTGTGATCAGCTTCACGTCGTGCTTTGCCGCCGCGTCGAGCACAAGCTCGCCCGGCCAGGGCTCCATTGGGCTGAGGATGATCATCGCCCAGTCGATCGTCTCGCCGAAGCGCTCGACGCAGTCGATCAAATCGAGCGTGAACCCGTTCGCCGGACCGGGCGCCACGCCGAGCAGGCGCGTCAATCCGGCTTCGCGCAACGACTGCATGCCCTCCCACACCGCCTCGCTCTCATAACCGGTGCGGTCGGGGTTGTGCAGCAGCAGCAGGTCGAAGCTCTCGGCGCCGATCCGCTCCAGGCTGCGCTCGGTCGCCATCCTCAGATACGAGGCGTAGCCGCTCTCGGGGCGAAGGCGCGCGTCGGTGAAGCGCGGAAAGCCCTTCGCTCCCTCGCGCTCGCCCTCGTAGAAGTCGTGGCCCACGGCGCCGATCAGGCAGTAGTCCTCGCGCGCGACGCCCTCAAGCGCCCTGCCGAGCAGGTGGTCGGCCTCGCCCGCGCCGTACGCGTCAGCACTCATCACCGTGTCGATGCCCTCACCCGGGCGCAGCAGCGCAAGCAGCCGGTCGTCGTCCAGCGGCTCGCCGAAGTGCATGAAGCGGCCTCCGCTCCAGGTGCCGATCGCTGTAGTGGTGGGGTCCATGGTCACTGCACACTAATGCCACGCGCCGTGCGAGCCCGCAGAGCAACCTCCAAACGCTCAAGCGCATGTGCGACTGCCGTCTCGTCGAGGCGTTCCGTCGTTGCTTGCCGCTCGTCCGTCGCAGTGTCGAGTTCACCCGACTGCTCCCCCATCGCCGCTCTCGCCGCCGCCTGCACTTGGGGGAGCAATCCGCGCAGCTCCTCGATGCGATTCGCCAGATTCGAGTGCTGCTCGCTGGGCAGCTCGTTCAGGGCAGCCGCATACGCGCGCTCCAGCTCGATCGCCGCATGGCGCACGCGGCCCTGGTCGATGTCGGCGCGTGCCCGCAGCGCGAGCTCCTCGCACAGCAGCGCCGGCTTGCCCTTGCCCGAGAGGAGCGACGCCAGGCGCTCCTGCGGGCGCAGGTCGATCGCTCGGCGGTCGACCGGGCGCTGGGAGAGAACGAGCTCGCGCGCGTGGGTCCACATGCCTTCCGCCACCTGCTCGCCCTCGCCGAAGCCCGCCCGGACGATCAGCGCCTGCGTGGGCGACACCTCGCGCACGTACGCATCCGCCGAGGCGATCCGATGGGCGAACAAGAGCCGGTTGAGCGCCGCCGCCGCCGCCTGCGCCTCGCGCTCTGGGTCGAGCTCCGCCAGCCACGCCCGTGCCTGACGCTCAGCCGACAGGGCAACCGCATCCACCACCGTCGCGCGGGTGACCGGCACCAGCCCCGGCTCGGAGTCGGTTCTGCGCTTGCGGGCGCGACGCCCGAGCACGCCCCGGCGCTCGGCTCCCACCGTCGAGAGCACGAGCACGTGCTCAGGATCGGTCTCTTGCGGTCCGGTCCTCTTGCGCAGCAGATAACGGCCATCGGGCGGCCCCAGCTCCCAGGGCAGCTCCATCTGCACGAACACGAAACAGCGCTCAGCCACAAGCGCACGGTAGCCTTTGCGCCGTGTTCGACGAGAGCACCTCACCGCCTCCGCTGCGCGAGCGCTTCGCCCACGGCACCGAGGACAAGCTCGGCAAGGCGATCGCCGACCTGCTCGAAAACCCGCTCGTGACGGGCGCCATCGGCAAGGCGTTCGATGCGCGCGAGCGCGCCGTGCAGGCACAGGAGCTTGCGCTCGCCGCGCTCAACATCCCCACCGCCGCCGACGTCGAACGCCTCACCCGTCGTCTGCGCTCGGTGTCCCAGCGCCTGGAGGGCATCGAGGACGGCGTGCACCGCATCAGCCGAGCGCTCGCCGACACCTCCGGGGTCGAACGTCGCCTCGACGCCGTCGAGGAGCAGCTCAAGAGCATCAACGAGAAGCTGTCGAAGAAGGCACCAGCGCAGCCGCGGCGGCGGCGCCCATCCTCTCAACCGCCTGCATGAGCTCGTGATCGTCGATCCGCACGCCGGCGCCGTCTCCGTCGCCCGCGAGCAGGTCGCTCACCGCCAGCACACAAGCGACTGACACGCCGAGCGACGCCCCGAGCGTGAGCAGCGCAGCAGCCTCCATCTCCACCGCCAGCGCGCCCGCGGTCGCCCATGCGCGATTGCGCTGGTTGTCGGAGTCGTAGAACACGTCGGTGGACACGATCCTGCCCGCGTGCGCCGGGCGCGGGTGCTTGCCAGCCTGCATTGCCACTGCCGCTGTGAGCGCGCGGTCGGCATGCGCCAGCTCGCCCGCTCCGAGCGCCCTGCTCGTGCCGTCCGCGCAGATCGCCTCGCGCGCCACCACCAGATCGCCCAGCCGGAGGTCGTCGCTGAGCGCGCCGCACGTGCCGACTCGGATCGCCCGTCTGACCCCCAGCTCCACCAGCTCGTGCAGCACGATCGCCGCGCTCGGGCCGCCCATGCCCGTGCTCTGGATGCTCAGCAGCTCGCCGTCGGCGGCTGTGCCCGTGTAGCCCCACAAGCCGCGATGGTGGTTGAACATGCGCGACTTCTCGAGCAGCAGCTGCGCGAGCGCCAGCGCCCGGCCCGGGTCGCCTGGCAGCAATACGCGGTCCGCCAGCTCGGCTGTGGGGCGCAGGTGAATCAAGAGGAGGCGACTCTAGACTGCTCAGCATGAGCTCGCCGTTCTCATCGCGACAAGAGTTCAGGGAGGTGATGGACCGGCTGTTCACGATGATGAGCGAGGATCCACGCATGGGTCCCAAGCTGCGCGACGCCGATGTGCCCCAGCGCTTCGAGTTCGAGGATCTCGACCTGGTGATGAACATCCGCGCGTGCACCCCCGGCGAGCACGCAAACCTGCATTGGGAGTGGAGCGACGAGGTCGACTGGGAGCCGCGCGTGAAGATGAAGATGTCATCGGAGGTCGCCAACCGCTACTTCCAGGGCAAGGAGAGCATCCCGCTCGCCATCGCCCGTCGCCGGATCAAGACCGGAGGCGACATCAAGGCGTCGCTCGCGCTCATCCCGATAACCAAACCCGTGTACGCCCGCTACCGGGCGATGCTCGCCGAGCAGTACCCGCATCTGGTGGTCTGAGCGGGTGGCTGGCAACCGAGATCGCGCACGCGGCGCATCCGGGGATCGTGCGGGTGGCGCCCGCCCGGAGACGCCCACGCTCGCGCAGGTGGCTGAGCGCGTCGACGTCTCGGCGCCCACCGTCCGACGCTGGGTCAAGGAGGGCTTGATTCCTCAGTACGAAGGCGCTTGGACGGCTCCAGCGGTCGCTCAGGCGCGGATCGTCGCCCGCCTGCGCACCCGCGGACACACGCTGGACGAGATCCGCCGCGCCACCGAGAGCGGTCAGCTGGCGGGCTACGTGCAGGGCATGTTCGCGCCACCCGAGGGGCGCTACACGCTCGAGCAGGTGGCTGCAGAGACCGGCGTCGAAGAGCGGCTGATCGAGCGCGTCTACATGACCATGGGCCTCTCGACGCTCTCGCTGGACTCGATCAGCGACCAGGACGCCGAGATGATCCGCTATCTCGCCACCATCCTCGAGGCGGGGCTGCCGCAGGAGGCGTTGCTGCAGATGGCGCGTGTCTACGGGCAGGCGCTCGCGCAGATCGCCGACGCCGAGGTGCGCCTGATCCACCTGTATGTGCACGAGCCGCTGATGCAAGCGGGAGTGCCCGGAGTGGAGATGGCTCAGGAGATGGAGGGCCTCGCCTCCGAGCTGCTGCCGTTCGCCGCCCCCTTCATGAACTACCTGCACGGCAGATTCCTCGGGCATTTCATCGAGCAGGACGTGATCGGCCACATGGAAGCCGAGCTGGCAGACAGCGCCCCGGAGGGAGGGCGCATGCGTGTGGCGATCGCCTTCGCCGACCTCGCCGGCTACACGCGCCTCACCGAGGAGCGCGGCGAGGAGCAGGCTCTGGCCGCCGTAGAACGCTTTGTCGAGGCTGTTCAGCAGTCGCTCCCAACCGACGCTCGCGTGATCAAGACGCTCGGCGACGAGGTGATGGTGATCGGCGCCGATCCGGTCGCCCTCACGAAATGGGCGGTGGAGCTCCAGGGCGACACGCCCGAGGGGGCGCCCGCGCCACGCATCGGGGTCCACTGCGGCGATGTGCTCTATCGCGACGGCGACTACTACGGGCGCGACGTCAACCAAGCCGCCCGCGTCGTCGCTCGGGCGGCTGGCGGCGAGGTGCTCGTCACGCGGCGGGTGGTCGAGCTTGCCGACGGCGTCGACGGGGTGCGCTTCGAGCGGATCGGCGAAATCAGCCTCAAGGGCTTCTCCGACCCGATCGAGCTTTTCGACGCGCTCCCGCGCGAGGGCTAGCCGGAGGTGGTGCTCGCGGGGCTCAGCGCTCGTGAAGGGGATGGTGGCGCCGGGTGGTGGTAGAGGAGATCCGCGCACGCGTGCAAGCCGAGTGTCTGCTCGGGAGAGGGCCTGTCGTGGCGATGCTCTCCGGTGGGCGCGACTCGGTGTGCCTGCTCGACGTCGCGGTGGCGCTCTGCGGGGCTGAGCGGGTGTGGGCGCTTCACGTCAACTACGGCCTGCGCCCCGAGGCGGACGCAGATGAGCGGCACTGTCGCGAGCTGTGCGAGCAACTGGGCGTGCCGCTCGAGGTGGTGCGGGTCGGTGGACGCGAGCAGCAGAGCGGCAACCTTCACGCCTGGGCGCGCGAGCTGCGTTATCGAGCCGCGGAGGAGCTCGCCGACCGGGTGCAGGCGAGCGTTGGCGAGGACGGCGTCACGGACGAGGGGGGAGGGGATGGTGTGTTCGATTTGGGGGTGGCACGCGCGCGTGTGTGCGCGCGCGCGTGCCTTGCCACCGGGCATACATCTACAGACCAGGTCGAGACGATCCTCTACCGCCTCGCCGCCTCGCCCGGACGGCGAGCGCTGCTCGGGATGGCGCAGTGTGAGGGCAGGCTCGTGCGGCCCCTGTTGTCGGTCAGCCGCGAGCAAACCGCCGCCTACTGCCGAGAGCGTCGCCTTGCGTGGCGGGAGGACGTCTCCAACGACGATCCACGCTACGCGCGAGCGCGGGTGCGGCACGGCCTGCTCCAGGCTCTGGGGGAGGTGCATCCGGCGGCGGCGTCCAACGTGCTCCGCACCGCCGAGCTGTTGCGTGAGGAGAGCGAGCTGCTCGACGGGCTCGTGCATGCCGAGCTGGGCGAGAACGCATGCATCTCGGTCGAGCGCCTGCGCCGCCTGCCGGTGGCGTTGCAGCGGCTGATCGTCATCCACCTCGCAGAGGGCGCCGCCGGCGCGCTCGTGCCGCAAGCCGGAGAGCGGGTCGGCGAGCTGCTGGCGTTGGCCGACCGCGGCGGTCGCGCCGAGCTGCACGTCGGCGGCTTGGTTGCCGCCGTGGTCGAGGACGGCACGCTGAGCTTCGTGAAGATCGCCCCGCGCGAGCAGCGTCCTGCGCGCGAGCCGCGTCCTTCGCGCGGCGGACAATAGACTTCAGCCGGTGGATACCGAGGTGGGCGATGTCCTGGTGGACGCCGAGCGCCTGCAGCTGCGCGTGCGCGAGCTCGCAGAGGCGATATCGCGCGACTATCGCAACCGGCCGCTCCTGCTGATCGGCGTCCTGAAGGGGGCGGTTTTCTTCCTGTCCGACCTGATGCGCTCGATCGACATCCCGGTGGAGGTGGACTTCATGGCTGTCGCCTCCTACGGCTCAGCCACCGACTCCTCCGGCGTGGTGCGCATCCTCAAGGACCTCGACATGCCGATCGAGGGACGCGACGTGCTGATCGTCGAGGACATCGTCGACTCCGGCTTGACCCTCCAATACCTGCTGCGCAACCTTGGGTCGCGCAACCCCGCCTCGGTCGAGGTGTGCGCGCTGCTCACCAAGCCCTCGCGGCGGAAGGTCGAGCTTCCGACCAGGTATGTGGGCTTCGAGATCCCCGACACTTTCGTGATCGGCTATGGCTTGGACTACTCCGAGCGCCACCGCAACCTGCCCTATGTGGCGGCCCTGGCACGCTAACCTCCTCCCATGAGCCGTTTCTTCAAGAGCGCCGCGTTCCCGATCCTGATCGTGCTGGTGCTCGTGTTCTTCGTGACGAAGTTCTTCATCCCGAGCTCGAGCAAGGGACCGAAACACACCTACCAGACGCTCGTCTCGACCGACATCCCCAAGGGGCAGGTCAGCTCGGCAGAGATCAAAACGAAAGACAACTCCGTCTCGATCACCCTGCGCAACGGCGAAAAATACGAAGTGGGCGTCTTCGACCAGCAGGTTCCGCGCCTGGAAGAAGAACTGCGCAAGTCAGGCTCCCAGTTCAACGTCGAATCGAACAAGACGAGCATCTGGCCGTCGCTCTTGACTTATTTGCTGCCGCTCGTGCTCATTCTCGGCTTCTGGTTCTTCCTCATAAACCAGGTCCAGGGCGGCGGATCGCGCGTGATGAGCTTCGGCAAGTCGCGCGCCAAGCGGCTGTCCGCCGACTCTCCCAAGATCACCTTCCGCGACGTCGCCGGCGTGGATGAGGCGGTTGAGGAGCTGCACGAGATCAAGGAGTTCCTCGAGAACCCGAAGAAGTTCCAGGCGCTCGGAGCGCGCATCCCCACCGGCGTGCTGCTCTACGGCCCGCCCGGCACCGGCAAGACGCTGCTCGCCCGTGCGGTAGCCGGTGAGGCTGGCGTGCCGTTCTTCTCGATCTCCGGCTCGGACTTCGTCGAGATGTTCGTCGGCGTCGGCGCCTCGCGCGTGCGCGACCTGTTCGAGCAAGCCAAGCAGAACTCTCCCTGCATCATCTTCATGGACGAGATCGACGCCGTCGGGCGCCATCGCGGCGCCGGCCTCGGCGGCGGCCACGACGAGCGCGAGCAGACGCTCAACCAGCTGCTCGTCGAGATGGATGGCTTCGAGGCCAAGGACAACATCATCATGATCGCCGCCACCAACCGGCCCGACATCCTCGACCCGGCGCTGCTCCGACCCGGCCGCTTCGACCGTCAGATCGCCGTCGACCGCCCCGACCGCAAGGGCCGGGCGAAGATCCTCGAGGTGCACACGCGCGGCAAGCCGCTCGCCAAGGTAATCGACATCGACGCGCTCGCCGGACAGACGCCGGGCTTTACAGGCGCCGACCTGAGCAACCTCATCAACGAGGCCGCTCTGCTCGCCGCCCGCACGGGCAAGCGCGAAATCGGCCAGGAAGAGCTCGAGGAGGGGATCATGCGCGTGATCGCCGGCCCCGAGAAGAAGACCCGCGTGATGAGCGCCAAGGAGCGTCTCATCACCGCCTACCACGAGATGGGCCATGCGATCGTCGGCCACTTCCTCGAGCACTCCGACCCGGTCCACAAGATCTCTGTCATCTCGCGCGGTCAGGCGCTCGGCTACACGATCTCGATGCCCCAGGAGGACCGTTTCCTCACGACTCGCGCCGAGCTCAACGACACGATGGCGATGACGCTCGGCGGTCGCGCCGCCGAGGAGATCGTGTTCGGCGAGATCACCACCGGTGCGTCCAACGACCTCGAGAAGGTCACGCAAACCGCCAAGCAGATGGTGATGCGCTTCGGCATGTCCGAGAAGCTCGGCCCGCGCGTGTTCGGCCACGAGCACGGCCAGCCGTTCCTCGGGCGCGAGTTCTCCACCGAGCCCGACTACTCCGACGAGATCGCCCGCGAGATCGACGACGAGGTGCGTCGCATCGTGGAGGCCGCCCACCAGCGCGCCAAGGAGATCCTCACCGAGCACCAGGAAGACCTCTCGAAGATCTCCGAGATCCTCGTCAAGCGCGAGACGATCGAGAAGGAGGAGTTCATCGCCCTGCTCGACGGCAAGACCGAGGAGGAGGTGTTCGGCGCCGAGGAGCCGCCCGCGCCCGAGCTGCCGCTGCCGCCCGCTCCCGCCGATCGCCCCGGCCTGAAGGCCCCGCGCCCGCTGCCCAGGCCGGGCTACGCCGGCGGCACCGCCGACAGCTAGCGAGCGATCACCGATGAGCGGCGATTACCTCGTCATGGGGATCGTCAACGTGACCCCCGACTCGTTTTCCGACGGTGGGGAGTTCCTCGACGCGGGTGCAGCCGTCGAGCACGGCCTCGCGCTCCTGCGCGAGGGGGCGCACATCCTCGACATCGGCGGGGAGTCCACCCGCCCGGGGGCGGAGCCTGTGGGCGTGGAGGAGGAGCTTCGCCGCGTGGTGCCGGTCGTCGAGAGGCTCGCCGCCGAGTCGGCGGGCGCCCGCCTGTCGATCGACACCTCGAAGGCTGCTGTCGCCCGCGCCGCGCTGGCAGCTGGGGCAAGCCTCGTCAACGATGTGACCGCCCTGCGCGCCGATCCAGACATGGTTGAGGTGGTGGCAGCCAGTGCAGCCGACTGCTGTCTGATGCACATGCTCGGCGAACCGCGCACGATGCAGATCCAACCGCGCTACGACGACGTGGTAGACGAGGTCAAGGCGTTCCTCGAGGCGCGGATGGCGTTCGCCGTGCGCGAGGGCATCGCCGAGGAGCGCATCCTGCTCGACCCTGGGATCGGCTTCGGCAAGACGGTCGAGCACAACCTCGAGCTTCTGCGTCGCCTCGATGAGATCGTCACGCTTGGCCGCCCCGTCGTGGTGGGCACCTCGCGCAAGAGCTTCCTCGGGCGCATCGCCGGCACCGATGACGCGCGCGAGCGGCTGGCTGGGACGATCGCCAGCAACGTGATGGCGCTCGAGCGCGGTGCGCGCGTGTTCCGCGTCCACGACGTTCAGCCGGTGGCGGACGCGCTGGCGGTTGCGAGTGCTACGTTGACCGGCAGATGGACGGCGAGCAGCACGACGACACCGACGGCGACCGCGAGGAGCGCGAGCGGCTGACCGATCGCGGCGATGGCGACGGGCGGCGGGACGGCGACCAGGACGCATCCGACCCTGCAACCGAGGAGGAGCAGGTCTTCGAGGAGGAAGACGAAGAAGAGGAGAGCCTGGAGACCGTCACCATCGAGATCAGCGGCCTCTCGCTCTACACCCACCACGGCGTCAGCGCCGCCGAGCGTGAGATCGGCCAGCGCCTGCTGATCGACCTGCGGCTCGACGTCGGCGAAACGGACGCCACGGTCACCGACCGCATCGAGGACACGATCGACTACGGCGAGGTGTGCCAGCTGGTTGCGCTCGTCGCTCAGCAGCGCTCCTACCGCACGCTCGAGCGCCTGTGCAGCGCGATCGCCGATCGCCTGCTCTCGGACTTCGACCTGGAAGGGATATGGGTCAAGGCGTCAAAGCCCGAGCCCCCGATCCCCCTGCCGGTCGAGGACGTCTCGGTCGAGGTGTGGCGCGAGGCAGCCGAGTAAGCCAGCTCGCTGCCGCCACGCGCATGACCCACGACGACTCACCGCACGCGCGCACCGGCCTGCTCGGGCTCGGCTCCAACGTCGGGGATCGTCACGCCAATCTCCAAGCGGCGGTGGACGCGCTGCCCGCGGTGGGCGTGCAGGTGCTGCGCGCGTCGTCGGTGTACGACACCGACCCCGTCGGCGAGGTGCTCGATCAGCCGAGCTTCCTCAACGCCTGCATCACCGTCCAGACGACGCTCGACCCACTGGAGCTGCTCGACGCGGTCAAGCGCGTGGAGCGCGAGCTGGGACGCACCGAGGGCGGCGTCCGGCACGGCCCGCGGGCGATCGACATCGACGTCCTGCTGCTCGGAGACATCGAGCTCGCTCACGAGCGCATGACCCTGCCCCACGAGCAGGTGCTTTCGCGCCGCTTCGTGCTCATTCCCGCGCTCGAGCTGGACTTCGAGCTCACCACGCCTGACGGCAGGCGACTGTCGGATGCGCTCGCCGTGCTCCCGCTCGACGAGGGCGTGCGCTGGGCCGGCCCGCCGCTCGCGGCGTAGCGCGGCGCTCGAGCTCGCGCGGAAGGATCGCGCCTCCCGGGCGTCTCATACGCGTAGCAGGCCCCTCGCCGGCCGTGGCGGAGCGGGCTCAGCACTCGTCAACGAACGTAGGGAGCCTTACATGAAGACACCAAGCGCTGCAGCGATCGCTGTACTGGGAGCATTTGCTCTGCTGGCCGCCGGCTGCGGGAGCAGCAAATCCTCGAGCAGCTCCCCGTCGGTCACGCCGAGCAACGCCGCCCGGTCCAGTGCGAGCGGGTCGAGCGCCGCGAGCAGCGGCTCGGTGCCCGGCACGACTGTGACGGTCAAGCACGCCGCAAAGCTCGGTGCGATCCTCGCCGCCGGCCCTGAGCACATGACCGTCTATCTGTTCGAAGCCGACAAAGGCCCATCCTCGAAATGCTCGGGTGCCTGTGCCGGCGCATGGCCTCCGGTCACCACGGGCGGCGCGCCGGTCGCTGCCGGTGGAGCCGTTTCGGCTGACTTGGGCACGATCAAGCGCTCTGACGGAGCGTTGCAGGTCACATACAAGGGCCACCCGCTCTACTACTTCGTCAACGACAAGGATGCGGGGGACGCCTACTGTGAGGGCGTGAACGGGTTCGG
>JBQCGU010000054.1:0-91526 GCA_051955355.1 Solirubrobacteraceae bacterium | reverse complement strand
CTGAATACGGCGGTCCATGCGCAACAGCACCTCCACGACAACCTCCCGGCCGGCGTCGTAGATCGCCTCAGCCTCAGCGCGCTCCACAAAAAGTAATTCGACGGATCCGCGTTATGTCCCCCAACCCACTGAACGCTTACGGTTTTAGGCCCTTTTGCAGGGATTTTACGGCATCGCGTGCGGTCGGTCCGGAACGTGCTTGTGCTATTCTCTTACAAACGAATCACCCGCCCCGGCTCGAGGTTGAATGTGCCTCCAGTTCGGGGCGTTCTCGCGTAATCGGAGGACCATTTGGCCACGCCCGACACCAAGACCCCCAACACGAGCGCTGCCGCCGGCACGGCGGGCGCATCCAGCTATGACGCCCAGGACATCACCGTCCTTGAAGGTTTGGAGGCGGTGCGCAAGCGCCCGGGCATGTACATCGGTTCGACGGGCGTCATGGGCTTGCACCATCTCGTGTACGAGGTGGTGGACAACTCGGTGGACGAGGCGCTCGCAGGGTTCTGCACCGAAGTTCAGGTGACGATCCACCCGGACAACTCGATCACCGTCGTCGACAACGGCCGCGGGATCCCGGTGGCGATGCACGAGAAGGAGAAACGTCCGGCTGTCGAGGTGGTGCTCACGGTCCTGCACTCGGGCGGCAAGTTCGGCGACGGCGGCGGGTACAAGGTGTCGGGCGGTCTGCACGGCGTCGGCGTGTCTGTCGTGAACGCCCTCTCGGAGAAGCTCCGCATAGAGGTGCGCCGCGACGGCTATGTGCATTCCCAGGAGTACTCACGCGGAGCCCCGCTCGAAGAGCTCCAGCGCGGCGAGAAGCTGCCGTCGGGCGCACCGACCGGCACGGTCGTCACGTTCCAGCCGGACGCCGACATCTTCGAGACGCTCGACTTCGACTACCACACCCTTGAGGAGCGCCTGCGCGAGACCGCCTTCCTCACGCGTGGACTGAAGATCTCGATCGCCGACGAGCGAGCGGAGGGCCACTCGGCGACGTTCCAGTACGAGGGCGGCATCGAGGACTTCGTGTCGTATCTGAACGAGAACAAGGACACGGTGCACCGCAAGGTTGTGTTCTTCTCAGCCGAGAGCGAGGAGGGGGCGGTCGAGGTGGCGATGCAGTGGAACTCCTCCTACCAGGAGTCGGTGCACTCGTTCGCCAACAACATCAACACGCGCGAGGGCGGCACGCACATGTCGGGCTTCCGCTCGGCGCTCACGCGCACGCTCAACAAGTACGCGCGCGACCACTCGCTGCTCAAGGAGAAGGAGGACAACCTCTCCGGCGAGGACGCGCGCGAGGGGCTGACGGCGGTGATCTCGGTGAAGCTGCGCGAGCCGCAGTTCGAGGGTCAGACGAAGACCAAGCTCGGCAACCCCGGTATGGCGGGTTTGGTGGAGTCGATCGTCAACGCCGGCTTGGCGGAGTTCCTCGAGGAGAACCCGAGCGAGGCTCGCGCGGTCATCCTCAAGGCGGTCCAGGCGCAGCGCGCTCGCGAGGCGGCTCGCAAGGCGCGCGACCTCACGCGACGCAAGTCTGCCCTGGAGAACTCGACGCTGCCGGGAAAGCTGGCGGACTGCTCGGTGAAGGACCCGAGCCTCGCCGAGCTGTTCGTGGTGGAGGGCGACTCAGCCGGCGGCTCAGCCAAGCAGGGCCGCGACCGCAACACGCAGGCGGTGCTGCCGCTGCGCGGCAAGATCCTCAACGTCGAGAAGTCGCGCATCGACAAGGTGCTTCAGAACACCGAGATACAGGCGCTGATCACCGCGATCGGCACGGGTGTGCGCGACGAGTTCAACATCGAGAACGCGCGCTACCACAAGGTGATCCTGATGACCGACGCTGATGTCGACGGCGCGCACATCAGAACGCTCGCGCTGACGCTGCTGTTCCGCGAGATGCAGGAGCTGATCGAGGCGGGCTACGTGTACATCGCCAAGCCGCCGCTGTACAAGATCAAGCAGGGCTCCAAGGAGCGTTACATCGAGAAGGAGCACGAACTGGAGGACATCCTGCTGTCGGACAAGTGGGAGAAGCTGAGCGTGTTCGACCGCCACGGCTCGCAGTTCAAGCTCCCCGAGGCGCGCTGGCAGCGCTTCATCCGGCTTCTCAAGCAGTACGAGGGTTGGTCGTCGTCGCTGCGCGCGGTGCACGGACACGAGGTGGTGCAGTTTCTGGAGGAGTCGTCTTTGCTCGGCGAACAGGTGATGGACGCCGAGGGGGCGATCGAGCTGCTCTCGCGCCAGGGGCTGGAGGGCGAGACGCACGCCACCGAGCTGCTCGACCAGGACCCGCTCGAGCTGCGTGTGAAGGCGATCGAGACGCGCACGGGCTTCGCGCGCGTGCACCGCATCCGCCGCGCGCTGTTCGAATCGCAGGAGTACCGCCAGCTGGTGGCGGTGCACCGTCAACTGATCGAGCTGGCGGGAACGCCGGCGTTCGAGGTGCGCCTCGGCGACGCCCGCGAAACGGCGCCCTCCTTCGAGGCTCTGCGCACCGCCGTCATGACGGTGGCGCAGAAGGGCATCAAGCTCCAGCGCTTCAAGGGACTTGGCGAGATGAACGCCGAGCAGCTGTCCGAAACGACGATGGACCCGGCGTCGCGCACGCTCGCCCAGGTAACGCTCGAGGACGCCGCTGCGGCGGATCGCATCTTCTCGATGCTGATGGGCGACCAGGTGGAGCCGCGCCGCGAGTTCATCGAAGAGAACGCCCGCGCAGTCGCGAATCTTGACGTCTAGAAGGGGGTGAACAGCAGTGGCTACGCCTGACACGCTCAGCGGCGGCAACATCGAGCCGCGCGCTCTTGAGGAGGAGATGCGCACCGCGTATCTCGACTACGCCATGTCGGTGATCGTCGGGCGCGCGCTGCCCGACGTGCGCGACGGGCTGAAGCCCGTCCACAGGCGCGTGCTGTACGCGATGAACGAGCTCGGACTCGGACCCACCCGCCCCTACTCCAAGTGCGCCAAGATCGTGGGAGAGGTGATGGGCAACTATCACCCGCACGGCGACTCCGCCATCTACGACACGCTCGTGCGCATGGCGCAGGACTTCTCGATGCGCTACGAACTGGTTGACGGCCAGGGCAACTTCGGCTCGGTGGATGACGATCCGGCGGCAGCGATGAGGTACACCGAGGCGCGCCTGGCGCGGATCGCGACGGAGATGCTGCGCGATCTCGACATGGACACGGTGGACTTCGCGCCCAACTACGACGGCAGCCGCCAGGAACCGGTGGTGCTGCCCGCCCGCTTCCCGAACCTGCTCGTCAACGGCTCGTCGGGGATCGCGGTGGGCATGGCGACGAACATCCCGCCGCACAACCTGCGTGAGGTGATAAGCGCGACGATCGCCTACATCGAGAATCCGGAGCTGGATGTCGAGGGGCTGATGCAGCACATCAAGGGTCCTGACTTCCCCACTGGTGGCGTGATACTCGGGCGAGCGGGCATCCGCGACGCATACGAGACCGGCCGCGGCCGCGTGCGCGTGCAGGCCAAGGCGCACATCGAGCCGCTCAAGCAGGGCAAGGAGGCGATCGTCGTCACCGAGCTGCCGTTCATGGTGAAGAAGGGCGGCGACGGCGGTCTTATCCAGAAGATCGCAGACCTCGTGCACGACAAGAAGATCCCCGAGATCTCAGACCTGCGGGACGAGTCGGACAAGCGCGGCATGCGGCTGGTGATCGAGCTCAAGCGCGACGCGATCCCGAAGGTGGTGCTGAACAAGCTCTACAAGCACACCTCGATGCAGAGCACGTTCGGTGTGAACATGGTGGCGCTCGTGGACAACGTGCCGCGCACGCTCAACCTGCGCGCGGTGATCCACAACTACGTCGCGCACCAGCGCGAGGTGATCGTCAGGCGCACCAAGCACGAGCTGTCCGAGAAGGAGGCGCGCGCGCACATCCTCGAGGGGCTTTTGATCGCGCTGGACAACCTCGACGCGATCATCGACCTGATCCGCGCGTCGCGCGACCGCGAAGCGGCGCGCGAACAGCTGATCGAGCGCTTCGAGCTGACGGCGATCCAGGCGACGGCGATCCTCGACCTGCGCCTATCC
Source organism: Solirubrobacteraceae bacterium (assembly GCA_051955355.1). Classification (GTDB taxonomy): domain Bacteria; phylum Actinomycetota; class Thermoleophilia; order Solirubrobacterales; family Solirubrobacteraceae; genus Palsa-744. The sequence goes on along the minus strand of JBQCGU010000054.1, from coordinate 87,457 downwards.
CAGCTGACGGCGCTGGAGGCGGATGCGATCAAGCAGGAGCACGCGGACGTCACCGAGCGGATTGCCGAGCTGCGCGCGATCCTCGGCGACGAGCAGCGCGTGCTGGGCGTCATCAAGGACGAGCTGGGGGAGATCGTCGAGCGCTTCGGCGACGAGCGCCGCACCGACATCTCCGCGTCCGAGGACGAGATCGACATCGAGGATCTGATCGCCGACCAGCAGATGGTGATCACGATCACGAACACGGGCTACATCAAGTCGCTGCCGCTCGCCACCTACCGCCAGCAACGCCGCGGCGGACGCGGGATCACCGGGATGGATATGAAGGATGGCGACTTCATCGAGCATTTGTTCATCTGCTCGACGCACGACTACCTGCTGTTCTTCACCAACCGGGGCAAGGTGTACCGCTCGAAGGTGTACGAGCTGCCCGAGGCGTCGCGCACGTCCAAGGGCCGCGCTCTGGTGAACGTGCTGCCGCTGCGCGAGGGCGAGCGCGTGCAGTCGGTGCTCGCCACCCGCGACTATTCGGAGGGCAAGTACCTCGTGTTCGCAACGCGCCAGGGGGTCGTCAAGAAGACGGAGTTCGGCGCATACAACACGCCGATCAACGCGGACGGGATCATCGCGATCAAGATCCGCGACGACGACGAGCTCGTCGCCGTGCGCCGCACGAGCGGGGACGACGACATCTTGATGGTGTCGAGATCCGGGCAGGCGGCGCGCTTCCACGAGTCTGGGGCACGCGCGATGGGCCGCGACACCTCGGGCGTGAAGGGCATGAACGTGTCACAGAAGGACAACGCCGTGATCGCGATGGATGTGGCGCGCGACGATCAGGAGTTGCTCGTCGTCACCGAGAACGGCTACGGCAAGCGCACAGCGCTCACCGACTACCCACGAAAGGGCCGCGGCGCGATGGGTGTCAAGACGATCACGCTCACCGATCGCAAGGGCGCGCTCGCCGGGGCTCTCGTCGTGCGCGAGCACGAGGAGCTCGTGTTCATCTCCAGCGGCGGCATGGTGCAGCGCACGTCGGTGCGCGGGATCAACCGCTATGGCCGCGCCTCCCAGGGAGTGCGCCTGATGAACCTCAAGGACGAGGATGTGGTGAGCGCGGTGGCGCTCGTCGTCGAAGGCGAGGAAGAGACCGACATGGACAACCAGGCCGAGCTCGACCTGACTGCCGGCGAGGGCGGATCGACCGGCGAGGGCGGCCCAGCCGAGCCGGAGCAGCAGTAGGCGTCCTGGGGGCGGCGCCTTCAGCGCTCGCCTGGTTCGAGGGCGGCGGTTGCGCAGAGCGTTGCGGCGCTCTCGCGCAGGGCGCTCACCAGTCGCGCGGCGCCGTTTGAGGGCACACCGTGCGGGTGAAGCACACAGAATCGCCGCTTCATCGCCAGCCCGTCAACCTCGACCCGCTCCAGTCGATCGGCAGGCGACAGCGCCAGGCGCGACATGAGCGTGGGCAGGCCGAGCTCGTGCGCCTCTTCCTTGGCGGCTTGCGTGGATCCCACCTCGCACGCAGCGGTCAGCGACCCGATCTCAAGCCGGTCGATCGCCTCGTCGATCGTTTGACGCGTGTGCGATCCGGGATCGCGGCGCACGACCGGGCTGGCGATCAGCTCCTGCGGGGATATCGAGCCCCGCCGCGCCCAGGGGTGGCCGAGCGGCACCGCCACGACGATCTCGTCGTCGAGCAGCTGGATGTTCTCCACCCCATCGACCGTCTCCCCCTCCATGCACGCCGCCACGCCGACATCGGCGTCGCCGTCGCGCACCATGCGCTTGACGACACGCGAGTTGGCGATCAAAACCTCCACCGGGGCGCTCGTGTGGCGGTGCATGGCGACGAGCGCCTTGGGCATCACGTACTCGGCGGCGGTGTGGCTGATCGCCAGGTGCACCGTCTGGCGCGCGCCGCCAAGCTGCTCGAGCACGCCGGCGAGCTCCTCCATGTCGGCGGCGATCTTGCGCGCGTGCGCATAGAGCCGCTCGCCGGCTAGCGTCATCGTCACCCCGTGCGCGGAGCGATCGAGCAGCGGCGTGCCGACGAGCTCCTCGAGCGACTTCAACCGCTTGGACACCGCCGGTTGGGTGAGGTGCAGGCGTTGCGCCGCCCGTCCGATGCCTCCCAGCTCGACAGCCGCGCAGAAGGCGCGAAGCTCGTCGAGCTGTGGCGTGCGTGAGGGCATGCCTACAGGTTATGGGTTGCGCTCCTCGCTCCTATGGCTTTTGCCTGCAACGAGCCCACGACATCCCGGCCAGAGGAGATCCTCGTCACATAGGACGACACACCAAGGCGGGACAACACCAAGGCGGGTGACAGAGATGACAGAGCAGGAAAGGCACGACCAGCAGGAGTTCGACGAGGCGGTGGCGCGCAAGGGCAAGCTGCTGCTGCGGGTGCTGGCGGGCGTGGGCATCGTGGCAGCCTTGCTCATGTCGATGGTGGCGCTCCTCCAGAGCGGCGAAAGAGAACAGGGCGCCGCGAGCGCGACCCGGGCGGCGGCGCCGGCGGTTGCCAAGCAAGCTTCCGCGGCGAGCGCCTCAAACGCGGCGGCACGGGTGGTGGACGTCAAGATCATCGGCGGCGAAAAGCCCGGTCCGGACGGCAAGAAGCACGACGCGTTCTCGAAGACCGAATACAACGTGAAAGTCGGCGACCCGGTGAAGCTGCGGATCGACAACACCGACGACGTTCCCCACAGCATCAGCTCACCGGAAGCCGGCGTGAGCATCATCGCCCAGCCGGGCGTTCACACCTACACGCTGCTGGTGAACAAAGCCGGAAAGTTCCTCTGGTACTGCATGCTCCCGTGCGACGGTGACGCAAACGGATGGGCGATGCAGCATCCGGGCTACATGAGCGGCTACATCACCGCAGCCTGAGCTTGCCCCGCCAAGGGGCCGTGCCCCCCGCGCCACGGAGCGGGGGGCACGTGCCTGTTAACGAGCGCGCTCGGGGCCTGCGATCGCTTGACCGCCGCTCCGCTCAGAAGATGGTGACGGGCGTGCCGACGGGCATGAGATGCGCGAGACGCCTGATGTCGGAGTTGCGCAAGCGGATGCACCCGTGCGATATCCGGCCGGGGATCAGCCAGGGTTCGTTCGTGCCGTGGATGCCCACCTGGCCTTGGTTGGCCCACGAAGTGAGCACGGACGAATGCGCGCTCGTCCCAAACGCCACCGGGCCGTACAACCCGTCTGCTTGCGGCGGGGCGATGCTCTCTTCTACGAAGAACTGCCCGGCGGGCGTCGGCCACTGCGGCTGGCCGACGCCGACGGGAGCGCGGAAGACGACGCGCCCGTCGCGTAGGAGGCTTGCGGTGAAGCTCTCCCGGTCTACGCGCAGCCACGTGTGCAGGGGATGGAGGGGGCTCAGCGCGCCGGTCAGTACCCAGCCTGTGGAATCGCGTCCCCAAGCTGCCGAGATGCGGACCTCTGTGAAATGTCCCGTGCGCTTCAGCGCCAGAACGGGTGTCGACGTTCCCCAAAACGTGAGTGGCGAGACACGACCGACGATACGGCTGCCGGCGAATGGCTGCGCACGGACTGGCGTGGGGCGTTCGACGAACGCGTAGCGCGCGAGCACGCCGAGACGGGTGAGCGCCGCCGGGCGCGGCGTCGCAACCGCGGCGGGGTCGGCCACGGCCGCGACGATCGCAATGGCGATGAGCGCTCGTCCAATCAAGCGAGGGCGTGCCCGCCTATCCCGTGAAGCCGGGCCGTGTCCGCGCGTGGGTCACATGACGAGGGCGACGTGCGGCGCGGGCGCGGATCGTGACCGCACCAAGCGTGGTGCGCACCCCGTCGGACACCGCCACCAGGCGTACGGTGAGCCTGCCTGTCCTCGCAAGTGCCGCGCGCGCCGGTGCCAGCAGCGCAACCCGCACATGACCGGTGCTGCCATAGGGGACCGAGTAGGTCCCGCGCCCGTCGACCGTGGCTGCGATTACGGCATTTGCGCTGCTGGAGCGTGCGCGGGCTGAGGCGCTGCTCAGCGGCAAGGCGAGCAGGGTGCCTTTGCAGCGCGGCTTCTTCGAGCAGTGCAGCGGCACGAGGATCACGCGGTTGCCGCCAAGCGCGGCGATGGCAGCTTTGTTGACGACGACGAGGCCGGCGGCGTCGGGTGTGGTGAACGTCTGGTCTTCGCCAACGGTGGTGCCGCCCGCGTTGCTGGCCAGGAGGCGGTAGTGGTAGGTGGTGGAGGGGCTCAGCCCGGCGATGGCGGCTTGGACGTCGGTGGTGGTGGCACTGGCGGGCTGGCCGGGCGCTGCTGGGAGCGAGCCTGTAGAGCTCTGCTGCCCGTAGGCAGTGGTGGTGCCGTATTGGAAGTAATAGGTGGTGGCAGCGCCGTAGGTGGTGACGGTGCCTGAGAGCGAGGCCGATTCGGGCGTGACTTCACTCGCCGCACCTGTGCTCGCGGCTGGTGGGGTGACGTTCGTGCAATAGGCGGGGTTGGTGACGCCCGCCGGGCACACGAGTGTCGCCGTGGCGCTCTCAGCGCCGGCAAGCGTTCCCAGCGCGGCAAGCGCCGCGAGCGCCATGGCTCGTCTCATCAGTGCTGCCTCCTTTGGCGACCCTACCGATGGCCCACCATGGGCCACGGCTTTCTCCGAGGCGGTCGCTACCCCGCCAGCAGGCGTGTAGACGTGGTTGGCCGTATTTCCTGCGGAGGTGTCACTTTGCGGACAATCGTCCCTGCGGACGCCCCGCGGTCGCCGACCGTCTTGAGAACGACTTGGGGCGACCATATGGCCGCCCCAAGCGCACGACTATCGATGTTGCCGGTGGCTCAGCCGGCGCCCGTCATTTTTTCTTGTGGCCTTTGCCTTTGCTCTTGCCTTTGCTCTTGCCTTTGCCCTTGCCTTTGCCTCCGGTCGGGCCGACTTTGCCCTTGCCCTTGCCGGAGTTGCCGCCGGTCTTGCCGTGGCCTTTGCCGGACGTGCCTTTGCCTTTGCTTCCGGAGCCTTTGTCGGACTTGCCTTTATCGCCGCCTTTGCCTTTGTCGCCGGTTTTTTCTTCCACCTTCGTGCAGTAGCGGTGGTCGGTGACGCCGGGCGGGCATACCCACTTGACGTGTTTGGCTTTGCTGGCGGCGACCGCGGGCACAGCCGAGAAGGCCGCGACGAGGCTCACGATTGCTGCGATGAATGTCTTCCTTGGCATTGATCCCCCGTTTGTTTGAGGACGGCTTCGATTTGCGTGTTGGCGCGCCGCCCTCGCACGGAGCCGTCGGCGCACTCGAACTTGATATACGTCAGGCGGACGCGAATCCTGACAGACGGGTGCTACGCGCCGCCGGCCCGGGCGACGTCGGATGCCTGCTCGCTTGCCGGTGTCGCTCCGTTGCTCGAAGCGCCGGTGGGTCGGTTGGAGTCGTAGTAGCCGTATGTGTAGCCGTACGGAGCGAGCTTTCCGGGCTTGAAGCCGTTGGCGACAACTCCGAGCAGCGGTGCGTCGGCTCCCTGCAGAATCTCGTGCAGACGGTCGGCGATATCGCGACGATTGCGCCCCACGCGCCCGACGATCACCGTCCCGTCGACCTGTGAGAGGAGCGGGAAGGCGTCTGATACGACCGTGAGCGGCGGAGTGTCGAGCACCACGAGGTCGTAGCGCTCGCGCACCTGCGCGAGCAGGTTGCGCATCGCCTGGCTCTCGAGCAGCTCGGCGGGGTTCGGCGGGGCGATCGTCCCCGCGATGAGCACGTCGAGCGAGCGGCTGGAGGAGGAGCCGTTGCCCGGCGGCGTCAGATCCAGGCGCTGGATCGCGTCGTCGAGCTCGATAGCCCCGATCAGCACACCGGCCAACCCGGCGTTGGGGGTGATAGCCAGACGCCCGGCGAGCGTCGGGCGTCGCAGGTCGGTCTCGACGAGCAGCACCCGCGAGCCCATGGTCGCGGCGGCCTCGGCGAGATTGCGCGCGACGGTCGTCTTGCCGTCCCCCGGGGCGGCGGACACGATGAGCAGTGTGCGCAGGTCGCGGTCGATGTTGAAGTAGCGCAGGTGGGCGCGCAGCATGCGGAACACCTCTGCGTCGGCGTCCGGAAGCGGCCGTCTGGCGCCCTCGAGGGTGTCGGTGTGCCGGGCCAGCTCGGCGCTCTCGGGTATGACGCCGAGCAACGGCAGGCTGTAGACGCGCTCGAGGTCGCGCGGCTCGCGGATGCGACGGTCGAGCCGCTCGAGCAGGAAGGCGACGCCGACCCCGAGCAGCAGGCCAAGGATCGCGCCGAGCAGCGTGTTGCGCGTGACCTTGGGAGAGCTGGGCGAGGTTGGGACGGTGGCGTGCTGCGCGACCTGGACGTTGCCCGCCTGCAATTCAGCGAGGATCGCCAGCGATTGGGCGCGATCCTGAAGGGCCAGCCCCTGTGGAGAGAGCCGTTGCTGTGGGGAGAGGGCGCGCAGCTGCCGTTCGACGAGCGCTCGCGCGGAGGCGAAGTAGCGATGGTTGGATGCGAGCTGATCGGAGACGAACTGATCGACGTACGCATTGGCGATCTGCGCAGCGACCGTCGGGGAGGTCCACGTTGCATCCAGGTTGACGACGTTCGATTCGCCCGCGCTGCTCACTTCGAGGCTTTCCTTGAGCCGTTTTTCGGTGAGGCCGCCGCCGAGACGAGCCGCCGTCTGGGCGGCGGTGGGACCGATTTCGAGCAGCTTGGCGTTCGTGGTCTGTTGTGCCCTGGCTTCGTTTGTGCTGACAGCCTGCAGTCCGGCGACCTGCTGGCTGATCTGGGCGTTGTTGAAGACGAGCGACGCGGTCGCCGTGTACTTCTTCGTCTGGGCCTTCGAAACGAAGAACGCCGCCACGGCGGTGATCAGCAGGCAGACCACGATCAGCGGGGCGCGGCGGCGCAGGATCGCAAGCAGCTGCTCGAAATCGAGCGCCTGTTCGTGGTCGGGGGCGTTCATTCAGCTGGTTCGTGAGCTCCGGCCACCGAACGGTGGCAACGGTTTGTGGACTGTTTACCACCCCCCGGCTGCAGCACTACGCTACGTCAAGGGCCGCGGGCATCCGCAACTCTACGACATTGGACAGCCGAAGACGCACGCTTCAACCGTCCAGGCGCCCTCCTCGACAATTGTTCGAGCCGCGTGCGCGCCTATGATGGCCAACCGTGGCGGACGCGTGGCGGGTCCTGGTGGTGGAGGACGACGAAGATGTGCGCGCGCTGGTGGTGGAGTTGCTCGAGCGCGCCGGCTACCGCGTGCGCAGCGCGGGCGATGGCCGAAGCGGCTTGCGCCTCTTCCACGAGCTGCGCCCGGACCTGGTGGTGCTCGATGTGTCCATGCCGGAGCTCGACGGCTTCCAGACGCTCGAGCGCATCCGCGACCTGAGCGACGCCCCGGTGCTGATGCTGACCGCCCACAACAGCGAGCTCGAGCGGGTGCGGGGACTGAAGGCGGGCGCCGACGACTATCTCGGCAAGCCGTTCGGCCGCCAAGAGCTCGTGGCGCGGGTGGAGGCGCTGCTGCGCCGCACCCGTCCGCGGCAGGAGCTCGAGGAGCGCTACGGCGATGACTTTCTGGAGATCGACTTCTCGCGGCGCAGCGTCACGGCAGGCGGCGAGCAGGTGTCGTTGACCCCGCTCGAGTTCCGGCTGCTCGGTGCGCTCGTGCGCCATCCCGATCAGGTGCTCTCCAGCGAGCAGCTGCTCGAGCAGGCGTGGGGCGACGCGGCGGGGCGCTCCGCCGACCAGGTCAAGCTGTACGTCTCATACCTGCGCCGCAAGCTGTCGGGCGCCTCGGGCGACGCGGCGCCGATCGAGACGGTCAGGGGCTTCGGCTACCGCTACCGACCCGCCCGAGCACTCATACGCGATTCATAGAGAGCGACGGCCTTCTTCAAACCAAGACCGTCGATGGTGGTTGTGCGCCAAAAGGCGAACGCGGCATCTTAGCCGCCTGGGAAGCGAAAGCATCCGCAAGGCCACGAGGATCCGCCCTCCAGACAATCGCACGAAGGACGAGCATGGCAAACAAGAAGATGAAGACCTATCTCAAGCTGCTCATGGTGGTCGGGCTGATCGCTGTCGTGGGCGGGGGAAGCGGCACGTTCGCGTCGTTCAGCGCCGAGACCACGAACAAGGAAAACACGTTCAAGACCGGCACGCTGCTGCTCAGCGACTCGGTGAAATCGGGCACCGCGTGCTTCTCCAACGAAGCGGCGAGCAACAAAGAGGAAAGCAACTGCTCGGCGGTCATCAAAGCCGAAGAAATGAAGCCGGGCGAAGGCAAGTCCAACTACCTGACGATCAAGAACGTCGGCACGCTCGCCTCGAGCGACCTCAAGCTGTGGGGCTCCACGTGCGCCGAAAAAGAAGACACCAAAGCCTTCGAAAAAGGCGCCGCCAAAAACGAAATCACGCCGGGCAAAGTCTGCGAAGAGTTGAAGATCTCGATCGAGCAGGACGAAGAAGCGGGCGCCAAAGCGACGAAATGCCTCGTCGGAAAAGCGGTTGGTGTCGGCAACGAAGCGTGCAAGGAAGAAGAAGGCGTCACGCTCAAGAGCTGGCTCGAATCGAACTCCTCAGGCGAAAAAGCGTTCACGTTCTCGGGCGACTCGCTCGAACCGGCGGCGCAGCGCTTCTACACGGTGTATCTGTACCTGCCTAAAGCAGCTGGCAACGAATACCAAGGCCGGATCGCCGAATTCGGATTGACCTGGCACATCGACCAGTAACGGCTGACCGGTCGAGGACAACCCCGGGCTGGCGGAACGGACTCCAAGGCTCGACGAGACGATGAAGCTGTCAGACCCCAAGACGAAGCGGATCCTGACGCTGATGATGGCGGTAGGTGCTCTGGCCCTCGCGGGCCGGGGCACCTTTGCCTCCTTCAGCGCAGAGACCTCCAACGGGGGCACGTCGCTGGCGTCGGGCACGCTCACGCTCTCCAATCAGGTGGAAAGCGGCGAAGCCTGCCTGTCGACCGCCGCCAAATCGTCTAACAACTTCAACGAGCGCTGCCAGGCTGCGATGGCGCTCAAGAACGTGGCGCCGGGCGTGTTCGGTGGGGTGGCGAAGATCACGGTGAAGAACACCGGCTCGATCGACGCGTCCAAGCTGTACCTGTGGGCGCCGCTCGCCAACGCGGTGCTCAAAGGAGCGCTCACCGAAGGCGTTGCGGTCACCAAACTGACGGTGGCGCCGATCGAGGGCAGCGTCCGCAGCAAAGACGAAATCGTGTTGCGCTACGGCACTCATGAAGAGAAGTTCGAAGCGAGCGCCGCCGCGGAAGGAGGAACCGAATCGATCTCGGTGACATCCAAGAGCGCCAACTTCTCCTATCCGGAAGGCGCGACCGCGACCGACGAAAGCAGCGATAAAACCGTCGAAAACGCAGAAAAAAAACTGGAACCGCTGAACACCGACTGCTACGACTCCAAGACAACCGAACCGGGCACCGCCGGAGCAACGGACGGAGCAGAACTGGGCTTCAACTCTCCTTCTGGCAGCCCGCTCTGCCGCACGGCGCTGCTTTTCATCCAAGAGACCACCGGCGGCAAGAACTACTGCTGGTGGGGGCACGGCGAAAAGTCCGAAAGCGGCATGTGCCTGGCGCCGATCTCGGTGAAACCGTCGAGCGGGCTATCGACGGAAAAAGCGATCGAATCGCTGCCCGTCAGCTCCCTGAACGGCAACGTTGCGAGCGGAGACAAAATCCGGATCGCCTACGAAAACCACGAACAGGAATTCAAAGCGTCGGCTGAAGCCTTCATCAGCTCGAGCAGCACGAGCATCTCCATCGAATCGGCTACTCCCAACTTCGCCTATCCGACGGGTGCAACCATCACCGACACCAAGACGCTCGAAACGCTCAACTCGGACACGATCGACACGATCTCCAACTTCGACACCGCCCACAACGGCAACTCGGGCAAGATCCCGCTGCCGCCGGTGACGAGCAACGGCAAACTCGAAACCTCTCCGCCGGTGGAGCTGGGTCACTACGGCGGCTCGAAATACGAACGCACCTTCTACGTCGGCCTGTACGTGCCTGCTCCGGCGGGCTCCAACCAGAACAACCTGCAGGGTTTGGCTTCGACGTTCGGCATCAGCTGGCATCTCGAACAATGACCGGACCCTTGAAGTGGCTGCTGGCGAGCATGATGGCGCTCGGCTCGCTCGGCTCGCTGACGATCGCCGGTACGTTCGCGTTCAGCTCCGAGAGCGTCAACGGACGCACATCGCTGGCGACGGGCACGCTGACGCTCAGCGACACGGCAAACGAAGGGACGATCTGCCACTCGTACTCGGGCAGCGAAAACGCAAACGGCGCGTGTGCGGCGCTGATGAGCTCCTCGACGCTCGAGTTCCCCGGCGAATCCGCCGTTGCGAAGGTCAAGATCGCCAACGACGGATCGCTCGACGGCGGGGATCTGGTTGTTTACATGCCGAGCTGCACAGCCGAAAACACCCCGTCTGCCCCCAAACCGGGGGCGGGCAACCCGTGCGCGGGCGCAGGCGACCAGCTCTACGTGCAGGAAACCAACTCCTCGTGGGAAACCACCGAATGCTGGTATCCCGTGCACAAAGAAGGGTCGTGCGCTTGGGTCAAAAACGGGTTGTTCGTGTTCAACTCCAACCACAAAACAGCCGAAACGGCGGTCAACCTCGAAGGCGGCCCCAAGCACGGGCAGGCGCGATACTTCGAGATCGGGTTGCGCATACCGCCTGAAGCCAGCAGCGAACTGCAGGGCAGGGAGGCCGTGTTCGCGCTGACGTGGCGGTTGCAGACATGAGACAGGCGAGCTAGGGAGCAAGCATGGAGACGGCAGGCGGCAGCATGCAGGCAACGGAGCCGGCGCAGCCGGCGGCAGAGTCGGTACAGGCACCCACCGGGCGCAGAAGCCCGCTGGCGCTGCTCTGGAAGGTCGTGGTGTGGGCGCTTGCGGCGGTGTTCACGATCGCCGTGGTGGGGCTGCTGGCGATCAACGTGGGTCCGCGCTTTCTGCCCTATCAGGCGTTGGTGGTGCGCTCCGGATCGATGTCCCCGACGATCCCCACGGGCTCGGTGGTGTTCTACCGCAAAGCCGCCGCAAGCCAGATAAAGGTGGGCGACGTGATCGTGTTCGACGCGCCCGGCCACAACGGCTTGCGCGTGACCCACCGCGTGCACGCCATCCGTACGGGCGCCAACGGGCGCTACTACATCACCAAGGGCGACGCCAACGCCGCTCCCGACGACTGGCATGTGCCGGCGGTGGGCACCGGCTGGGTGGCGACGGCCCACGTCCCGGAGGTCGGGTATCTGCTGTACGCGTTGCAGTCGACGGTTGCGCGTCTGCTGCTGCTCGTCATCCCGGCGCTGGTGCTGGGATGACGAGCAGCGATCACGCTGCTCGAGGTGTGGCGCGAGCGGGGCAAGAAGACCTGATGACCCGCCGGCACGCGCGCAGAGCGGCGGTTGCGCTGACGCTGTCCTGCGCGGCGCTGCTGGCGAGCGGGCAAGTCGGCGGAACGCTGGCGCTGTACGAAGGCTCGGCGACGAACGCGAATTCGGCGTTCGCGGGCGGGTGGGTGCACGACGCCACCGAAATGGCGGCGTCGCCGGAAGGGTATGACGTGGCCCTGAAATGGACGCCGGGCAGTCCGGGTGTGGTCACGCAGAAGCTCTACGGCGAAGACAAAGGCACCAGCCCGGCGTGCACGAGCGTGCCCACCCATACGCTGAGTGCGACGCTCGCCTCGGCGAGCACGTCCGCCTACAAGGACGAAAGCCGCGGCAGCGAAGCCACCGACGGCGATTGGGTTTGCTACGAGATCCAGGGCGAAAACGGCAGCTGGCTGTCAGCCGGTGCGTTCAGCGCCGTGCAGGTGGGCCTCGTGGCGAGCGCGGTGTCCACCGTCAACGAAGCCACCAAATGCTCGACGAAAGTCACCAAAGCGGCGGGCAAGATCGACTGCGATGACACGATCGCGATCACGTTCAATCAGAAGCCTGTCCTGCCGGCAAGCCCGCTGAGCGTGTGCGTGTTCTCGACCGGGACGATCGTGTTGGGGGACACCGAAACGGAAAGCAAAGAAGTGAAAAAAAAATTGGAAACGACGCCCGTGTGCAAGACGGCGACCGATGCCTCCTCGGTGGGCAAGCTGACGATCTCCTCCGGCTCGACGGTCTCGGCGAGCGTCGCCTACACGGCGTCCACGTACACGCTCTCCGCATCGGCGCCCTGGAAGATGACGATCACCCTCCAGGGCTCGGAAAGCTCCGCGAGCGTGACCGGGACGCCCACGTGGACGCTCGTCCCCGTGGCGGCGATCAAGTCGTCGGTGACCACGCACCAGGCTGTCATGTGCACGGCTGAAAAGAGCACCTGCCGGCCGACCACCACCACCGACTTCTGAGATGGCTGCATCGGCCTCTCGCGCGCCCGGCCAGCTCCGCCGCAGCTACCCGCCCTGGCACCGCCGCCCTCAGGTGTATGTGGCGTGCGCGCTGCTGCTGGCGGTGCTGACAGTGCTGTGGGCGTCGTCACGCGCCACGCAGGGCGTGCGCGCCGAGCTCGACGCGCGCCTGCGCGACGCCGGCGCCGGGGCCGACGCGGCGCTCGTGACGCTCGAGGCCGAGCAGCTGGCGGCGGTGCGGGCGGTGGCGTTCACCGAAGGTGTCGGCGGGGCGATGGCGAGGGGCGACGCAGCGGCGCTCAACCGTCTGGTGACGCCCCTGCAAGCCAACTCGGGTGTGCCGATGGTTGACGTGGTGCTGCCCGATGGGCAAGTCGAGTTCGCGGTGCGCTCCAAGGGCGCTCCGCGCCCGGTGGCGAGCCGCGCCGGCATGGCGGCGATTGCTCAGGCGCTGAGGAGCGCTCGCGGGCCGCGCGGCGGGCGCTTCACGACGCTCGAGATCTTCAAGAGCGGTCCGACGATCGTCACGATCGGCCCGGTCTTCGACGGCCATGCACAGGCAGGGGTGGTGCTGGCGATGACCCCGCTGGCGGACGCGCTCGGGCGCGTCTCCCAGGAGGCGGGCACCCAGCTGACGGCTTATGACTCCCACGGCGCGCCGCTCGCTACGACCGCCTCCTTCGACCCGCGCCCACTACCGGCCACCGAAGCGCAGGCGCTGATCGGCGGAGGGGCGCTCGTGACCCGCTACGTGCGCGACGGCCAGCGCGAGACGCTCGGCAGGCTGATCCTCGACCACCAGGCCGATGCGGTGCTCGGTGTCTCGCTGCACGACGACAGCGCCGCCACAGGCAGGGCGGTTGCGCTGTACGCAGGGCTTGGCCTGCTCGGCACGATCCTGATCTTGAGCGCTTTCTGGCTGCGGGTGACGCTCAGGCCGCGTCTGCCATGAGCGGGGCGCGGCGCCTCCGAGCGTGGCGGGCGCTCCTCCTCGCCGCCGTGGGACTGGCGCTGGCGGCGGGCAAGCTGGCGCCGCCGGCGGGCGCGCAGGTGGCGCATCCGGATCCGGTGCTGGTGAGCGTTCACCTCGACTATGTCAACCCGCTGCCGGGTGCAGCCGGACTGGCGCCGGCGCGCCTTGCGCCTCTGAGTCCAGCCGTGTCGGCTCAGGCGGTGTCCGACGAACGCTACCTGCGCTATCGCGCGCACGGCGACCTCGGCGGCTTCCTGCTGGCTCCAGTGGGAGGCAGTCCGCTCGTGGCGCAGGCCCACGAAATCGTGGGCAGCGAACGGCGTTCGAGCCAGATCCCGCAGTACGGCGAAGCCGCCGAAGGGGTGGTGCGCAGCTTCGCGTTCATCGGCGGCGCCTCCCCCGCCGCGACCGACAACGGCAGGTCACGGGTGGCTGGGCTGGGCACGCCGCCCCAGTTGCCGCTGCCGGTGAACAGCAACACGGTGCCTCCTCCAAACGAAGGGTTCGGGGGCCGCACGCCGTCCGAAGGCGCAAGTCACCGGGCGGGGGAAGGCACACGCCGAGGCGGGGGCGGCGAAGGCGTGGGCGGCAAACCCGGTGAAGCCGGCGGGGGCGGCGGAGGGAAAGGAGGCGGACGCAGCGGCAAAACGCATGGCGGGGGCGGCAAACCGGGCGGCAAGCACAAACATCCTTCCGGCGGCAAACCGCCACCGAGCACTGCGCCTGGCGAAACACCCCCCTCCTCCGAAGAAGGCGGTGGCAGCGGGACGGGGGGTGGGCCTGGGGGCGCCTCGTGCGGCACGGCGGACTTGTCGATCACGAGCGACCACTCGACGTGTCGCATCTACGCGGTGAACATGGAGCCCGGCGAGGCCGCCTCCGAGGTGATGACCGTGCGCGACCAGGCGGGCGTGCCGGTGACGTTGTCGCTGCGCGCGAGCGGCGAAGAGAACCGCTTCTGGAGCGATCTGCGCATGGGCGTGTGGCAGGTGGGCACCGCCGCCCCCGACCCATTGCCGGCGCTGCTGTGGTGGACGACTCAGGAGAGCACGCTCACGAGCCTGTCGCCGGGACAGCAGGTGAGCTACGAGATCGAGCTGTATCTCCCGTTGAGCGCCGGCAACGAAGACCAGGGACGGAGTGCGGTGGTCGACCTGACCTGGCACGCCCAGCAGTGAGCCCGCGTGGGCGAGGGAGCAGCTGGAGCCTGCGGCGAACGACCCTCTCATACGTATTTACTACGTATCGCTACGGCTTCTCAGACGTCCGGGTGGGAGGGTCGCGCCATGAGATCGACCATGCCTGGATACGCCAGATGGGCGGCAAGCGCCTCAACGGTCGCAGCGCTCGTCTTGCTGGCGCTTGCTCTGCCGAGCGCGGCAGCGGCTGAAATCGGATTTGCCCCAACGACGACGACGCTCAAGGTGAATCCCGCACAGAGCGTCGTCGGCGAAACGGTCAAGCTGAGCGCCACCGTCGAAGGCGCGGGGGTCATGCCGGAAGGCGAAGTGGTGTTCGCCGCCAACTACACCACCGGGTCGGGCGCCAAACAGTCGATCCAGATCGGAAGCGTGCCGCTCGTTCCGCTGTCCGGCTCCCCGACGACTGCCGCGGCGGCTTACGAAACCAGCTCGTTCGCCACAGGCTCCTACGCGATCACCGCCAGCTATCGCTGCACGGAACTCGCTTGCTTCGAACTGGAAGGCTCGGTGTCGGCGCCGGTGCTGCTCAGTGTCTCGGAATTGCCGATCCACAACACGCAGATGTCGCTCGCCGCCGAACCGGGCAGGATCGTCACGGGGCAGCCGGAGCAGTTCAAGGTCAAGGTATGGGAGCTGGAAGGCGCCGCGGTGCCGACGGGCGCGGTGACCTTCGACGACAACGGCGTGCTGATGGGCACCGCGCAGCTGAATGCCGAAGGGGTGGCGACGCTGACGCACACCGGCTTCGTGACGGGCGCCAACGAAATCGAGGCGTCCTACGAAGGCGACAAGGTGAACCGCTCGGTGAGCGCCACGATCGTGCTGGATGCGCCCGAAGAAGCGCACACAGTGCAGACCACCACGACGGTGCTCGCGGCCCCCAACCCGGTGGTGGCGGGCCAGCCGGTGACGATCACCGCCCACGTCGTGCAAGCGGGCACCCCGACCGCTCCTCCCGCGGGCGAGGACGTGACGTTCACCGCCAACGGCGTCTTCCTGGGAGAAGCGCCGCTCGACGCCGCGGGCAACGCGTCGATCTCGCGTGGAGGCTGGCTGGCGGGCAGCTACGACATCAGGGCGTCGTATGTCGGCGATCTCACCGACCTCTCCTCCTCCGGCGACTTCGCGCTGCAAGTGCAGGAACGGCCCGAAGAACCGGCGCAGGAACCGGTCGTTCCCACCCCGCCGTCCGAACCGCCGTCCGAACCGCCCGTCCCACCGACGTATGTCCCGACGAGCGTCCACGCAGACGTCTCAGGCCCGCTGCTCGCCGGCAGCCAGGTGACGCTCACCGGGACGCTGCTGCGGGCTGCCGACGGTCAACCGGTGCAGGGCGAGAAGCTGACGCTCTCGCTCGGCTCCCAGAGCTGTCTCACCGGGTCCACCAACGCCGCGGGCAAGGCGAGCTGTGCGGTGACGGCGTCTGGCCCGCTCGGCCCCACCTCCTCACGAGCAGGCTTCGCGGGAGACGGCCTGCTCGAACCCTCCTCGGACAGCGAGCCGGCGCTGCTGTATGCGCTCGCCCCGGGTGGCGGATCGTTCGTGGCAGGAGATCGAAGCGCGACGCAGGGCGCCACGGTGACGTTCTGGGGCGCACAGTGGTGGAAGCAGAACTCGCTCAGCGGTGGGGCGGCGCCGTCCGCGTTCAAGGGCTTCGCGCTGACCCCGGCGACGCCGGTGTGCGGCCTTCCGTGGACAACGGGACCCGGCAACAGCCCGCCTCCCCCCGCCGGGCCGCTGCCGGCGTACATGGCGGTGATAGTCACCGGCGCGACAACCAAGTCGGGGTCTTCGATATCGGGGTCGATCGAGCACGTGGTGGTGGTGAGCCCGAGCGACGGCTACCAGGCAAATCCAGGCCACGCGGGAACGGGCAAGGTCCTAGCGACCGTGTGCTGATGCACCCGCCGCCTGCTCGACCCGCTGTGGCGCCGGCAACCTGCCAGTGGGCGGGACGGTGGTCATACCCCTTTCATACAGCGCCCCTTGGCTACTCAAACCTGGATTCGGGAAAGTGATAGTCATGAGCCAGGAGCATCGCGAGCTTGATGAGGACCGCGCCGTCCGGCTCGCCGCCCAAGCCATGGGGCGGGTGTTGATAGTCGAGCCGGACGAGGACATCCGCGAGCTGCTCGTGGAGCGCTGTCGGCGGGTTGGGCTCGAGCCGCTCACCGGTGGCCTCGATGAGCAGGGCAGGCTGCCGGACGTGGACCTGATCGTCGCTGAGCCGGCCAGCGCGAAGACCCAGGCTGTGCTGGCGGCTCACCGTGCGCAGCGCAGCGACACGCCGATCGTGTTCGTCAGCATCTACCCCCCCCGCGAGCGGTGTGTTGAAGTCGCAGGCGGTGGCGTATCTCGTGCTGCCGTGCTCGAGCGAGGACTTCGAGCGGGCACTGTCGAAGGCTTTGTCGCGCGGCGCCGCGCGCGGCTAATCGCGGTTGGGGCGGCGCCCGCGCTCAGGCGTCGCGGGTGTGGGCCAGCAGATTGCTCACCGCATCGCGCAGATGCGCGGCGGTGAACGGCTTGGACAGGTATCCGTCTGCGCCGGCGGCGGAAACGCGCTGAGGCTGATGGCCGTCGACGCTGGCGGTGAGAACGAGCACGCGGACGGAGCTGGTGGCGGGGTCGCTCTTCAGGCGACGGGTGATCTCCAGGCCGTCGACGTGCGGCATGCGGATGTCGAGCACCGCCAGATCGGGGGCGTGCTCGCCGATCAGATCGAGTGCGGCGCGCCCGTCGGGCGCGGTGACGATGCGACAGTCGATCGACGCCAGACAGGCGACGATCAGGTCGAGGATGTCGGGGTCGTCCTCGGCGATCAGGACGAGTGGTTGGATGCGGTCGGTCACGGTGTGGTCGCTACTAGGTGGTTGAGGTTGGGGAGGGGGACGGCGAAGAGCCGCTTGGGGGCGGTTCTGCGGCGGGAATCGAGATGCGAGCGGTCGTGCCGGCGCTCGGGCTGCTATCCAGGTGGATGCTGCCGCCGTGGGCCTCGACTATCGCGCGTGCGATGGTCAGCCCCAGGCCGGTGCCGGGGATGACGTTGTCGGATGCGTTGGAGGAGCGGAAGAAGCGCTCGAACAGGCGGGCCTGCTCGGCCTTGGGGATGCCGATGCCGTCGTCGATGACGGTAAGTGTGCAGTCCCCATTGGAGACTTCGGCGCCAACTTGCACGTTGCCGCCCTCGGGGGTGAACTTGACGGCGTTGGAGACCAGGTTGTCGAGCGCCTGAGCGAGCCGGATCGGATCGCCCAGGATCGGGCGGGTGTCCCCGATCTGAAGGCGCAGGTCGATCTGCTTGGTCAAGGCGGCGGGGCGGGCGGACTCGAGGGCTGCGCGCGCCAGCTCGGCGGGATCGACCCGCTCGCGGTCGATCTCGAAGTTGCCCTGTTGGATCTGGGCGACGAACAGCAGATCGTTGACGAGATGCAGCAGACGGTTGGCATTGCGGTCGATCACTGTCAGGTAGCGGTCCTGGGCGGGTCCAAGCTCCGAGAGGCTTTCGCGCAGGAGCTCCAGATACCCAAGGATCGAAGTGAGCGGCGTGCGCAGCTCGTGCGACACCGACGCGGTGAAGCTGCGGCGCAGGCGGTCCAGCTGGCGCTCCTCGGTGGTCTCGTGGATGGTCCAGATGCGACCGAGGTACTCGCCGTCGGATGTCTCGACCGGCGATATGAACCCCTGGAAGCTGCGCCCGCCGTCGGAGAACTCGAACTCGTGCGAGAGCCGCGCTTCGGGCTTGGCGACGATCTGCTCGATCGGCTGCAGGTCGGCGGGGTCGGCGAGGCGGTCGCCGAGCGCCCGCAGCCGCTCGCCGGCGGTTCCCTGGTCGGGCAGACGGAGTTCCTTGGCGAGCGTGCTCATGCGGGTGTTGGCGAGCACGATGTTCCCGTGGCGGTCAGTCAGACACATGCCGTCGAGCGCCGCGTCGATCAGCCCGAAGGCGAGGCGAGCTTGGCGCTCACGCGCGATCTCCGCTTCGCGCCTGGCGGTTATGTCATAGAGGAAGCCGCGTCTGCGCACCCGTCCGTCGTCCTCGATCAGCTCCGATGCGTCACGCACCCATACGACGCTCTGGTCGGGGCGGCGCATGCGATAGACGATCGACAGGGGGTCACCGCTGGCTTGTGCATCGGCAAGCTCCCCGAGCACGCGCTCGCTGTCGTCGGGGTGAAGGATGCGCTCGAACAGGCCATCGTCCTCCCACTGGGCGGGCGTGTAGCCGGTGATCCGCTCGATGTGCTCGTCCGTGTACACGACGCCTGTGCTGGCGGGTTCGCGCACGTACATCGCCCGGTCGCGGGTCTGCGCGGAGGCTTTCGGGCTCATGCCGGCCTGTGGGCGAGCGGGAGCGCCCCCCTGGGGACCAGGAGCGGCGAAGGGCGCTTCGATCCAGAGCGCCGCTTTGCGGCGAAATAGACCCATTCGCGCGCGAGCATAGCGCGGGCGGGTGCCCGGGTGGGCTGACATCGCCCAACCCCGCGCCCGTGCGCGCGGGAAACCGTTGGACGCATGTACTAGCGGCAAACTACTGGCTGCAATATCCGGGGTTTTTGCCGATGCGGCTCATGACATGGAGCGTCGCACTTGCCACTTCTTCCCTCCAACCCCTATCGTTGACTCATGCAGCTCGGTGGGGCAGGGAGAGCGCCGATGAGCAGCGCCGGCAACATGGAGCAGCGCCGTGCGCGTGTTCGCCTGGAGACGGCGCGTCATCGCATCGAGGGGTACCTCACCCTTCCACGCGACGGCTATCGCAGCCGTGTGTCGGACTACCTCAACACGGCAGAGCGGGGACCGTTCCTCTCGCTGACCGATGTCACGCTCGCGCCGTTCGACGGCGGCCAGCCCCAGCAACATCGCTTCCTCGCGGTGTCGCGCAGCCAGGTCGTGTTCGTGGTGGAGCTCGATTCGAGCGACGACTCCTCCGATCTGGATGCTTCGCTCGAAGCTGTGGCTGCTGCGCCGCAGGTGGCGTGAGCTTCGATGCCGGCGATCGCCGTCTGGACTATTGCGTTGCTCGTCGTGGCGGGCGTCATTGCCTTGATGGCGCTGATGGCTTTCGGTCTCGGCCGAGCCTCCTCGCGCGCTGACGAGGAATCCGAGCGCCAGGTGGCGGAACATCTGCACGTTCAGCGCGAGAATGTGCTTGCCCAAGCTCAAGCAGACGCCGAGGCCGAAGTGCAGGCAGAGGCCGAAGCGGAGCTCCAGGCGGAGCTGGCGGCCAAGAGGGGAGCGCAGGCTGAGTCGCCCCAGGACGCAGCGCCGCAGAAACAGGACGCCGAAGACGGCGGCGTGGAGATCGCTCGGCGAGGGTGAGAAGGCAGGGCTTGCCGGTACGATCTCGATGTGCGGGCATCGAAGCAAGCAGGGTTGGCGTCTGAGGTCCCCGCGCCGGAAGCCGTCCGCGACCCGCTCGCGAGGCCCGATGCCGTGCTCGCCGCGCGACGGCGTCCCATGTCCGAGCGCCTGGAGTTGGCACTGAGCTGGAACGCTCTCGCCGCCGAACTTCGGAGGGGGATGAAGGCGGCGGCGAGAAACACTGCGGGGCTGGGTGACTGAAGAGGGCCGCTTCGATGCGCGCGAGCTGTTCGAGGTGCTCGTGGCTTTCCGTGTGGAGTACGTGACGATCGGCGGGATCGCCATCCAGGCGCACGGCGGCCAGCGCCTCACGCAAGACCTCGATCTGGCTGTCGCGTCGTCGCCTGAGAACTTCAAGCGCCTCGAGGGTGCGCTGTTGGATCTCGACGCCCGCATCCTCGGCCCGGACGGTGGTCGCTCGCGCGAGACGCCGAGCGCGGCGCTGCTGGCGTCGAGCGACCAATGGCATCTGATCACGGCTCACGGTCCACTCGACGTGATCACGCTCCCTGCGCATCTCGGCTCGTTCGCCGACATGCGGGCGCGCGCTCACGAGGTGCGGCTGGGCGACCTGTTGGTCCCGATCGCCCATCGCGACGACCTGTTGGAGATGAAGCGCGCCGCCGGGCGCCCACAGGACCTCGCCGACGTGCGACTGCTGGAATCGCTGGACGATGCGCCCTGACCAGATGGGTCGGCGACGGATATCCTGCGCGCGTTGACGTCGGTATCGCTGATTATTCGCGCCTTTAACGAGGAGGAGCACATCGGGCGCCTGCTCAAGGGCGCCGTCTGTCAGACCCGCCCGCCGGACGAGATCGTGGTGGTGGACAGCGGATCGACCGACGCGACGCTGTCTGTGGCGTCAGCGTTCGACGTCCGCGTCGTGTCGGTGTCGCCAGAGCGCTTCTCATTCGGCCACGCCCTGAACGTCGGCCTCAAGGAGTCGCAGAGCGAGATCGCCGTGTTCGCGAGCGCGCACGTCTACCCGCTGTATGACACGTGGATCGAGCATTTGCTGGCGCCGTTCGACGATGAGCAGGTGGCGCTTACCTACGGACGTCAGCAGCCTCCGCCACAGGGCCGGATATCCGAGCGGCGCCTGCTGTCTCAATGGTTCCCGGAGCAGTCGGTGCACCGCCAGCGCCATCCGTTCTGCAACAACGCCAACGCCGCGATCCGGCGTTCGGTGTGGGAGCGCCAGCCCTATGACGAGCACCTCACGGGCCTCGAGGACCTCGACTGGGCCAGGCGGGCGATGGACGCCGGCCACTCCGTCGCGTATGTGGCGGAGGCAATCGTCGATCACGTCCACAACGAGTCGTTCGCGCAGGTGCTCAACCGCTATCGGCGTGAGGCGATCGCTCACAAGGCGATCTACCACGACCAGGAGATGAGCATCGCCACGGCGGCCCGTCTGGTGGCGGCGAACATCTTCGCCGATTACCGCGAGGCGCTGAAGGAGCGGCATCTGCTCGCGAACATCGCCGACATACCGCGTTTTCGGATCGCTCAGTTCATGGGCACCTACCAAGGCTTCGCGCAGTCAGGGCCGGTGACGGACGTGCTCAAGCGCCGCTTCTACTACCCGTCGTACAACGGAGCGTCGATACGACGCTCGCGCGAGGACATCGGCAAGCCGATCGACTACGACGCCCGTTCGGCGGCGAAGTGAGCGCGAAGCTCCACGACATATCGATGCCGCTGGACGGAAGCACCCCGCTGTGGCCCGAGAACCCGGGGTTTCGGACAGAGCCGTTCATGTCGATCTCGAGCGGCGACGAAGCGAACGTGACGAAGTTGAGCATGGATGTCCATACGGGGACGCACGTGGACGCTCCTCGGCACTTCATCGAGACGGGCGCGACGGTTGACGTCCTCGGTCTCGACCCATTCGTGGGGCGAGCGTACGTCCTCGACACCGAAGCGGCGGGTGCGATCGGCGCGACCATGTTGGCGGAGGCTGGCATACCGTCGGACGCCGAGCGTCTGCTGCTGCGCACAGCGAACAGCGCAAAGCCGGTGGAGCCGATCTTCGACGAGGACTTCGCGGCACTGGCGCCCGACGGGGCGCAGTGGCTGCTTGACAACCTGGAGCTGAAGCTCGTGGGCATCGACTACCTCTCGATCCAGCGCTACGCGGACCCCCCGGATGTACACCTGTCGCTGCTCGGCGCGGGCGTGGCGATCCTCGAGGGGCTTCGCTTGGGCGAGGTGCCAACGGGCTGTTACGAGCTGGTGTGCCTGCCATTGCGCCTGATGGGCGCCGAGGGAGCCCCGGCGCGTGCGATCCTGATCGACTCTGACGGAGCGGGCGCCTGATGCCGCGGATCGCCGCGTTCGTCCCGATGCGCCACGACAGCGAGCGCGTCAAGGGAAAGAACTACAGGCCGCTCGATGGCCGGCCGCTCTATCACCACATCGTCTCGTCTCTGCTGGAGTGCGAGCAGATCGACGAGGTGGTGATAGACACCGATTCGCCCCTGATCGCCGAGGACGCCGCGGGTGCCTTCCCGCGGGTGCGGGTGCTGCCTCGGCCTGAGCGCCTGCTCGGTGGGGATGTGCCGATGAACGACGTGCTCCTGAACGACATCGAGCAGGTGCAGGCGGATCTGTACGTGCAGACGCACAGCACCAACCCGCTCTTGCGCACCTCGACGATCGAGCGCGCGCTCGAGGATTTTCTGGGAGCGCGCGAGCGCTACGACTCGCTGTTCACCGTGACGCCCCTGCACACCCGCCTGTGGACCCCGGATGGCCAGGCGATCAACCACGACCCGAGCGTTCTGCTGCGCACGCAGGACCTGCCGCCGGTCATGGAGGAGAACTCGTGCTTGTATGTTTTCGACGCTGACACGCTGCGTCGTCGCGGCAACCGGATCGGTGAGCGGCCGCTCCTTTACCCGCTGGATGCACACGAGGCGTGGGACATTGACGAGGAGATCGACTGGCTGGTCGTCGAGGCGCTGTTTGCACGGCGTCAGGCGTCAGCTGGGCAGGAGGCGTTGTGAGCGCGGGCAGGGTGTTGATCACGTGCAAGCAGATGCAGAACGTGTTCGAGCACTTCCGAACCCGCTTCGAGGAGCGCGATCTCGATGTTCGTCTGCCGGAGCTGCCCGGCCAGCAGTTCGACGAGCGCCAGATGATCGAGCTGATCGCTGACGTCGACGGAGTGATTGCGGGCGACGACGAGATCACAGCGGCGGTGATGGATGCGGGCAAGCGCTTGAAGGTGATCGCCAAGTGGGGCGTGGGCGTCGACGGGATCGATTTGCAGGCTGCGGCGGAGCGCGGGATAGCTGTGAGCAACACCCCGGGTGTGTTCGGCGAGGACGTCGCGGATGCGGCGCTCGGCTACCTGCTTTCGCTAACCCGCCACATCACGCGCATCCACCAGGCTGTCGCACAGGGCGGGTGGCTGAAGGTCGAGGGCACGCGCCTGGCGGGTAAGACGGCGGGCGTGCTCGGGTTCGGCTCGATCGGCAAGGCCACCGCGAGGCGTCTGGTGGCGTTCGGGTGTGACACGCTCGCCTACGACCCCTTTCCCGAGGCGCTGGCGGGTGCAAACGCACTCGGAGTGACGGGCGTGACCCTAGACGAGTTGCTGGCGCGCAGCGAGGTGCTGATCCTGTGCGCGCCGCTGACGCCGGACACCCACCACATCATCGATGCCAAATCGCTTGCGAAGCTGCCGGACGGCGCCCTGTTCGTGAACGTGTCGCGCGGCCCGCTCGTGGACGAGCCGGCGCTCGTCGCGGCTCTGCGCAGCGGCAAGGTTGCCGCCGCCGCGCTGGATGTGTTCGAGCAGGAGCCGCTGTCGGCGGACAATCCGCTGCGCGAGTTCGAGCAGTGCGTGTTCGGCTCGCACAACGGTTCGAACACGCGCGAGGGCGTCTTGCAGTGCAGCGCGAGGGCAGTGGACAACCTGCTGGAAGGCCTGTCGGCGGCATGACGCGCGTGGCGGTGGTGACAGGCGCAGCCAGGGGAATCGGTTCTGCGATCTCCGAGCTGCTCGAGCAAGAGCGCTGGCAGGTGATCCGCCTGGATCGTGAGCCGATGGATCACGAGCGCGCGCTTCGGGTGGATCTCGCCGATGCGACGGCGACGGCGGATGCTCTGTCGCGATTGGAGCGCGTGGATGGGCTGGTGAACAACGCCGCCCTCCAGCTCAACAAGCCCCTGCTGGAGACCAGCATCGAGGAGTGGGACGCGGTGGCAGCCGTGAACGTGAGGGCGGCGTTCGTGTGCATGAAGGCGCTGCACCGGCAGCTGACCGAGTCCAACGGCGCGGTGGTGAACATCGGCTCGGTGCACGCCCGTGCCACCTCACGCTCGATCGCCGCCTATGCAACGTCGAAGGGAGCGCTCTCGGCGCTGACTCGCGCAGCCGCGATCGAGCTTGCTCCAATGGGAGTGCGTGTGAACGCGATCCTCCCGGGCGCGATCGACACCTCTGCCCTGACCTCGGGCTTCTCACGCCAGGCGGACGCCGAGCGCAACCTGATCGAGCGTACGCCGTTGGGACGCATCGGCGAGCCGCGGGAGATCGCCCATATGGCGTCCTTCCTCTTGGATGCCGAGCGCTCAGGCTTCGCAACCGGCCAGGAGTTCGTCGTCGACGGCGGCGCGCTGGCGCGGCTAGCGAGCGAGTAAGCCCTACGCAAGTCAGCGGCCGTGGCCGAACCGGCGCTGCCGGGCACGTCTCAAGGCGTCGAGGTAAGCAGCAGCGACATCTGACCAGCTGTAGCGCTCGGAAACCGTGCGCCGTCCCAGGTCAGACATTCGTCGGCGAAGACCTTCGTCTCCCAGAACTTGGCGGATCATGTCGGCCAGCCGTGCGGCGTCTGGCGGAAACAGCTGGGCGTCTTGAGCAAGTACCTCGCGATTGAACTTGGTCGCCAGCGCCAGCGTGGGTGCTCCAGCTCCGAGTGCCTGTAGGAGTGCCGGATTTGTGCCTCCAACCGAGTGTCCATGCAGATATACGCCGCAGTTGGCCCAGAGCTGCGCCAAGAGCTCTTGGTCACTGACATGTCCAAGCCATCGGACCGCACCTCGATGGTCCAGCTCGCGTAGTCGCGACTCGATCGGCGCGTCGTAATTGGCCGAGCCAACGATTACCGCAGGAACACTCGGTGAAAGGCGCTCGAGTGCGTCAAGTGCGAGCTCCACGTTGTTCTCTGGGATGAGACGTGCCACTACGAGCACGTAGCGGCCGGGCTGCAATTCCAGCGCCCTCACCCGTTCGTCGCCCACGTCGCTGAGGACAGGAGCTCCGTACGGTATGAATGTAGACTCAACCCTGAACTTTTCGCGCCATATGTCGGCGATAGCCTGTGAGTCAGCCACGAGAAGATCCGCCCATCTGGCTGTTGCCACTGCGCCGCCAAGGAACACGTTGCGCGCCACCCTTCCCCACTTGCCGCGCTCCCACTCGATGCCGTCCGTGTTAACGGCAGTTGGTGTCCCGGTTGCTCGAAAGGCGGGGAGAAAGAAACCGTTCGCCACGTTCAAGACCAAGGCAGCGTCGAAACCGCGAAAGCTGGCGTCCAGGTGGCTTGTTAGGCCGAAGGAGAGGGTCGAGAGGCTCTTGCTTTCGCGTCCAGGCGTCCAGCGGCAGGTCACCCCTTCGTTGGTCCACCGCGCCCGACCCTCGTCTCGAGTACGGCAATAGACGGTGACGTCGATGCCATCGTTGCACCATGCACGGGCGATGTAGCGCACGAGCGTCTCGTAGCCGCCGTAGGTGCTCGGGAAGCCCCTGCTGCCCAAGATGGCGACACGACGAAGATCGGTTGCTTGGCTCCGCAACAAGACTCCTTCAGTACGGACTTATGGCTGGCGCTCGCCTATCATGGGGAGCGATACCGGCGCAGTCTACGCACAAGCATGCGCCAAGGCGCTTCCCCCTTGCGGTCGTTGGCGAGGCGGAGCGTCGATCTCCCAGCTGGCACCCTACATGCGCGTTCTACAGATACACAAGTTCTTCTACCCGCATGCGGGCTCTGAGACGGTCCTCTTTCACACTCGGGAGCTGCTCAAAGACCATGGCCATGAGGTCATCGACTTCGCGATGGAGGATCCGCGAAACATCGCCTCTCCCTACGCCCGTTACTTCGCCCCCAAGCGGGATTACGTAGACCGCACGCGGCCGTACTCATCGCGGGCACGGGACGCCTTGGCATCTGTGTATTCGGTTAGCGCACGTGTGCGTCTTCGTGCTCTCCTAGAAGATGTACGTCCGGATGTCGCCCACATGCACATCATTTACCACCAACTGACGCTATCGGTTGTAGATGAGCTTGCGAGGCACGGAGTTCCAAGTGTTCTTACCCTGCACGACTACAAGATTGGATGTCCCGCCTACGTGCTCTATCGAGACGGAGAGCCATGCAACCTGTGCACCAAGGGTCCTGTTGAGAATGCGCTTTTGCACAATTGCATCAAGGGATCACGTTCGGCAAGTCTGATCGCCGCTGTCGAGGCCCGGATCGCGCGGCTGCGTGGCAGCTATAACAAGATAGACGCGTACATAGCCCCGAGCGCCTTTGCTGGTCGTGTTGCGGTCGAAAGCGGCGTGGATGCGGCATGTGTGCATCGAATACCCAATTTTCTTCCTGCTGGAGAGGTTGGAGAGCCCGTTCGGGTTCTCGACGAGGAGCCGCGTTTCTTCTTCGCCGGACGGCTCGAGGAGGTCAAGGGTGTCCGAGAGATGCTGCACGCGTTCGCATCGGACGATCGTCGATTGGGGACGCTGGTGTTGGCCGGCGCCGGAGGGGAGCTAGAGGAGGAGGTGCGGTCGACTGCGGACCGATCTCGCAGCATCGAATATCTGGGCCGCATTACGCGCGAGGAAGTTCGGGAGCAGCTACGGCGCTCTCGAGCTCTTCTCGTGCCCTCACTTTGGCACGAGAATAATCCGATGAGCTTGCTTGAGGCCCGAGCTGCCGGCATCGCCGTGGTGTCGTCTGACATGGGCGGCCTTCCCGAGATGGTTGACCACGGCATCGATGGCTTTGTCGTGCCGCGAGGCGATACCGCAGCCTTGGTGGACGCGATCGCTCGCCTCGCGGCAGATCGGGGTCTCGCACAGGAGATGGGTCGTCGGGGTTATGAGCGTTTGCGGCGAGAGAACGACGCCGAAGTCCACTATGGCCAGCTCATGACGGTATACAAGGCAGCGATATCTCGGCGATCCGGGCTGACGAGCAATCGACGACGAGCCTGACGCTTCGTACAATGACAACCCAAATGCCAAGCCCTCAAACACGCTCCGCTGGGACCCAAGCTGCCTATGGACCCAGGAGGATTCAGCAGGCGAAGCTGAGGTTGTGGGCTTACCGTGCCTTCAAGCTCGCTGGGATGCGACCGGCGAAGGCGTTCCCAGACTACCTCGAGTTCTACCCAGCAGTGCGGGACAGCCGGGAGTTCAGCGATCTTTCGGCTCGGGTGTCCTGCTATCTAGGCGACACCGGTCTGCCGCTTCACCTCCCCGGCACTTATCCACCCCTGGATCCCGACCAGGTGGCCTATCTCGATCCGCAGCTCGTTCGAAACCCCGGCTGGGTGTCGGAGCGCCCGCCAGGAAAGGGCCATCTGGTGGTCCATCGTCTGTCACCTGCCGCATTGAAGCTAATGATCTCAAGCCGAGCGCCCTTCACGGTTGTCGATACTCGGCTTCACGCATACTCCGAGATGCAATATTTTGCGCTGCGCAACTCTACGACGTGGCCAACCTATCAACCTGTCGAGATAGCATTGCAGCGCCTGCGTGCACTAGGCGGTAAGGGCGCGTCAGCATTTATCCTAGCCACCGGTCCGTCGGCGTCCGAAGTGGATCTCTCGAGTATCTCCTCCGACGTTCGCATTACTTGCAACTCCGCGGTCCGTGATCTGTCTCGTATCCGCGAGTTTCAGCCTCACATAATCACTTTCATGGATCCGGTCTTCCATTTTGGCCCAAGCCGCTACGCCGCCGCTTTCCGCAGGGATGTTGTTCGGGCCGCGGAGGAGGTTGATGCGCTGGTGGTATGTGGGGACACATTTGCAGGGCCTCTGCTTGGATTGGAGCCGTCGCTGCGCGAACGGTTGCTCGTCATACCTCATCGGGACGGCGGCCGTTGGCGCTGGCCAACAGAGCGCAATCCCACTATCCGTCAAGCTGGCAATGTTCTGACGGGCCTGATGCTGCCGCTGGGCCTGATGGTTGCGGATGCCGTCTTCATAGCTGGAGCAGATGGGCGTCAACCATCGGAGAACTACTATTGGCAACATAATCCGTCCTTGCAGTATTCAGGCGAGCTGATGCAGACGGTCTTCGACGCGCATCCAGCATTCTTCCGTGATCGGGACTACGAGGATTACTATGCCGACCACTGTGCAAATCTTGAGGCCTTCATCAAAGTAGCCGAGCATCACGGAAAGACGGTGACCGGCGTAACTCCGAGTTGGATCCCTGCCTTGCGTCGCCGAGGTGCTCCTGCACCCGAAGCTAGCGACTGAGTTGGCAGGCGCAGACGGTATGTTCCATCGAGCCCGCAAGATGGTTGCACGGGCAGCGTCTGACGCAACCGGTTCTGTACGGCGTGTAGCGAATCGCCGGCGCCCAAGAGTGCTTCTCTATACAGACTCCAGGGGCTTCTTCGTAGCTGGGAGATGGGGTAAGCACATATTCGGTACGTATGCAGGATATCTTTCGTCTCGGTATAGCCTCACTTACAGCATTTGTCCCGAGAAGTTCACGACGATCATAGACTTCTTGGAGTTTGTCGAGCGCCACGATGTGACGGTCTATGACGCGGTCGTGATGCACTGTGGAATCGTAGATTTCTCGCCCCGTCCACTAAGCAGCATCCGGGCTGTCCACCGAACCAAGTCAACGAGTCCTGCTTTTGCGCGGCTCGCGGAGATCGACAAGGGCTACTACGCGACGCCCTTTGAGACCCAATACATGGGCGAGCCGACCATAAACCTCTATTCGCCAGAGTACCTGGTTAACCACATCATTCCTGAGCTGCGCAAGGTGCCAAACCTGCTTTGGGTGAACTCTAACCGTTTCGTGCCCGGATGGGACGGAAATTACGCCAAGGGCCGACCCGCCAATATAGATACTGTCGTTGACAGCTTCGACAGGCTGATGCTCGGAGAGTCGATACCAACCATCAATCTAAAGGAGTGGTGTGCCGCGGAGGTCCAAGAGTATACGATCGACAACATACACTTCACCAGGGAGGGATTTCAGCGTCTGGCCGGCCTCATCGACCGAGGGATCTCCACCCGGTCGGCGCTAGAGAGTCGAGCCGCGCTCGCTCGACGGTGACGTTTTCCGCGGCGGTGCAGCGACCTTGCTTGTTCGAGCGACAAGCGGTAGAGGGTCTTTCACGTCCTTTTCTTTGCTCGAGCTGGACGGAGACCCCAGCAACGTGCGGGGCGTAAGTCGCCCTGCGCACATAAGCGTGAGTGGGAGCGTCGAATAAAGCGCGATCCGTGTGGCGAGCCCCATGGCGCCGGTTGACGGAAACCACAGTGCCCCAATTGCAAACGTCACGATCAAGACGCCTGCCATCGGCAAGACCCGCGCCCAGTCGACGCTTGCTCGCACAGCACACGTTCGTGCATAGAGCGACATCAGAATGAGCAAAACCAGGTAGCCGATCGCGGACGCCTCTGCGGCGCCAGCTATGCCGTCGCGTGGCACGAGCCAATAAATTGCTCCGATGTTGGTGGCCGCGGCGGTGAGTGTAAGCGTCCAAACGAACGTGGTCCGACCCACAACCATGCTTATCACGTTCATTGGTATGAAGTACAGACCCATGAAGACATAGCCGAGAACGATCCAAGGCACGAGTTCGCCGGCGCCGGCGTACGAAGTGGACATGAGGCTGACCACGGGAGGGCCAAGCAACGCCAGTCCACATCCGACGGCAAGCGCCATGATCACCTGCAGTGTCACTGCGTTTCTGAGGTCCCGAACGGCGTTAGGGTTGGCGTGGACCCTGGCGTAGCTAGGCAGAAAACCCATGTTCAGGCCTTGTAGCACGACCATCGCCGGGAGCGAGATATTAGCTGCCAACGTGTAGACACCCAGGGAACTTACTGCCACAAGGGATGCCAATACGATGCGATCAGCCAGTTGCAGCGACCAGCCCGAAGCCGCATGCGGAACGAGCGGTATCCCCAATTTCAGGGCTGCACGCAAACCGTCACGGTCAGCCGATCGAAGCGGCTCCCAGGGCACGACGACCAAGCCCGCCAACAAAGTGAGGCCATTTGCGAGCATGGAGGCAATCAGCCATCCCGCGACACCGAGCCGCAGGACGACCACGAATAGAACGGTGAGGACAACCGTGGCGATCCCCGTGACCGATGTAAGGACAATGTAGTCTTTGAGCCGATGTTCGGCTCGCAGTACCGTCAGTGGCACAACCGTGGCGCCGACGAACATCGCGGCAACCAACACTGCGAGCGCACCTTCCTCGGGACGAAAGGCCGCCGTGGTGGGAGCGAAGAGCACGAGACCGACGGCCACGAGCGCAGAGAGGCCCACCGCTGCCCAGGTAAGGAAGCGCCAAGCGGTAAGGATAAAGCGCCGTTGGGCGGGTCGATCTCCCTCGAGTTGAAAGAAATGGCGCATGACACCGTTGTCCATGCCGCCTGTCAAGATGACCGCAGCGCCGGTCTGGATAGTGAGCAGAAGGCCAAGCCGTCCATATTCGGCTGCGGACATCACCGCGGTGTACACGGGCAAGAGGATGAAGACCAATGCTCGTTGGCCGGCGTTCGCCAAGGCGTATGTGCCGCCGCTCAGAAGCGAGCGTCTAGTGCTCGGGAGCGCGGTCATCGAAAATGCGTGTCTCTCACAGCAGCTATTGGACTGTTAGGCCCATTAGCCGGCATGGGTTGGTCATACAGTCGCCAATGCGCGCTCATGCGCCGTGGTCGTCTTTGGGAGAGGCGTCGTCGAGGAGGCTGATGTTCGCGTAGCGGCCAGCCCGGCTGCAGCGCCCATGATGAGCAAGGCAGACAGCAAAGCCTCTTGGGAGTAGTACGTCGGTGACACCTCTGTTGCTCCAGAGAGGAGCACCACAAGCAGGATTGCCATCAGCGCGCGGACGGGGGAGTCTGGGTGCGTCCTTGAGTAGCGTATGAGTGCTCGCCAAGTTGACCAGACGGCTGCCACGAGGATCGCTAGCCCGATATAACCCGTATCGAAGATCATCTGAAGCACGACATCGTGCGTAAAGATCTGCTTCAGAGCTTCTGGGCCTTCGGCTGTGAGTGAGTACACGTAATGAAAAGACGCGCCCGAGGTGAAATGACCAGCGGCGCCCCAGCCATACAGCGCCTCGAATGGGAACTGCTTCAGAAGGCTCCATGAGGCTTTCCATATGATCAGACGCCCCGTAGCGGTCGCGGCTTCTTGGCTTTGCCCACCGCCACGAGACAGGGCATGGGCGAGTCCGATGTCGGTAACGAGAGATAGGGAGAGCAAGACCAATATTGGGAGCAGCGGAACCGTCAAGGCCACGATCGATGATGGAATCCTTACGCGACTCGTGATGAGGATGGCCACCACGATGGCGATGACAAGAGAAGCGCGTGAGTCGCCCAGCAGCAGGCAGTATGCGCAGCAAAGAAGGAGAAGCCACCTGATCCAACGCGATGTCAGATACGAGGTGCGCATGCCCAAGGCGATGACTGCTGCCAGCGACGCCGCGCTTACGACACTGAAGAGATTGATGCTGGTCGCCAAGGGAAACCGCGCTCGAGTGGCAGAGATCCCAATCAGCGCGAGAAGCTTTGCTGGCTTGCCAGCCGCATAGCCTTCTGGCAACGAGCTGTGCAGACCGGCAATATTCATCAATACGTTGATGACGATGTAGGCCACCGGCGCCAACGCAATTGCCAACATCCTTTCGTTGCGCTCTCGCAGCCCATCGGCGGTCGTGATCAGAACGACGCCAAAGCCGACGAACAGGATGTACACGGCAGCCTGATATGCGGCAGAAGAAGTTGAGCCATACGCCTTTGCATGGGCGCCGCGAAACAGCGCAACTCCTATTACGGCAGCGTAGACGAACGCGATGATCGCTGGCCTGTTGAAGAAGGAGCCACGATGCTGGCGCATCATCCCCCACGCTACGACTGAAACAAGCAGCAGGAGGATGATCGGGTCGAAAAGCGACTTCGCGCCGAAAAACACTGGTAGTCGTACCAGCGTTATGCTGGCAATTGTCATCAGGGTTATAAGCCGGGATCCCCGGCCCCCGGGTGAGATAGCTCGGTCCACTGTCAACGTATCGCGTGCGCGAATGCAATGGCGTGCATCGTTATGCGGGCTGGCAACGGCAAGGACGTATCGTAGCGAGGGTCCAGCGCTTGGCTCACCACTGCCGGATTACACCAGCGTGCCGCGACGATGTGATCCGGTGGATCACATCCCCCTGCGGCCAAGCACAAAAGGCACGGTGCGCAGCAGGATCTTCACGTCGTTCCAAAGCGACCAAGTGACGACATACAGATAGTCGAGCTTGACCATCTCGCTCAGCGGTATCCGCGCCGATCCAAGAATCTGCCAGCGCCCGGTCATCCCTGGCGTGAGCGCCAGCCGTTCGCGGTACCAGCCCTCTATGCAGGCATCCTCGTTGAGGATCAGGGGGCGCGGCCCCACGAGACTCATCTCTCCCAGCAGCACGTTGAAGAGCTGGGGCAGCTCGTCAAGGGAGAGCGAGCGCAGGATGCGACCCACCCGCGTGATCCGCGGATCGTTGACGATCTTGAAAAGCCCGTCGGCTTCGTTGAGCGAGTGCAGCTCGGCCTTCATCTGCTCGGCATCCTCAACCATCGTGCGGAACTTGAACATGCCAAATGCTTTCCCATCCTGCCCGACGCGGCGCTGACGGAAGAACACCGGTCCCCGCGAGTCGATCTTGATCGCGAGCGCGATCACCGCCAGTAACGGCGATATCAAAACGACGCCGATCGTGGCGCCCACCAGGTCCATCGCGCGCTTCATCAGACGCGAGGAGCGCGGCAAGCCAAAGCGCTGCACACCCATGACGGTGAGGCCGTCGAGGTCGTCGAACGCCACCGAGGAGCCGATCACCTCGAGCACGCGTGGGACGATGCTCACGTGCAACCCCAACCCGGTTGCTGTTTGCACGAGGTCGCGGATGTGGTCGGCGTCGCTGTCGTGCGGGGCGATGACGAGCCGGTGGGCGTCGTAGTGCATCGCCAGCTCCTGCAGCCCCCAGGACTGGGAGAGCGCTGCCATCTCCTCGGCCTCCTCCTCGGGCGAGTCGAACGTGAGCGATAGCGCCACTGTGGCGTTGATTGCGTTGCTCCCGTCGAGCTTGCGCTCCACCTGTTCGCACACCGACTGCTCGCCCACCACAAGGCAGCGCTCGGGCTGGCGGCCGTGGTTGAACAGCGCTCGAGTGGCAAGGCGCGCGAGGAGCAGAAGCACTCCTTGACTCGCCCACAGCAGGATGATCTGGTCACGGTAGAACTTGCCAACCACCAGCATCGGCGCAAACAGCCACAGCAGGAGCGTGTACGTTGTCGCCAGGCGCAGGACCCCGGGCGCCTCGTCGAGCGTGGACTTGCGCAGGAGCAGTTCGTCGCGGTCGTACAAGCCGATGATCTTTGCGAGCGGCACAACCGCCGGAAGGGCGAACACGAGCGTCCACCGGATCTGCTGATGGTGGATCGTGTCGGTGGCCAGCAGCAGCGCTACGGCACAGGCGACGATGTCTGCCACCGCGAGGTAGCGGCGCAGGATGGCGTCACGCCTGAGGATGCGGGGCAGCGACCACTGGCGCGAATCCCGCCGATGGGTCTCCCATTCGAGCGCCGAGGCGTGAGCGGAGCCGGAGGGGTGCGTGGGCGCGCTAGCGAGTTCTACGCTCACAACGCCGGCTTTCGTCCTTGTGCCGCCGTGCTACTGGGCACGCGTCCATACGTCCACACACACACTCACCCTCGGTCTCGAGTAGCCGTCCCCTCTACACCAGTGTGCGGACGGACACTTCGCGGCGAAATCGTACATGTGTCCATGGAAAAATGCAATACCGGCCCGTGCCGTCCACGTCGCTGGCGTGGGAATGGCTGCGGTTGTGTAGAAACCAGTAGGCATGCCGCCGCGACGGACGAGGCGCTCCGGCGCGCCGCCACACGACCTTGCGTCGCTCTACGAGGAGCACGTGTGGAGCGTGTACGGCTTCTTTGGCTACCACCGCCTTGCGCGCCAGGACGCCGAGGACTTGACTCAGGCGACATTCGAGCGGGCGATGCGCGCTTGGCCGCGCTATGACCCGGCGCGCGCGAGCGTCAAGACGTGGTTGATCGCGATCGCTCAAAACCTGCTCATCGACCACCATCGCCGTGAGCGCTCGCGACGGCATCGTCCGATCGACGACGACATCGACGAGAGCCTGCTCGGCTCCTCTCCCGCACCCGATGGAGGCTTCGAGCTCTCCCCGTCGTTGGCGGCTGCCCTCGCTGCGCTCTCAGAACGCGAGCGCCAGGTGATCGCGTTGCGCTTCGGTGGAGAGCTGTCGGGACCGGAGATCGCGGATGTGCTCGGGCTGTCGCTTGCAAACGTCCAGCAGATCGCCTCCCGGGCATTGCGCAAGCTCCGTGCTGAGATCGAGGGCGACGCGCCTCGCGGGGGCTCGGCGTTCGTGCGCTGAGCCTGCCTTCAGCGGGCGCTGGGAGTCGAGGAAGCTGAAGCGCTGGTCACGCGACTCGGCGCAAGCGGCCCGCTGCCGGCCACGCCGGCGCCCACCGCACCCAAGAGCAGCGCTCCCGCCACCGCCACCCCCACCGCCTTGGCGCGCCAGTGGGCAACCGGCGGGATCAGTCGGGCGATGCCGAGCAGCCGCCCGAGCTCTCCTCGGAAGGCGGGACTCGGTACAGGGCGTGCGCCTCCAAGCGAGCGAGTGGTGTCCGCCAACTGCTCGTCGTCCGGCTCAGGACCCAGGATTTCGGTTGGTTCGTCGCTCATCGCTCGGCTTTCGTCATCGGCTCCTGAAGAGCGGATCGTGGCGATCCAGCGAGCGGGCGTGCTTCCACGCAGAGAGCGCCGCATGCAGGTTGCCACGCTCGGCTTCGATTCGTGATCGCACGAGCCAGGCGCGCCAGTCGGTTCGAGCCGCGCTCGTGGCTCTCGTGGCTTGGGTGGCGGCGGCATCGAGCCGATGAGCCTGCTCGAGCACCAGAGCCTGCTGGAGTGCCGGCTCGGCAGCGTATGGCTCCCAACCGTGGGCGCTGCGGGCGCTGTCGAGCGCTGCGCCGAGGCGGCCCGCGCCCGCCTGTGCCTGGCTGGTGCGCAGCGAGACCGCGCTTCCCATCGGCACCGCGATCGCGGCGGCTCCCAGTGCTGCGAGCGCAACCCACGCAAGCTTTGCTCGCACCCCCGGCGTGGGTGCCTGCTCCGTCAGGATGGTGTCGTCGATCGCAAGGTGTCTGCCGGCGGGGCCTCGCGCCATGCCTGCGGCGGCGAGCAGCAGCGCTGCCACAGGGACGGCTGGGATCTGCCAGACCCAGTCGATCCCTCCGGCGACGACGAACGCGACGAGCGAGGCTGCGATCGCCGCTCCACGGGCGCGCGCAGCCACCGACCCGCGTCGCGCGCAGGCGGCGATCGTCCCGACGAGCGCGACGCC
This sequence comes from Solirubrobacteraceae bacterium, assembly GCA_051955355.1. GTDB lineage: Bacteria > Actinomycetota > Thermoleophilia > Solirubrobacterales > Solirubrobacteraceae > Palsa-744. Next base: position 51,910 of record JBQCGU010000054.1, on the reverse strand, counting down.
GAGCAACGCCAAGAGCAGCGCCAAGCCGACGACGCCGGTCTCGGCGAGCGTCTCGAAGTAGAGAGAGTGAGCGTTGACGACATAGCTGTAGAGGCTGCCGTGAGCTGCCCACCAGAGCTGGTAGGTGCCTGCGCCGATGCCTGTAAGCGGCTTCGTCGAGAACGCGTCGAGAGCAGAGCTCCACATCTGATAGCGCCCCTCCCCGCTCGCTGCGAGCAGGCGCCCCTCGCTCGCACTCTGGCCGGGCGCCGCGGTCACGACAGGGCTCTTGAAGCTGTGCCAGGCGTGTTCGAGCGAGTGGGGACCTTTGGCGGCGAAGAACGCGACCAGGAGCACAGCGACGGCCGCCACCGTGAGAGTTCCTCTAACCCACGCCGCACGAGGCGAAATGCCCGCTCGCGGGGCGAGCGCGCGCTTGGCGTCGACGTTGCGTTCGAGAAGCGCGATCCCACACTGCAGGAGCGCCACGCCGGCGCACACGACGAGCGCCACCACGATCAGCTGGTTGCCGCCGTGCCTGCCGGCGGCGCCGCTCAGAAAGCCGTGGTCGACAGCCGGGCGCTGGTGGATCGCCGCGATCAGCAGCGCCCCCCCCGCGCCTGCCACCGCCAGCGTCGCAGCGCGCCAGATCCGCCCCGAGGAGAGGGCGAGCAGCACCAGCGATGCGCTTGCCAGCTCAATCCACCCTCCCCGCGAAAACGTCAGATAGACGACCGCGAACGAGAGCGGGAGCGCAGCCGCGGAGAGCATCCTCAGCGAGAGCCTGCGTGCCGATGCGGCGAAATGCGTGAGCAGCGGCGCGCCCATCGCGACGAGCGCCGCCAGACCGTTCCAGTAGTTCAGCGGGTAGTTGAGCCGGCTGCGAGCGATCGTCAGGAAGGCGGCGGCTTCGTTTGCGGGAAACCAAGCCGGGTGAAGACGCGAGAGCAGCGCGAGCACCGTCACCAGCCCGATCGCGCAGGTCACGCCGCCGATCAGCGCGGTGCGAGTCCCGGCGCGGACGCTCGCGAGTCCGAGCGCGAGCACGGCGGCGTAGCAGGACAGTCGTGAGAGCTCTTGCACTGTGCGCCCGCTGCTCTGCGACCACAATGCGCCGATGCCGGTCCACGCCGCGAACGCCACCAGCGCGACGAGCGCGATCAACTGCGCGCGAGAGAGACGTGCGACAGGCAGCGCCCCCACCAGCACGCCCGCGAGCAGGATCCACCAGAGTGCGATCCCGACCTGATCGCGCAGCACGGCTTCGTAGCCCCCACCGCGCATCGCCAGATACAGCGGCAGGGCGAAGCCGAGCACCCAGGCGCCCACGCTGAGACGCAGCGCCGGGCGAGCGCTGGCGAGCAGTGGCGCAGCGCGGGATTGGGCGACACTTGCCTGCATGTCCACATGTACGGTCGAGGGCTTGTCAGCCTGACGCGGAGTGCTGCGTAGGTGTCGGTATGCGTCGTCATCGCATCCCCGGCTTGCTCGCAACCGCCTGCGCAGCATCCCTGAGCTTCGCGGCGCCGGCGAGCGCCTCCAAGGTGATCGCCCCGCCCGGCAACGCGGGCGTCGGTCAGTACGTCGAGGTTGTGCCCGGGGCCGGCGGCTCGACTCCCGTGGGCGCGCACGCGAATCACGGTCCAGTGCTCACGTCGGCGCAGCGCCAGCGTCTGGAAGCGTCGGGCGGCTCGGGCAAGGCGCTTGCGGCGTTCGTGCAGCGAACCGGTGTTGCACGTTCCAAGGCGTCCTCGGCTGCCTCATCCGGTGGCAGCCACACCGGGAACGCGGGCGCTCGCGGCGTGGTGGGACGCTCCGGGAAGGCGGGCACGTCGAGCTCGCTGCCGGCGGCTGTGCCGGACAGCGCCACGCGATCCTCCGGAGGAGGCCTTGGCTGGGGGCTGTTCGCGGCTCTCGGCGCAACAGCGCTGGCTGCTGCAGGTCTTGCCATCGCACGCCGTCGCGCCGCCTGAGCTCCATTGCGCGTGCGCCTCTTCAAGCTGTCGCTTCACGCGCTGCTCGCCTGCTCCTGTCTAGCGGTGCCGGCGAGCGCTCAGGCGCTGCCAGGCTTTACGACCGGCTTCACCGAGCCGCTGTTCGAATCGACCCTGGCTCCGGTGAGGGCACTTTGGCTGTCGCGCGCCGCCGAAGAGCACGCTGGCATCGTGCGCCTGAACATCGCCTGGGCGAGGGTGGCTCTTGAGCGGCCGCCGAGCGATGGTGTGGCAAGCGACCCGTCGTGGAGCGGCTATGCCTGGACGGTGGTGGACGGCTCGGTGAGCGACGCGCTCGCGCGTGGCCTTCAGGTCCAGATCACGATTGGGGGCGCTGCGCCCGAGTGGGCAGAAGGACGGGGCCGCCCGAAATGGGCGCCCCCTGGAACCTGGCGCCCAGACGTGCGGGCTTACGCGGCGTTCGTCCACGCAACGGCGATCCGCTACTCGGGCACCTACACGCCTCCGGGCGCCATCGCGCCCCTGCCGCGCGTGCGCTACTGGCAGGCGTGGAACGAGCCCAACCTGTCGACGTACCTCACGCCCCAGTGGCGGCGCGCGGGACACAGCTGGGCGCCGGCGAGCCCGACGACCTACCGCGCGATGCTCGACGCCTTCTATGCGGAGGTGAAGAGCGTGCAGCCCGATGCGCGCGTCCTCGCCGCCGGCACCGCGCCCTACGGTGACGTCCCGGGCGGCGAACGCATGCCGCCGGCGCAGTTCGTGCGCAACCTGCTCTGCCTCGACGAATCGGGCACGCGCGCGCGCCGCTGCTCCGATCCCGCTCGCTTCGACATCCTCGACCACCACCCGTACTCGGTGCAGGGTCCGTTCTTCCGGGCGCTCAACCGCGACGACGTGGCGATCGCCGATCTGCCCAAGCTCATCGGCCCGCTGCGGCGCGCCGAGCGCCTGCACACGATCAGCGGCGCGCACCACCACCAGGTGTGGGTGACAGAGCTCTCGTGGGACAGCTCTCCGCCGGACCCGCACGGCGTCCCCGCGGAGACGCAGGCGCGCTGGTTGGAGCAGTCGCTTGCACTGCTGTGGCGCGAGGGCGTGTCGACGGCGATGTGGTATCTGATCGTGGACGCTCCCCCCGTCCCCTCCTATGCGGCGTCGTACCAGTCGGGTGTGTACCTGATCGACGGGCGCCCGAAGCCGTCTGCGACGGCGTTCCGCTTCCCGTTTGTGCTCGTCGGCGCCGTGCGCCGCTCGCGCGCACGGTTCTGGGGACGGGCACCCGTTGCCGGGACGGTTGCCATCGAAGCGCGCACCCACAGCCACTGGAAGCCGCTGCGCTCGCTCGCGCCCGGCGGCGGCGGCGTGTTCGAGCTGACTCTGAGCGTCCATCGCGGCGAGCAGCTGCGCGCCCGACAGGCGGGCGAAACCAGTCTGCCGTGGAGCGTCTGAGCGGCAACCGGTGGGTGCCATCGGCAGGGTTCGCTACATTGCATCTACCAGAGAAAGGAGGTGGTCCTACATTGGTTGACAGTTCTTGCGGGACTCTGGAGGTGGCCGGCCGTTAGGTCGGATTAGGCTGGACCCGCCTGGCGGAATCCAACCCGGACCACCACCGCTCCGGTCGCCGGACCTTGTCCCCCCGGCCGTGGCACGAAAGCGCGAAACGAGCGCATGCCGCGAACCAGATCGGTGCGGTCGCGTTCAGCGATATGCGGTAAGCGAGGGGCGTCTCGTCGAGGGCGCCCCTCGTACGTTCAGGCTGCGGTCGGCAGGTACTGACGCCACGCTGCCGGGATGGTGGGGCTTGAGACATGGATGAATATCTCAGCCCTGGGCGTGCGCGGCTCGCGCTGCAGGCGCATGCCGGCCTGACGCAGGAGCATGTCTCCCTTGCGCCGGTTGCATGGGGCGCACGAGGCGACGATGTTCTCCCAGTTGGAGCCCCCGCCCTTGGAGCGCGGGATGACATGGTCGACGGTGAGGTTCGAGCGCGAGCCGCAGTACTGGCAGGTCCAGCCGTCGCGGGCGAACACGGCGCGGCGGGTGATCTTGCGCCGGTGGGTGTCGTGCGGCACCCGTACGTATGTCATCAGCCGGATCACCACAGGACGGGCGATGCTCGAGCTCTCGGAGTGCAGTTCCCACTGGGCGCGCTCGATCAGCTCCGCCTTCTCCTTGAGGAGGAGCACGACAGCGCGTCTGACAGAGCACACGTTGATGGGCTCATACGTGGCGTTCAGGACGAGCACCCTGCCTCCCACCGTCGTATTCGACGGTGAGGTCGGTCCGTGCCGCTGGTGCTCGTCGGGCGGCACGGACCCCGCTGGCGCTGGGGTTGCCGTGCTTTCCATCCTTGCGCGGAGTGTAGCGAGCGGGCTGGCGCTCGCGCTCAGACAGTTAGAACAGCTAGAGGCTCGTGGGCGCCGACGGATAGGAGCCGAGCACGCGGACGTGCTCACACAGAGCGCGCACCCCGGCGAGCGCGTCGCGCACGATCTCGTCGCGCACCGAGCCTTCGAGATCGACAAAGAACATGTAATGGCCGAGTCGCGCCCGCCGAGGTCTCGACTCGATCTTGGTGAGGTTGATGTCGCGGCGAGCGAACTCGTTCAGGCAGAGCACGAGCCACCCGGCGCGGTCGGCGCCCGGCCCCCAGAAGACGAGCGATGTCTTGCTCGGCCCTGTTTGCGCGGCTCGCGGCGGGTTGGAGGTCGGCGCGTCGGTGCGCGCGAGCCACACGAAGCGCGTCTCGTTGTCTTCGCGGTCTTGGATGCGCTCGCGGATCACCGTGCAGCTGTAGAGGTCGGCTGCCAGGCGGGTGCCTATCGCGGCAAGCGAGCGCTGTTTGCGCTCGGCGACGATCCGCACCGCCTCGGCGGTGGAGCTGGCGGCGATGACGTGAGCGCCGGGCGTTCGCTCGTGCAGGAAGCGCGCGCACTGGCCGGGGACATGGGGGTGAGAGACAATCGTCTCGATCTCCTCCAGCTCGACAGGCTCGGCGGCGATCAGGCAGTGGCGCACCGCGAGCACCTCCTCGCCGACGATCGCCACGTCTTCGGCGTCGCCGGTGAGCGTGTCGAGCGTCACGGTGACCGATCCCTCGATCGAGTTCTCGATCGGGACGAGCGCCCATTGCACGGTGCGCTCCTGCGCAGCCATCACGGCGTCGCGGATCGTCTCGAGGGCGACCCGCTCGACGGCGCGAGCGTCGATGCTCGCCAGGAGCGCCTCCTCGCTGAACGTCCCCTCCGGCCCGCGATAGCCGCCGCGCGCGCGCGGCGGCGCCCCAGCCGGCTGCTCAGCCGAGCTGGCCATCGGAGAGCTGCCCGGCGACAGCCGGCTGCCTGCCGTCCAGCGCCAGCTCGATCGCCTGAGCCTCCTCGGGCGAAAGCTCCAGCTCGCCTTGCCCGTCGCGGATCTGCTTGGCGTACACGCGGGCCTGGTCGCGGTGGTGGATGCAGGACAACACGATGCCGCAGCGGCGGTCGTCGAGCAGCGCGATCGACATCGACTGGCGCCCGGAGAGCTCGTTGTAGGCGTCGTAACGGACGAGCGCGTGGTGTTTGATCGCGCCCTCCAGAACGCCCTCGATGCTCGACAGCCGGTCGTCGATGCGCCCGGCGGCCTCGCCGACATACTCTTCCAGCGCCGTGAAAGCTTCCTGAAGCGCGGCGCCCTGAGCGATCAAATCGCGCTCGGAGCCGTCGCCGAGCACCAGTCGCTGGGCTTTGCGCAAGCGGCGCAGCGAGCGCGTCAGCACCAGGCACCAGCTGAGGGCTGCGACACCCACGGCTGCCCCCCCGATCGCCACGAGCCCGCTGGTGTCGGTGAGCGTCGAGGCGACCATCGGGCTACTGAGCGAAGGTAGCCAGGTAGGTGGCCTTGTTGTTTTCGGTTTCGGTCTCCCCCGGCACGGGCTGGATGTCGACCGTGATGCGCGAGGCGGCGCCGAGCGTGACTCCGTTGACGGGGATGTCGACGGTGATGGACTTGCCCGGTTCGGTCTTGTTGATCAGGTGCGAGGTGGACAGCGTCTTGCCTTCGCTGGTGACCGAGATGTCGACCTTGACGTCGGTCTCGGTGTTGGAGCCGGCGTTTTCGAGCGACACGGTGAACGTCGGGTTGGAGCCGCCGGTGATGTGGTTGAGCGTGGGTGACGGTTCCAGTTTGTTCGTGCCCACGCTCACGCCGAGCAGCGTGTGCCCGTGCGTGCCGGGCGCGACCGGCCCGCTGCTCGCCGAGCCGTTGCCGGTGATCCGGGCGCTCACCGTCTTGGCTTCCAGCCAGCCCAGGTTGGGCAGGAAGCGGCTGGAGGCGGTGCTCTGCCCATGGACGCCGGCGGAGGAGAGCTGCTCGCCGATCAGCGGCGCCACCCGCTGGGACCAGAGCACGTCGGAGGCGAGGAAGATCTCCATGTCGCCCGCGATCTTGCTCATCGCTTCGGAGTCCTGCCCGCCCAGGGCGGTGGGCACGAGCGCAGCCAGCTTTTCGAGCCCTTCCTTGCGAAGGGTCATGAGGAGCAGCAGGTCGCGCTGCGCGCCCGCCATCTCGGAGGGCACTTTCAGCCGCTTGGCCTGTTCAGCCAGTTCCTGGGCCTGCTGGCGGTAGCCGTTGACGTGCTGCTCGACTTCTTCGGCAGACTTGCCGCCGGCGCCGGTGAGCGCGGCGAACAGCGGATGGGCGACTTCCTGGTCGGTCTTCTGCGCCAGCTGAGAAACGTCCTGGTTGTAGGTTTCGAGCGCCTGCTGTTTACCGCGCTTCAGGCAGCCGTTGACGAGGAGCACGATCAGGATCAGCAGCACGACGCCGACGCCCGCGGCGATGCGCCGGCGCACCATCATCGCGTGGTGGTCGTCCGAGGCTGCGCCGCCGCCCGCGCGCTGGGGCTGGCGCGGCTGGGGCCGGCGCGCGCGGGTTGTCGTTGCCGGCCGTACTCGCGTCGGCGGCTCCTCATCGTCGTGCTCGTCGTCGAAGAACGACAAAGATCCCCTCCTTGCAGGGACTGTGAAGGGCACAAGTATGACTCCACGGGCAGTTGGAGTGGGCCATCGGCGTTGCGGAGGCCGTGCAAGTTCTCGCTCAGAGCGCCGCCGAGCGGGTTGGACGGCAGGGAAAGCGGCGTGCTGCGGCGAACGCGCAACCGTTGTGAATACGCTGATCCACCCGGGCCGGCGCGCGAGCTCCGAGCTCGTGCTCGGCCGCTACCGCCTGCTCGAACGGCTCGGCGCGGGCGGGTTCGGGGTGGTGTGGGCGGCGCATGACGAGCAGTTGGACCGCGAGGTGGCGCTCAAGCGCATCGAGGTGCCCAGCAGGGAGGACTCCGAGCGAGCGACACGGGAGGCGCTCGCTTGCGCGCGTCTGGCGCACTCCGCGATCGTGGCGCTGTATGAGGCTTGCGCGCAGGAGGACGCCTTCTACCTCATCTCCGAGCTCGTCCACGGCCGGACGCTGGCGGCCCTGCTGGCGGATGGGGAGCTCGACGACGAGCGGGTTCTGGAAGTCGGCTTGGCGGTGGCGGGGGCGCTCGGGCACGCCCACGCGCGGGGGGTGATCCACCGCGACGTAAAGCCGTCGAACGTGATCGTGTGCGAGCCCGACCGGGAAAGCCGTCCGGCGGCCAAGCTGGCTGACTTCGGCGGCGCTCAGCTCGTCGGCGAGGATGCGCTGACGCGCACGGGCGACGTGCTCGGCACGCTCGCCTACATGGCGCCCGAGCAGAGCGAGGGGCACGAGGTGGGCGCTCCCGCCGACGTCTACTCCCTGGCGCTCGTCGTTTACGAGGCGCTGAGCGGCGTCAACCCCGTACGGGGACCGACGCCGGCGGCCACCGCGCGGCGGATCGGGCGCCCGATCGAACCGCTGGCGCGCCACCGCCGCGACCTGGGCCGCGATCTGACGGAGACGATCAACGCTGCGCTGCACCCCGACCCGGACGAGCGCGCACAGCTCGTCGAGCTGGAGCAGGCGTTGCAGGACGCGCTGCAGGCGCGGTCGCGCACATCCAAGAAAGCCAGCCACGCGCGCGCGCGCGCACGCACGCGAGTCAGCCATTTCAGAGACACCACACACACCCACTCCTCCCCGGAGCGCCCGATCCCCGAGCAGTCCCACCAGCCGGCGCCAACCACGGCTCGCCAGCGGGCGCCGGCAGCGGGCGAGGCCCCAGCGGCGCCACCCGAGCCGGACGCCCTCCAGGCGGGACACCGGCGCGAGCGCCTTGCGCTGCCGCGCGTGGTGTGGCTGGCGACGCTCGTCGGAGTCGCGACCTGGCAGGCGGCGCTCGGCCTGCCGGGTGTCTCGTTGCTCGTGCTCGCAGCCGGCGCCCCCCTGCTGGCCGTCCGCCGCTTCAGCATCGCTTGGCTGAGCGCCGCGCTGGCTCCCGCTCTCGGGACGCTCGGCCTTGCAGGCGCGTTCCCGGCGCTCGGCGGCCAGCGCGCGCGCTGGCGCGAGCGCGCGGCGCTGGCGGCGCTCGGCTTCTGGTGGCTTGCGTTGGCGGAGCCGCTGCTCGGACGGCGCCTTTGGGAGGGGCCGGCTGCCGGGCTGCCGGCGCGCAGCGCCTGGGAGGGCTCGCTGCAGCTGACGGCGAGTCACGTGATCGCCCCGGCGGTGACCGTTCAGCTGCTTGTGGGGATCGCCGTGTGGGCGGCGGCGGCGGCGGTGCTGCCGCTGGTTGTGCGGGGACGCAGCGCCGCGCTGGACGTGGCGGGCGCCCTCACGTGGACGATCGCGCTGCTTGCGGCTGTCCCGCTGCTGCAGCGCAGCGCGCTGGCGCACGCGACACACGCCTCTCCACGCGGGGCGCTGCTCGGCGCGGTGCTCGGATGCGTGCTGGCGGTGTGCGCCCGTGCGCTACGCGGCCCTGTGTTGTCCGTAAAGTGAACGGGACGCTGGCGCGGTGCGCCGGCTCCTCGCTTGACATGAATCCGCTCAGGAGAATCGAGAACGCCATCGCGGGCCTCGTGGAAGGCGGCTTCGGCCGCGCGTTCCGCTCGGAGGTGCGCCCGATGGAACTGGCGCACAAGCTCGCGCGTGAGATGGACGAGCACGCGACGGCGTCGGTGTCGAGGACCTACGCGCCCAACGAGTACTCGGTGTGGCTGTCCGAGCGCGACCGTGAGCGCTACGAGGGTGTGGAGCACGAAATCGTCGAAGAGCTGTGCGCGTATCTGCTCGAGCACGCGCGCCGCGAGGGTTATGCGCTCGCTAGCGCCCTGCACGTCGTGTTCCACACCGACGAGAGCCTGCAGCTGGGCGAATTCGGCATCCAGGCGCAGATGAGCCGCGACGATGACGAGGTTTCGCCCGTGCGTGAGTCTTCGCCGGAGCGCGTAGGCGCCTCCCCGCCCGAGCAGCCGCGCGAAGACGGCGGCAGGACCATGATCTACAGCAACGCAGAACGGATGCGTGAGGCGGTGCAAGCCACGGGCATGAGCAGGCGCGCAAAGGCGCTGCTGGTGGTGTCGGGCAGGCGCGTGGTGGTGCCGCCTCACGGCGCGGTGCTGGGCCGCAGCCGGGAGTGCGACGTGGTGCTCGACGATTCGAGCGTTTCGCGTCGCCATGCCCAACTGCGCCCGCAGGGCGAGGATTGGACGCTCGAGGACATGGGCTCCACCAACGGCGTGCGGGTGAACGGCTCGCCGGTTCGCGCCCCGCGCGTGCTGGCGCCCGGCGACCGGATCGAGCTGGGTTCCACCGAGATGCTGTTCGAGGTGAGCAGATGAGCACGCTGGACCCGGTGTCGGTGGCGTTGAAGTTCGGCTTTCTCGCGGTTCTGTACGTGTTCCTGCTGTGGGTTGCGCGCAGCGCCCTGAGCGACCTGCGCGGTGGCGGGCGCCGCAGCGCCGGCGGACAGCCGAGCTGGGAGGCGAACGGGACGCCGCCCGCGGACGCCACCGGCTTGCACTCAGCTTCCACGCTCGGTCCGGCGGCGCTGGCGGGTCGCGCCCCCCGGCTGGTGGTGGAGCGCGCTCCGGGACACGAGCCGGGCATGATCTACGACCTCGACGAGAACCTCGTGCTGGGTCGCGGCGACGCCGCCGAGATCCGTTTGGAGGACCCGTTTGCGTCTTCGCGCCACGCGCGCGTGTACGAGCAGGCGGGCATCGTCGTGCTGGAAGATCTCGGGTCGACGAACGGCACCTATCTCAACGAGGAGCTGCTCGACGGGCCGCGCCCGCTGCACCCGGGCGACCGCGTGCGGATCGGGGACTCCGAGCTGACGTTCGAGGTGGATTGATGCTGCGCGTGGCGGAGCACTGGTCGGGAACCGACACGGGCAGGCAACGCCCGGCCAACGAGGACTCGCTGCTCGTGCGCGCGCCGCTGTTCGTGGTGGCGGACGGCATGGGCGGCGCGCAGGCTGGCGAGGTCGCCTCGCACATGGCGGTGGAGTCGTTCAAGCACGGCTTGCCCAACCGCGCCGACCCGCAGGGCAGCCTGGTGGAGCTGGCGGAGCAGGCGAACGCGCGCATCAACGAGCGCTCGCGCAGCGACGCGCGCCACGCGGGCATGGGCACGACGATCACAGCGGCGTACGTGGGCGAGCAGGATGTGTCGATCGTGCACGTGGGCGACTCGCGCGCCTACTGCCTGCGCGACGGCGAGCTGCTGCGACTCACCGACGACCACTCGCTGGTCGACGAGCTGATCAGACAGGGCCGCCTGACGCCCGAGGAGGCGGAGGAGCACCCGCAGCGGTCGGTGATCACGCGGGCGCTCGGTCCGGAGCCCACGGTGGAGGTGGATGTGCGCTCGTTCCGTGGCCGCGCGGGGGACGTCTACCTGCTGTGCAGCGACGGTTTGACCACGATGGTGGGCGAGGAGGACCTGGCGCGCGTCCTTTCCGAGCACCACCGGTTGCGCGACGCCGGGCGCGCCTTGATCGCGGCGGCGAACGAGGCGGGCGGCAAGGACAACATAACGGTGGTGCTCGCGCGCTTGGAGGAGCTGTCCACGGGCGCCGACGACGGCGATGGGCAGACGACGACGAGCGCGCACGCGCTCTCCGACGGTCCGGATACAGGCGTCTCGACACTCACCGGCACGAGCCCGACGAGCACGGCGGTGCGCCAGCGCCAGCCCCGCCCGGCGGGCAGCCCGGCGGAACGCGCCGCCTCGGCTGGCACGCGGCGGAGGCCCAGCATGCGACGGCTGCGTGTCCCGCTCGCCCTGCTGGCGGTGCTCGGGGTGATCGTCGCCGGCGCGTACCTGGCAAGCCAGTCGGTGTTCTTCATCGGCACCAACGGGCAGGGCATGGTGACGGTGTTCAGGGGCGTGCCGTTCGAACTGCCCGCGGGTGTGAAGCTCTACAGCCCCGACTACGTGTCGGGCGTGAGCGCGTCGACGTTGACGCCGGCGCGTCGCCAGACCCTGCTCGACCATTCGCTTCGCTCGGAAAAGAAGGCGGCGGAGCTGGTGCGGCTGCTGGAGCTCGGACAGCTGAGCGAACGATGAACCGCCCGATCGTCCGCCTGTACGGCCTGGTGGTGGTGCTGTTCGCCCTGCTCGTCGCGTTCACCTCGCGATGGACCGTGTTCGAAGCGTCGTCGCTGCGCAACAACTCGCTGAACAAGCGCGGATTGCTCCAGCAGGAACGGATCGATCGCGGCCGCATCCTGGCGGCGAACGGGGCCGTGCTTGCGCGCAGCGTGAGGGGTCCGGAAAAGACCTTCTCGCGCGCCTACCCCGCCGGCGCGACGTTCGCCCACGCGGTGGGCTACTCGTTCATCGACCTCGGTCAGGCGGGCATCGAGAAGTACCGGAGCGCCACGCTCAACGGCCAGGCATCCACCGGGTTGCAGAGCATCCTCGATCAGCTGCAGGGCCGAAAGGAACGCGGAGACGACGTCGTCACGACGTTGAATCCGGCGGCTCAGCGTGTGGCGGTGCAGGCGCTCGGCGAACACGAAGGCGCGGTCGTGGCGCTGCAGCCGCGCACGGGCGCGGTCGAGGTGATGGCGTCCTCGCCCAGCTTCGACCCCAACTCGCTGAAGAGCGCCCGCCGCTTCCGGGCGCTGGACGAACAGACGCACGGCACGCCGCTGGTCAACCGCGCGACCCAGTTCGGCCCGGCGCCGGGATCGACTTTCATGGTGGTGACGGCGAGCGCGGCGATCGACTCCGGAGCGTTCACCCCGGAATCGCTCGTCAGCGGCCGCAACAACGTGCCCATCTCGGGTGTGCCGCTGAAAAACGACAGCAACGAGAGCTTCGGCGAAATCACGCTGAAGGAGGGGTTGGCGAAGTCGGTGAACACCGTCTACGCGCAGGTGGCGGAACGCCTGGGCAAGGCGACGCTGGCGCGCTACATGGGTCGCTTCGGCTTCGGCAAAAAGCCCCAGCTGGACTATCCGAGCACCGAGATGTCATCCAGCGGCCCGTACCTTGGCCAGCGACTGCTCTCACCGCTGGATCCGCGCGTGGATCTCGGACGCATGGGCATCGGCCAGGACAAGCTGTCGGTGACCCCGCTGCAGATGGCGGAGGTGGCGGCGACCGTGGCGAACGGGGGCACGCTGATGAAGCCCCATCTGACCGACGAGATAGTCGAACCGGACGGGCAGGTTGTGGAACGGGTCAAACCGGAAGTGCAGTCGGTCGTGATGAAGCCCTCGACCGCGGCGGCGGTGACGGGCATGATGGAAGCGGTAGTCAACGAAGGAACGGGCACGAGCGCTCAGATCCCGGGTGTGCAGGTCGCGGGCAAGACCGGCACGGCGGAGACGCAGCTCGGCCAGAGCATCAACAACGCCTGGTTCATCGCGTTTGCGCCGGCGAGCAACCCAAGCGTGGCGGTGGCGGTGGAGCTCAGTCACGTACCGGGCTTCGGCGGTGCGTTCGCGGCGCCGGTGGCAAAGCAGGTGATCGAAGCCTTGCTGCGAGGGACCGCTCATGGTTGAGGCGGGGACGCTCATAGACGGCCGCTACAAAGTGCTCTCGCGGATCGGCTCGGGAGGGATGGCGGACGTGTACCTGGCCGAGGACGAGCTGCTCGGGCGGCGGATGGCGCTCAAGCTGCTGCACCACCGCTTCGCCGCCGACCAGGAGTTCGTCGAGCGCTTCCGCCGCGAGGCGTCGAGCGCGGCGGGGCTGTCTCACCCCAACGTGGTGGCGGTGTTCGACCGCGGCGAGTGGGACGGCACCTACTACATCGCGATGGAGTATCTGCCCGGCCGCTCGCTGAAGTCGGTGATCCGCGAACACGGCCCGCTGTCGCCGCAGGATGCGATCGACATCACCACGCAGATCGTGCTGGCGCTGCGCTTCGCGCACAAGCGGGGGATCATCCACCGCGACATAAAGCCGCACAACGTGATCCTCGACGAGGAGGGTCGCGCGAAGGTGACCGACTTCGGGATCGCGCGCGCGGGCGCCTCGGACATGACGCTCACCGGATCGATCATGGGCACCGCCCAATACCTCTCCCCCGAGCAGGCTCAGGGCCACGCGGTGACCGAGGCATCGGATCTGTATGCGGTGGGCGTCGTGCTGTACGAGCTGCTGACGGGCAGCGTCCCGTTCGACGGGGAATCGGCGGTGACGATCGCCATGCAGCAGGTGACCGCCGAGCCGGTGCCGCCGAGCCGGCGCAATCCGGCGGTGGGGCCGGCGCTGGACGCGGTGGTGCTGCGAGCGCTCGCCAAGGACCCTGCGCAGCGCTATGCGACCGCCGACGAGTTGCTCGCGGCTCTTGCGCAGGCGCGCGAAGGCGTCGTTCCGGCGGCTGCACCCAACGGCGCCCCCACCGCGCCGACCGCGCTGCTCGTCCCACCGGCGGTCCCCCCGGCGGCGGGTGCAGCCGCAGCGGCGGGGCTGGCGCCGGCGGTGGCTGCGGCGACGCCCCTGCTCCCGCTCGAGGACGGTCCTGCGGCTGAGCGGCGCAACCGCTGGATGTGGTGGGCGCTGGGCGCGGCGGCGCTGCTCGCCGCCGCGGTGGCGCTGCTGCTGCTGCTGCTGGGTCCGTCCACCAGGCAGGTGACGGTGCCGAACGTGACCGGCCAAAGCCAGGCGGCGGCGGTGTCGGCGCTCAAACACGCCGGCTTGCACCCGGTGCTCCAACCCACTGCGAACGCGAGCGTGCCGAGCGGCTCGGTGATCGGCACGACGCCGGTGCACGGCACGCGCGTGCAGGAAGGCTCGAGCGTCACGCTGTTCGTGTCCACCGGCCCGGGCAGTCAGGCGCTGCCGGACGTCACGGGCAAGCCGGTGGGTGAAGCGGTGAAGATCCTCAAAGAAAAGGGCTTCGTGCCCAAGCGGCAGACCCAGTCCAGCGAAACGGTGGCCAAGGGCCACGTCGTCTCCACCGACCCCGCCCCCGCCACCGAGGTGCAACTCGGCGGCACGGTGACCGTGTTCGTGTCCTCAGGGCCGGAAAAGGTGAAGGTGCCGGAAGTGAAGGGCGAACCGGAAGCCCAGGCGACCTCTGCGCTGGAAGCAGCCGGATTGAAGGCGAAGGTGCAGAAGCGCGAAGTGGAAGAACCCTCCCCGGGCACGGTGATATCCCAGAGCCCCGCCGCCGGCTCGCAGGTGAAGCCGGGCAGCGCCGTGACGCTCGTCGTGGCGCAGGCGTCCACGGGGGTGACGGTGCCGTCGCTGCTCGGCGAAAGCGAAGGCGAAGCGCTCTCCACCTTGAACAGCCTCGGCCTCGGCTCGAAGGTGGTGTCCCGCACGGTCACCGACCCCTCCAAGGAAGGTCTCGTCGTCCACCAGAACCCCGGCGCGGGCGCCAAGCTCCACAAGGGCGACGTCGTCACGATCGCCATCGGCAAACTTGCCTCGCAAACCACCTCGACGAGCCCCACCCCCACCCCGCCGGCAGCCGCGCCCAGCCCCACCCCCTCCGCCGCCGGGTCGCCGCCGAACGGATGACCCGCCGGCGCCTCGCCCTCAACGGAACAGCGTGATCTCCGAGATTTCGGCGGAGGCGCTTTCGGGCGGCAGCGAGGTGATCCACACGAGGTAGTAGCGATAGGTGCGGCTTTGTCCGTTGAACGTGACGGTGCTGCGCCTGCCGATGCTTCGCGGGGCCGCCAGCTGGGTCCAGCCGCGCGACGCGAGCGCCCCGGCCCCCGCGTCCGCCGAGTGCGCTTCGCCGGCCCCGCTCGTCGTCGCCCCAGAGCCGCTGCGCGCTTCGCCGCCCGGGGAATAGCCGTTCGAGCCGTAGACGGCTGCCGAGAACCCGGGCGTGGGCGTCTGGATCTCGATCGCGCGCGCCACCACGCCGGGCGAGGCGTCGAGCGCGACACCGAGGCCGGGCTTGTCGAGCTGGTTGCCGACGTAGTGCTCGGTGCTCCAAACGGTGTTGAGGTCTCCGTCGATCGTGGATGAGACTTCGCGGGCGTGTTCGGGACCGGTGCCGAACGGGTTGTACGAAGAGGCGGCGGTTTGGGCGAGGAAGATCGGATGGGTTCCCGCCCATGCGTGCACATCCGGTGGGACCCCGGTCCCGCGCTCGGCGCGGCCCGCGGCCAGGACCAGCGCAAGGGCGACAGCGACGCCGAGGAGCGCGAGCGATGCCCCCCAGCGCGCGGGATGGCGCAATCGCCAGGGCAGCAACCGCCGGGCGGGGCTTTGCAGCGTGCGCAACACGGCGGTCACCTCTCCGGTGGGCTGCCCGGAGCGGGTGGCCTCGATGGCGAGCGCCTCCTCGAGCGCGTGCGCCAGGCTCGCCATGTCGGGGTAGCGCCGGTCGCGCTCGCGGGCGGCGGCTCTTTCCACGATCGCCGCGGTGGAGGCGGACACCTCCGGGCGCACGAGATGCACGTCGGGCACCTCCTCGCGCACGTGCATCATCGCCACCGCCACAGGCGAGTCGCCCTTGAACGGGACCGATCCGGTGAGCATCTCGTAGAGGACGATCCCCAGCGAGTACACGTCCGACTGGCCTGTCACCGGCTGGCCGAGCGCCTGCTCGGGCGAGACGTAGTCGGTGGTGCCGAGCACCTTGCCGTCGGCTGTCAAGCCTTCCTCGGTGAGCGAGCGGGCGATGCCGAAGTCGGTGATCTTCGCCCCGCCCTCGTGGCTGAGCAGGATGTTCTGCGGCTTGACGTCGCGATGGACGATGTCGTGGCTGTGGGCGCAATCCAGCCCGCGTGCGATCTCCAGCGCGTAGGCGAGCGCGGTGGGGACGTCGAGCGGGGCGTCGCGCCGGATCAGGTCCTTGAGCGTCTCTCCGCCGACGTACTCGAACACGATGAACGGGGTGCCGGCTTCGATGCCGGGGTAGCCCTCCTGCCCGCTCCACTCGCCGGCGTCGATCACGGTGACGATGTGCGGGTGGGACAGCTGCGCCACCGCACGCGCCTCGCGCCTGAAGCGCTCGAGCTGATCGGAGTCCGAGGCGATCTCGCGGTGCATCAGCTTGATCGCAACCTCGCGCTCGAGCACGGTGTCGAAAGCCCTATAGACACTGCTCATCCCGCCGCGCCCTATCCGCGCGTCGAGGCGGTAGCGCCCGCTCAGTGTCGTGCCAAGGATGGTGTCGGTCACGTGGTTACGGTCGTGCTTTGAACGCTCCCAGTATGCCTCCGCTGGCGGCATTCGGTGTGAGGCTTCTTTTAATCACGACCGCAGCAAGCCCCAAGCGGTAGACGCAGGCGGGGAGCGCCGCCCGCGAGCGCCGCTCGGCGTCGAGCAGCGCGGGCGTCAGCAGTGTGGATACGAATGCTCCGCCCGCGCCTGCCGCAAACGCGGGACGCATGGGAGCCGGCAAACCTCCGCTCAGCATCTTGGCGCCCTGCAGGAGCGTCGCCCCGCCGAGCACCGGCAGGCCGGCGGCGAGCGACACCCGCTCGGCATCGAGCGCTGTAAAGCCGCGTGCGCGCGCGGCGGAGAAGGTGGCGCCGCTGCGCGAGACCCCGGGCATCAGCGCGAGCGCCTGCGCGACCCCGAGCGCGATCCCGTCGCGCACATCGGCGCCCGGCGCCCGGCGCGACGCCCCACGCCTGCGGGCGCGCAGCTCGGCGAGCGCCATCGCCAGCGAGCCGGCGATCAGCCCGGCGGCGATCGTGCGCGGGGTGCCGAGCCGCCGCTCGATGTGTCCGTGCAGGGCGCATCCGGCCAGCGCAGGGGGCGCGGCGGCGGCTGCGAGGAAGGCGAGCCGGCGCCGCGCTTCGGGGGCGCCGTCGAGCTCGGGAGGCGTTTGCCGCAGGAGCAGGCCCGCCGCCGTGCCGGCGTGGAGCGCCACCTCGAAGGACTTGCGCAGCTGCGGGTCCAGGTGCTCGTACCGCCACCCGGCAAGCCAGGGGATCAGCGTCACATGGCCGGAAGAGGAGATCGGGAGCAGCTCAGCCGGACCGTGGATCAGGCCCAGCGCCAGCGCATGGCGCAGCGGGAGCTGGGTGGTCACTCCGCGTGAGCCGGCTCGACGTCCTCGGACGCCGGGGCGGGTGTGCGCGAGCGGCGCCGCAGCACGATGTAGCCGACGCCGATCGCCAGGAGCG
This sequence comes from Solirubrobacteraceae bacterium, assembly GCA_051955355.1. Taxonomy (GTDB): domain Bacteria; phylum Actinomycetota; class Thermoleophilia; order Solirubrobacterales; family Solirubrobacteraceae; genus Palsa-744. The sequence goes on along the minus strand of JBQCGU010000054.1, from coordinate 34,533 downwards.
CGACCACGGCGTAGTCGACGTACCGAAAGCCTTCGCGGATGTGCGTCCAGTCGCCGCCGACGGCGTAGCCGGCGAACGCGAGCGCCAGCACCCAGGGCGCCGATCCGATCAGCGACAGGACGGTGAAGCGCCAGAACGGCATGCGCGCGACACCGGCGGGCAGCGACACGAACGCGCGGATCAGCGGGACGATGCGCCCCCACAGCACGGCGGGCTCGCCGTAGCGCGCAAACCAGCGGTCGGCGCGCTCGATCTGCGCCGGCCCCATGTGCAGCTTGGCGCCGTGGCGTTCGAGCAGCTCCAGGCGCCCACCGCGGCCCACTGCGTAGGCGATCCAAGAGCCCGCCATCGTGCCGAGCAAACCGGCGAGCACTATGCCGGTCATGGTCAGGTGGTGGTGGGAGTGGCTTTGGGCGGGGTCGGCGACGACGAACCCGGCGAACAGCATCACCACCTCGGAGGGGATCGGGATGCAGGCGCTGGAGAGCGCCATCAGCACGAAGATCCCGGGCAGGCCGGCGTCGCGGACGAAGTGCCAGGCGACGTTCACGACGGTCTCTGTGACCGATGCGAGCAGGAGCATGTGCGGGCAACGATACCGTGCCGCCTGTGCGCGTTTGGATAGACCTCACGAACAGCCCCCACGTGCTCGTGATGCGGCCGGTGATCGAGCTGCTGCGGCAGGACGGTCACGACGTGCGCGTGACGGCGCGCGACTTCGCCCAGACGCTGGGCTTGCTCGAGCGCTTCGGGATCGAGCACACGGCGGTGGGTCGTCACCGCGGCGAGCATCTGTCGGCGAAGGCGCTGGGCTTGGCGAGCCGCTCGGCGGCGCTCGTGCGCTGGGCGCGCCGCAGCGGCCCGTTCGACGTCGCGCTCGGCCACGGCTCAAACGACGTGAGCGTCGCGGCGCGGCTGCTGCGAATCCCGTGCTCGACGATGTTCGACTACGAGTGGGCGGCGGTGCAGCACCACGTCAACTGTCGCCTGGCGCAGGCGGTGGTGGTGCCCGACGCGATCCCCCCCGAGCGCCTGTACGGGTACGGCGCCCGCGGCAAGGTGCGCGCGTATGAGGGTCTCAAGGAGGAGTACTACCTCGCCGACTTCGAGCCCTCGCCGGCGGCGCTCGCCGAGCTGGCGATCGACCGGGAGCGCCCGATCGTCGTGGTGCGCACTCCGCCCGAGGTGTCGCTGTATCACCGCTTCGAGAACGACCTTTTTTCGGAAGTGCTCGCGCGCTTGCGCACCGCGTGCGCGCAAGAAGGCGTGCAGGCGGTGGTGCTTCCGCGCACCTCCGAGCAGCGCGCACAGCTGCGCGAGGTGCCCGGGTTCACGGTCCCCGAGCGGGCGATCGACGCGCAGTCGCTGATCGCGTTCTCAGACCTCGTCATATCCGCGGGCGGCACGATGAACCGCGAGGCGGTGGCGCTCGGCACGCCCGTGTACACGACGTTCGAGGGCCGCCTGGGAGCGCTCGACGAACGGCTGCTCGCCGAAGGCCGCCTGCGCCGCCTGGAGCGCGTGGAGCAGCTGTCGCCGGCAAAGCGCGATCGGTCGGAGATCGCCAACCGAGTGCGCCGCGACCCGCGCGTGCTAATTGATCTCCTGCTTTCACCAATTAGAGCCGACAGGCCGTAGAATCTCTGACGATGCGCCGACGGATCAGCTCGCCGGCTCTGTCGCTGCACCGGCACTCGCTACCGAGGCTGGCGGTCGATGGCGCTCTGCTCACGCTCGCCTACCTGTTGGCGTTCGAGCTGCGCTTCGACAACGGGCCGCAGGGTCGCTACGAGAAGCTGCTCGACCGCACGTTCTGGTGGGTGCTGGCGGGCAGCGTCGTGGTGCTCGCGCTGATGCGCGTCAACCAGCGCCGCTGGCGCTACTCCAGCCACCGCGACTACGAGGCGGTGGCGCGCGCGGTGGTGGCGGTCGTGGCGCTGACGGTTGTGGCGGTGGCGGTGGTGCACCCGGTGAAGGCGCGCGGCACCGGCGCGGTGGGCTTGCCCAACGGCGTGATCGCGTTGTTCGCGCTGCTCGGTCTGGCGCTGCTGATAGGGGGGCGCGTGGTGGCGCGCACGCTGCACGAGCGCCGTCCGCTGGATGCGCTGCGCGCCGGGTCGCGCAGCGCATCCAGCGTGCTGATCGTCGGCGCGGGCGACGGCGGGCGGCTGGTGCTGCGCGAGATATTGCGCAACCGCGAGCTGGGGTTGCGCCCGTTGGGGTTCGTCGACGACGACCCGCGCAAGCGTGGGCTACGGATCGAGGGCGTGCGTGTGCGCGGCAACACGCAAGACGATCTGCCGCGCATCCTCGACCAGGCGGAGCCCGACGAAGTGATAATCGCCATCCCCTCCGCGCCGGGCGTGACCCGTGCGCGGGTGGTGCGCGAGTGCCGCAAGCGGGCGATCCCCGTGCGAACGCTGCCGACGGTGTTCGAGCTGCTGCAAGACCACACGGCGTCGATCTCCGGGCAGGTGCGCGAGGTGCGCGTGGAGGATGTGCTGGGACGCGAGCCGGTGGTGATGGAGCTCGATCGCGTGGGTGCATACCTGGCGGGCGAGACGGTGCTCGTCACCGGCGCGGGCGGGTCGATCGGCTCGGAGCTGTGTCGCCAGATCGCGCGCGTCGGCCCGCGGAGGATCGTGCTGCTCGACCACGCGGAGGACAACCTCTTCCAGATCGAACGCGAGCTGCAGGACGAGCGCCACGTGCACGCCTCGGTGCTGGCGTCGGTGCTGGCGGATTGCAAGGAAGAGGAGCGCATGCGCGAGGTGTTCGCCGAGCACCGCCCGACGGTGGTGTTCCACGCGGCGGCGTACAAGCACGTCGGGTTGATGGAGGCAAACCCGGTGGAGGCGGTGCGCAACAACGCGATCGCCACGCGCGTGGTGGCGCACGTGGCGGGCTCCTCGGGCGTGGGCCGCTTCGTGCTGGTGTCCACCGACAAGGCGGTGTCGCCGGCGACGGTGATGGGGGCGTCGAAGGCGCTGGCGGAGTTCGCGTTGGAGGCGGCGACGGCGCGCTTCCACGGAACGCGCTACACGGCGGTGCGCTTCGGCAACGTGCTCGGGTCCTCGGGCAGCGTCGTGCCGATCTTCCGCCGCCAGATCGAACGGGGCGGCCCGGTGACGGTGACCGACGAGCGGATGACGCGCTACTTCATGACGATCCCCGAGGCGGTGCAGCTGATCATCCGCTCCGGTGCGCTCTCCTCGGACGGCAGCCGCGGAGCGGATGTGTTCGTGCTCGACATGGGCGAGCCGGTGCGGATCGTCGACCTCGCGCGGGCGATGATCGAGCTGTCGGGCCTCGACCCCGACCACGACGTGGCGGTCGACGTCGTGGGGCGCCGCCCAGGCGAGAAGCTGCACGAGGAGCTGTTCAACGCGTACGAGCGCCCGAGCCCGACGGCGGCGGAGAAGATTTTGCTGGCGCAGCGCGAGCCGCTGTCGCCGGAGACGGTGGAGGCGATGTTCGACGAGATCGGGCTGCTCGTGCTGGAGGGCGACGCGGCGGGGTTGGCGGCGAAGGTGTCGGCGTTTTCCTCCGTGCGCGCCGAGCTGTCCGAGCAGACCAGCACTCCTCCGGCGGGCGCACTCATAGACTCTGCGGACCGATGACCGGCTTGACGCTCGCAATATCGCTGTCGAACTCGTTCACCAAGGTGGGCGCGATAGCCGCGTTTGCGGCGCTCGTGGGCATCGCACTGCTGTCGCTGTTGGTGTTTTCCCAGGCGAGAGAGATAAAGCGGCTGCGCGAGTGGGCGGGCCGCGCGCCCGAGCGGGCGGCGGAACGCGACCAGCGGATCGCCACCGACGCGAGCGCTCGCACCCAGCGCGACCGCGTCGCCCCCACGGCTCCAGGCGCGCGTGTGATCCCGCGCGCCACGCCGCTCGTCAGCGCCCCTGTGTCATCGGCGGTGGCGACCGCGGCGAACGCGGCGGCAAACTCGGGGTCGACCACCGGTCTGTCCACCGCCGAGCATGCGGCGGAGCCTTCCGCGACGCAGCCGGAGGCGCAACCCTCGACAGAGGAGCCCTCTACGCCGGCGTCCGAGGCAGAGAAGCAACCCGACTCAGAGAAGCAACCCGACCCAGAGTCCCAGCCGCAGCCGGACAAGCAGCCCGAGGAGCCCCAGGCGCAGACTCCCGAGCAAGAGCCGGCGCAGCCGCAGGCGCCGGCGAGCCCGGCTCCGGCAACGGCTGCTGCTCGCGCAGCAAGCGCTCCCACGCGCGCCCCCCTGCCGCCCGCCCCAGCCAAGCAAGCGGCTGTCGCGGCGGCGTCCACGCGCCCCGCCAGCGCCGTGGCGGCGTCCGCCCGGCCCGCCGGCGCGGCAGCGCCTGCTGGACGTCAGGCGCCGGCGGCGAGCACGCGCAGGAACGTGTCGATCGGCGGCGCTGCGTCTGCCGCACGACGCAACGGCCAGGCGGAGCAGGGGCCGACGTACTACAAGCGCGAGGGGTCGGGCAAAAGGGGTGTGCTGCCGATCGTGGCGGGTGTGGTTGTCGCCGTGGTGCTGGCGGTGCTCGTGATATCGAGCTTGAAAGGCGGCGGTTCGCATCCGAGCGCCTCCTCGCGCCAATCGGCCAGCTCTGGTGCGACGAGCCGCTCTGGCGCTGCGGGCGGGTCGAGCGAAGGCGCAACCAACCCGGGAGCGATGAACGTGGTGGTGCTCAACGGCACGAGCACGGCGGGTTTGGCGCATCACTTGGCGAGCGACTTGCAGCAGAGCGGCTACAGCAACGCGGCGGCGTCGGGCGCGGTGCCGAGCGGCACCCACCCCACCACGGTGGTGGAGTACTCGAGCGGCCACCGCGCGGACGCCAAGCGGGTGGCGAAGGCGCTGGCGGTGACGCAGGTGCAGCCGATGGAAAGCTCGGTTGCCTCGCTGGCGGGCTCGGCTCAGATCGTGGTGATCGCGGGCGCCGACCAGGCGGCGCAGCTGGGCGGCGGGGGCGTGCAGAGCCAGGGTGAACCGGCTGTATCGGGCTCGGAAAGCGCAACCGGCTCAGCCGAATCGGCGCCGGCAGCCTGAGCGCGAGCGCCTGACGGTGAGCACGGGCAACGGATCGATCGACGGCTTCCTCGACCTCCCGGCACGCGAGGCAAAGCCGCGCGAGCGCGGCATCACACATGTGATCGACCGCGGCTTGTCGATCGCAGCGGTGGATGGGCTGATGGAGACGGTGGGCGGTGCGGTGGACATCGTCAAGCTCGGCTGGGGCACGGCGCTGGTGACGGCGAACCTGCGCGAGAAGATCGCGCGCTATGAGTCGCACGGCGTCCCGGTGGTGCTCGGGGGCACGCTCACGGAGCTCGCGATCAGGCAGAACCGCGTGCGCGAGATGGCGAGCTGGCTGCACGAGCTGGGGTTGCGCCACGTGGAGATCTCCGATGGCACGATCGATTTGGAGGCGCACGTCAAGCACGAGCTGATCGGGTCGCTGTCAAAGGAGTTCACGGTGCTCTCGGAGGTGGGGAGCAAGGACGCCGAGACGATCATGGCGCCGTATGTATGGGTGGAGCAGATGGAAGCCGACCTCGCGGCGGGCGCGTGGAAGGTGATTGCCGAGGGTCGCGAGTCGGGCACCGCGGGCATCGCGCGCGCGGACGGGGAGATCAGGACTGGGCTGGTGGATGAGATCGTCCACGCGATCGACCCGGAGCGGATCATCTTCGATGCGCCGCAGCACTCTCAGCAGGTGTGGTTTCTCACGCACCTCGGCGCAAGCTGCAACCTCGGCAACATCGCCGCGGACGACGTGCTCTCGCTGGAGACGCTGCGGCTCGGGCTGCGCTCGGACACGGTCGAGCGCTTCGCCCCGGGCGGGTCCAGTTGAGCCAAGAGCAACCGCTGGCGCGCGTCGTGTTCGGGCTGGTGGTGCTGTCGACGTTCGCCGCGCTCGGCGTCACCCAGGCGCTCAAGCACGCGCCGACGGCGGTGCAGCAGCTGGAGATATCGCCGGCGACGCTCACCCCGGGGGCGGCGGGTGAAGCGGGGACGGAGCGCTTCGAATTCCACATCCAGCACTCCGACCACATCACGGTTGGGGTTATCGACTCGCGCGGCACGACTGTGCGCACGGTTGTGCGCCACCGCTGGCTGCCCGGCTACAAAACGATCGTCCTCTACTGGAAAGGACTGGAGGCGCGTGGGCGCCAGGCGCCGGCGGGCACATACCGCCTGCGCATCTACCTGGAGCGCCAGAAACGCGAAGTGCTCTCGCCCGTGAGCTTCGAACTGGTGCACGCAAGGAGCGGCGGATGAGCGCGACGCTCGCGACGATCGCCGGCCAGAGCACGACGACGGTGGTGGTCGTAGCGGGCGTGTGGGCGCTGGCGGTGGCGGCGCTCACGCTGCTCATGCGCGCCCGGCGGCAGGCGTTCCCGCTGCTGGCGGTGGCGGCGCTGCCGTTCCGCGTGCCGATCCCGACGGAGAGCCGCACGGTGAACCTGCTGATCCCCCTGTACGCGGTGGTGGCGGCTGGGTTGATCGCCCACCTGCTCCCGCGCGTGTTGCGCAGCGCCCGCCCATACGTCTACCGCTCAGGCCGCCGACTGATGCCGCTCGACTGGTTGCTGCTGGCGTCGGTGGCGCTGTATGCGCTCCAGATCTCCTACTCGGCGGACCCGACGAAGGGGGTGGAGAACCTCGTGTTCTTCTACCTGCCGTTCCTGGCGCTGTACGCGCTGCTGCGCGAGGCGCCGTGGAGTCGCCGCCTGGTGCTCGGCTGCTTCGGCGTGGCGGTGGCGCTCGCCGTGGTGTTCGCGGGGATCGGGTTCGTGGAGTACGCGCGCAAAGAGCTGCTGCTCAACCCGCGGGTGGTGGCGGCAAACCGCTTCGACAACTACTTCCGCGTCAACTCGCTGTTCTTCGACCCGAGCATCTACGGGCGCTTCCTGGTGCTCGTGATGCTCGCGCTCACCACGGCGGTGCTGTGGACGCGCAACCGTCGCCAGGTGCTGATCGGCGGCGCCCTGCTGGCGTGGTTGTGGGGCGGTTTGATCACGAGCTTCTCGCAGTCGAGCATCGTGGCGCTGCTGATCGGCCTGGCGGTGATAGCGGCGTTGCGCTGGGGGGTGTGGCGCACGGCGGCGGTGACGGGCGCGCTGGCGGTGCTCGGGGTCGTGTTCCTGCTCGCCGCGCCCGCCAGCCTGCACCTCGGGCTGAAGGGCAGGGAAGGCTCGGCGAACAACGCCACCAACGGGCGCGCCAGCCTGGTGACGGGCGGCATCAAACTGTTCGCCGACCGTCCGCTCAGCGGGTTCGGGTCGGGCTCGTTCGAAACGCAGTACAAGCGCCACAACAAGGTCACCACGGCGGGAGCGGCGTCGGCGTCGCACACGATCCCGCTGACGATCGCCGCTGAGCAGGGCGTGCTCGGCTTGGTGCTGTACGCGGCGCTGCTGCTCGCGGCGGCGCTCGTGTTGCTGCCCGGAGCCGGACGCTCGCCCCCGCGCGCGGCGTTGGCGGCGTGCTTCGCGGCGCTGGTGGCGCACACGTTCGCCTACGCCGACTTCCTCGAGGACCCGTTCACCTGGACGCTGCTCGCGCTCGGCGTCGCCGTCCCTTCTCTTGACTGGAAGACAGCGCCGCATGCGGCGCTGTCCCGGGCGGTGCATGCACCGCCCGGCCAACCGGCGCATGCGCCGGTTGGTACTACGTCAGAGTCCTGAAGGACGGGCGAAGCGATGCGCGAATACCTCAAGCGGCTGGTGACCACCGGCGCCGCCTACCAGGCGGCGGACATCGTGAGCAAGGGCATCGCGGTGATCACGCTGCCGCTGTACACGCGCCACGTCGGGCGGGGGGAATACGGCGCGTACATGTCGCTGCTGACCGCGGTGATATTGGCGAGCATCTTCCTGCGCGTGGGGATCGGGGAGGCGTTCGTGCGCTTCTACTTCGACGACGAAAACCTCGCGCGGCGCGAGCGGATCGCGCGCACCGCGAGCGCGACGGTGGCATGGAGCACGACGCTGGCGGCGCTGCTGGCGATTGCGCTTGCCCATCCGCTGGCAAAAGCGCTGCTCGGTTCGAGCAACACCACGCTGATCTACTGCGCGACGGTGGGGTTGTGGGCGTTCACCAACCTGGAGATGGCGTATGCCCAGTTGCGCGTGGACGAGCGCGCGCGCACCTATCTGTATGCGTCTGGGAGCAACGTGGCGCTGACGGTGACGTTCACGGTGGCGCTCGTCGTGTTCGCCGGCAGGGGCGCCGAAGGGCTGCTGCTCGGCAACTTCGGCGCCTCGGCGCTGGTGGTGCTCGGCTTGTGGTGGACGCTGCGCTCGCGGGTGTCGCTGCGCGTGCGCATGAGCGACCTGCGGGCGATGATGAGCTTCGGCTTGCCAACCGTGCCGGCGGATGCGAGCGTGTACGCATTGCAGGTGGCGGACCGCTTCTACCTGTACCGCAGCTACAGCCACGCGGCGGCGGGCGAGTACTCGGTGGCGCTGCAGCTGGCGACGGTGGTGTTCGTGTTCGTGCGCGGCTTTCAATACGCGTGGCCGCCGCTCGCCTACTCGGTGCAGAGCGACGCGCAGGCGGCGCGCCTGTACTCGCTGGTGACCACCTGGTTTGTGCTCGGCACGGGTGTGATCGTCGCGACGGTGGCGCTCGTCGGGCGCTGGATCGTGCGCCTGCTGGCGGCGCCCGCCTACTTCGGCGCACACACCGCCCTGCCCTGGCTGGCGCTCGCCTGGACGCTGTACGGCCTCTACCAGGTGCTGATCGTGATCACCGGGCGAGCGCGCGTCACCCAGCGCAACCTGCCGGCGGCGCTGGCGGGGTTGGCGGTGAACGTCGTGCTGCTGCTCACGCTCGTCCCGCACGGCGGCGCCAACCTCGGCATCGCGGGCGCCGGCATCGCCTTGTGCGGCGCATACGTGGTGATGCTCGCCGCCATGCACCTGCTCACCCGCCGCGTGTTCCCGGTCGGCTTCGAATGGGCTCGCCTGGCCCAGCTCGCCCTGATCCTCGGCGGGGTGGCGGTGTCGGGCGAGCTGCTGCTGCCAACCTCAGGCGCCGTCGGCCTGGCGGCACGCATCGCCTGGCTTGCGCTGATCCCGGCCCTGCTGCTCGCCACGCGCTTCTTCGCGCCGAACGAGCGCACCTACGCCACGACGCTGCTGGCCGACGCCCGCGTGCGCATCGCCGCCTTCCGCGCCCGCCACGGCGAGGTGGAGGCATACGCCGAGGACCCGCTCAGAGATATCTGACAGGCGTGAACTAGGCTGCGAGCGTGCGCTCGACGTAGACGCCCGGTCCAGTCGGCGAAGGCGCGGTTTCTCCGTGCTCTTGCATTACTTCCAAATGGCCGCGTAGGGCGCCGCGCATCTGGTCTACGCAGTCGTCGATGCTCGAGCCGGTGGCAGCGCACCCCGGCACATCCGGCGACCAGGCGGAGAAATTGGAGGAAGAACCCTCTACGAGGATCAGATAACGGTTGATCTCGCTCATCGCTTCAGACCAGCTTGCCACATGATGCTCGCCTTCGTCTTGGGATGCAAGTCATCGTTGGGATGGCCTGCCACGGTGACGGTACCTGGCTTGACCGGATGGCGGAAGTGGCGGTGGCTACCGCTCTGGCGTACCTGGCGCCAGCCGTCCCATTCGATCCGCTTGATGATCTGTCGAACCTTCAAGGGCAAGACGCTACGCGTCGCCCCCGGCGCAATCCGTCCCTGACTGTCGGCGATGGTGCTGTGCGTTGTACGCAGCGGCTGCCTCGCGCAAGCCTTCGCCGCGCTCGGGGCGCAGCGTGGCGGTGACGTGGCGCCAGTAGCGGCGCGGGGAGTGGTCGGGCAGCGCGAACGCGGCCAGCGCGCGCAGGGCGTACGGCCAGGCGGTCAGCCAGCGCACTGCCCGGGCGGCGGCCTCGGAATGGTGCTTGCGCATGTAGAGGTCGCGGTTGCGCGCCATTTCGACGATGCGCCGCTCGGGCACCGAGTCGGTGGAGAGCTGCTCGTGGTGGATGGCGACGGCGCTCGGCACGTACAGGCTGTGCCAGCCGGCGTCGTGCAGGCGCTTGGCGAAATCCACCTCGTCGGAGTACACGAAGAAGTCGGGGTCGAGGTAATCGACCTGCGCGGCGGCGTCGCGGCGTACGAGCAGTGCCGCCGACTGGCACCAATCCACAGCGCGCTCGCGCTCGCCCTTGCTCTGAACGGTGTAGAGGCGGTGCAGGAACAGGGCTCCGGCGAGCGCGGTGAGGGGCGTGGGGAAACGCCACGCGCACGCCTGCTCGGGGCCGTCGGGGCGCAGCAGCTTCGCGCCTGCACACGCCGCGCGCGGGTTGGTTTCCAAAGCGGTGTGCAGCGCGCGCGTCGCCCCGGGCTGAAGCTCGGAGTCCTCGTTGAGCAGCAATCCGTAGCGCCCGCGCGCGCGGCGCAGCAGCAGCGAGTCGTTGCCCGCCTTGCCGCGTCGTTCGGGCAATGCGATCACCTCGTCCACCGCCGGGTGCTCCCGTGCAGCCTGCGCCGAGCCGTCGCGCGACCCGTTGTCGAGCACGAGCACCTCGGTGGCGAACGGCAGCGCCGCGCGCTCGCGCGCGATCGCGTCGAGCCCCCGCAGGAGCAGCTCGCGTTGGGAGGTGTTGACCACGCAGTAGGTGAGCTCGATCTCGGCGGTCACGACGCGCACCCTAGCTGCGGGGTGCAACCGCGGGAAGCGAGAAGTTCGGCGTTCCGCAACTTTCCCCTAACGAAGGGGGTTGAGCTTGGTAGGACTGTATGCACTAGAGTTGTCTAGCTAGCCCTCGATCGGCGTGGGAGCCGGACAGGGCCAACAGAGTCGTTGTCGCTCGAGGAGAGGGGTCTCAAATGGGATGCGACATCCACCGCAACATGGAGGGATCGATGCACAGAGGGTCACGGCGCCGCACAACCAGGCGCTTTCTCGTGTCCGCCGCGTCCGCCGGCTCGCTGGCGGCGGCTGGCGCCCTGGGCGTCGGCGTCGCCGGTGCGACAGGCCCGTCGGCTCACGCCGCGCGCACGATCAGCATCAACGAGAGCGGCAGCCTGCACTACTCGAACAAACAGGGTCCGGTGGTCAAAGAGTCCGGCAGCGCTAGAGGCACGCTCAGCGGGACGATCTACATCCAGCTGCGCCTCCCATCCCCGAAAGTGGTCAGCGCCTCCATCCAGGTGTATCCGAAAGGCGGATCGATCAAAGGATCGGCGTCTGCCAGCTACAGCAATCACGGCTCCTACGCGAGCTTCTCCGGCCGCATGAACATCACCGGCGGCAGTGGGCGCTACTCCAAAGCCCGCGGCTCCGGCTTGAGCTTCAGCGGCACGATCAACCGCTCGAACAGCGCCGTGTCGGTGCATGTGAGCGGTCGATTGTCGTACTAGCGGGCATCCATCACTTGTTCCGCCTGTTCTCAATCGGGCGCTGTAGGGCGTGCGCCTTCATCACGTTGACGCTGCTCCTCTGTGCCTGCCTGCCCGCCGCCGGGCAGGCGCAGGAGCTGGTGTCGCTGCACACGTCCTTCACGCCCGACCGGCTCGGGGCGCAGACGACGATCGGCTTCGGCTTCACCGTGAAGACCCCCGACGGCAGCCTGCCGTCGCCGTTGACGCACATCGCGCTGCGCATACCGAAGGGCATGGAATACCTCAGCACGACCTTGGGGCTGGCCATCTGCAAGCCGAAGGAGCTCGAAGCCAAGGGCCTTTCCGGCTGCCCGGTGAACTCGCGACTTGGCTTCGGCAAAGCGCGCGTGGAAGTCCCGTTCGGCTCGACGGCAGGCCGCGAGATTCCCCATATCTATGCGCTGATGGGGCCGGAACACAACAACAACATGGTGGTTCTGTTCTACGCCGATGGGCGCGAACCGGTGTTTGCCCAGCTCGTCTTCGAAGGAGAACTGCTGCCCGACAGCGGCCCCTTCGGCAGCAACCTGTCGACGCCGATCCCGGAAATCAAAGGCGTCACGGGCGGCCCGCCGGTGTCGATCATCAATGTCGAATCGACGATCGGCCCGGAGCACCTGCTCTACGAAAAGCGCGTGCACGGCCACATCGTGCACTTCCACCCAAGGGGAGTCGAAATTCCCGACACATGCCCGCGCGGCGGTTTCCGCTTCCAGGGCGACTTCTCTTTTGCGGATGGCACCACGGTGCGCGCGACGAGCACGGTGCGTTGCCCGAGCGGGGCTCGCCACGGGCACAAATAGTCGGCAGCGCTGATTTGAGCGCGGGCTTTGCCGGCTACTCGTCCTGCAGCGCCAAACCTGCGGGCACGCTTGCGGCGAACCAGCCTGGGATCGCCACCATCAGCACGGCGGCGGCGGTGACGAGCGCCAGGCTGATGAGCGCGACGATCACCCCAACGGAGCTGACAACCGGGTAGTTGATGACGATGTTCAACGCCCGGTCGAGCAGTTGCTGGCCGAACAGGCCGAACAGCGCGCCGCTGAAGCAGCCGACGCCGAGCAGCAGCAGGCTCTCCAGCACGATCGTCTGCCACAGTTCGCTGTGCGGGAAGCCCTCGAGCTTCAGCTTGGCAAGGCGGGGACGCCGCTGCCAGATCATGGCGCCCATCGCCGCCGCCATCGCGAGGACCGCCGCCACGAGGATCAGGTCGGAGATCTGCGACAGGCGCTGCAACCCCTGGCGGGTGATGGAGCGCAGCCGGTTTTCGTGCTGCACCGCTGTCTGCACAGACAACCCGGACTGCAACCCAAGCGCGGCCTGCGCTTCGCGGCGCACCTGCTGCGGGGTCACCCCGGGCTTGGCGAGCAGCTGATAGGCGCTCACATCCGAGCTGCCCCAAGCCTTCGAGTAGTCGTCGGCGCCCACAATCATCGCTCCCGGCGCCCAACCGATGTTCGTGCTGATCGCCGCCACCCGCCAGCTCGACCGGTGGGGGCTGGGGATGGTGAAGCGATCGCCGATCTTCAGATGGTGTTCGTCGGCGAGCGCAAGCGACACCACCGCCCAACCGCCTTCGCGCAGATGAGCCGTGGCTGGCCCGACATCGCCTTCCACCAGCTGTGTCGGCGGCACCAGTGGCGTGGCGTCGGTGGGCGGCGCGATCACCCAGACGCGACGGTCGCCGAAGTCGAGCAGCCCGCCGCGGTACAGGTGCACGGCGCGCACGCCCGGCAATGCGCTCAGCTTGGCTTGGGCGGATGCGGCGAACGGGTCGGTCATGAGCAGGTTGGAGGAGCCTGCCGCCGACACCCACACGTCCGTCGCCGCGTTCATGTCGCGCGAAGCGTTGTCGAGGCCCTTGAGCAGGTCGCTGTGCGCGCCCTGGATGGCGACGCTGCCGAACACGGCGATCGCGCCGGTGGCGGCGATGGCAATCGCCCGCGCGCGTCCGGCTCGCAACTCCATCACCGCGATGTGCGGCACTGCGCTCACAACCCTTGGCGCCAGACGCCGCGCCATCGTGAGGGTCGCGCCGAGCGGAAGCGCGAGCAGCGCGAGCAGAGCGGCGATCAACGTCACCATCCCCACGATGGCGAGCTGCGGGGCAGCCAGCAGGATCGCGAGTGTGGCTGCGAGGCACACCACGCCGCCGACGGTGAGCAGCGCGGAGGTGCTGGTGGATCCGCCCTCCTTGGTGGCGATCGCGGCGAGCGGATCGCGCGAGACGATGTCCTTGAACGGGCTCAGCACGGCGACGCACGCGGCGCCCATCCCGCCACCCACCGAGATGGCGACGCTCTGCCAGTCCACCACGCGCTGCGTGCCGACGGCAAACGCCGAAGACAGGTAGCCCGGGTTGGAGTGGAACAGGTGGATCGAGAGCTCGTCGCCGAGCAGCAACCCGATGGCGCACGCGATCGCCCCGAGCACGATCGCGTCGAACAGCAGCACGGCGATCACCGCCGCCGGCGTGTACCCGTCGCGGCGCAAGTCGGCGATCAGGCGCCGGCGCTGAGGCACGGTGAGCAGCATCGCGTTGAACGCGAACAGGAAGCCGACGAGTGCGCTGATGACGGCGAACAGCTGAGTCGACTGGTTGGTGGCGGCAGCCGCCTTGGAGAACAACCGTTCGTCGTAGTCCGCCGACTCGACGCCGATGTGCCCCGCGGCGATCCGCTGAAGCTCGACGCGCACGCTTTCGGTCTTGCCGGGCGCCGCCTGCACGAGCACCCGGCTGACCTTCCCCGCCAGCCCGCTGGCTTCCTGCGCGTATTCGAGCGAGGTCACCGCGATCGGGCTGTGAATCAACGGGCCGATCTGCCGTTCGCTCAGAAGCGTGTAAAGCCCGGCTTCGCTGGAGTGCCCGAGCGCCGCGAAGCGCACCGTGTCCCCCGATTTGGTCGTGCCGATGGCTTGTGCAACCGGAACCGGCAGCACCACCTCGCTGAACCCGGCGAACGGGCTGAGCGCGGTCTTGCGCACGAGCGCCCCGCCGAGCTGCGCAAGCGAGGAGTCGACGCCTGCCAGCTCGACCGACCGGCTGCCCTTCGGCCCATACGCATTGGCGCTCACTTCGAGCATCGGCGCAGCCACCTTCACGCCCGGCAGGTGGCGCACCCTGCCGACGAGCGCCTGGTCGAATCCGTGCGCGTCGCGGGCGGTGAGCTGCAGCGTGGCGGCGCCGATGATCCCGCTGTTGAGCTGGCCAACCGAGCTCGACAGGCTGGAGCTTGCGATCTGCGAGGCGAACAGCAGCCCGACACCCGCAGCGATGCCGATCACCGCGAACAGCTCTTGCAGCGCTCGCGCGCGCAGTCGCACGCGGTAGAGGTGCAGGACGTTGGCGAGGTTCATGCCGCTCGCCTCGCGCGCTCGCCGCTCATCGGGTGCGCTCCGGCGGCGCCGCTCATCGCGCAACCGACGAGCGATCCCCAGCGGGCGCGAAGCCCTGCGCGGGGTCGTAGTCGGACAGTTTTCCGTCGCGCAGCGCCAGCACCCGGTCGGCGTATCCGGCGGCTTGCGGGTCGTGTGAGACGAGCAGGATCGCCACGCCGCGCTCGCGGCAGAGCTCGGTGAGCAGTTCGAGCACTTCCTTGCCGCGCTGCGTGTCGAGGCTGCCGGTGGGCTCGTCGGCGAGCAGCAGCTTCGGTTCGGTGGAGAGCGCGCGGGCGATCATCACGCGCTGGCGCTCGCCCATCGAGAGCGTCTCGGAGCGATGTGTGAGCCTGCCGCCCAGGCCGAGGCGCTCCAACAGCGGCTGCACGCGCTTGTGCGCCTCCTTCCAGGGCGTGTTCTTGAGCAGCTTGAGCACCGCGTTGTCGATTGCGGTGACGCCTGGGAGCAGGTCGAAGTTCTGGCGCACGAACCCCATCTCCTGCAGGCGGAAGTGCGACGCCTCGCGCTCCGAAAGCGAGGAGATGTCGCGGCCACTGACGAGCACTTTGCCGCTCGTCGGCGCGAGCAGCGCCGCCACCATCAGCAGCAGCGTCGTCTTGCCCGAGCCGCTCGGCCCGTACAGGGCAACCATCTCGCCCGCCGACACCGACATCGACACGCCGTCAACCGCTCGCACCGTCTCCTCGCCAGCGGTGTGGTAGTGCTTGACCAGATCGCACAGTTCCAGCATCCAGATCCCTCTCGATCATGGCCGGTGACCTAGTGACCATACACCGGCCCGCCCCTCCCAGCTCTTCCCTTGACCTGAGAAGAAACCCTATCCGAAATTGTCCAGCCTAATGCTGCCGCCCGCGCGGGCGACGGGGCTCGCGCGCTGGGTCGGCGAGGGGGGCGCCGCAGGCACAAACCGCCTTCGTGCAGCCAGCTCGCGGAGCTTGAACACGAGCAGTGTCGGCTTCACGAGCGGTCCAGCCGCTCCGAGCACCGCACGCGCCACCGGCTGAAGCGCGGCGGCGCGTGCTTCTGGTGCCGACAGGTAGCTGCCGATCATCCCCACCAAAATCACGAGATGACCGTTTGCGCGCGGAAGCTCGTGTGCGGCGTCGAGCGCCTGCTGGGTGAGCCAGCGCATCCGCTGTGCGGCTGCCTGGGGGCCGTAGTACTCCACCAGGCTGCGATGGCCGGCAGCCTCGTCCTCGTGTTTGTCGATGAGGTTGTCGAGCAGCGAGTGAAGCCCTCCGATCCAGGGGAAGTAGGCGCGCGCGATCGCTTGCGCCTCGCGGCAGTCCACCCGTGGCTCGGCGGCGGCTGCGAGCAGCGCGTACACCGGCAGCGAGGAGCCGGCTGCGGCAGCGGTCTCCCACCACTGCAAGTCGCTGCCGGTTGGCGTGGCGGCGTGCGCCCACTGCTCGAGCGCTGCATGGTCGCCCTGGGACTCGCTCAGGTTCAGGCTTTGGAAGGCGACGATCCGCGCTGCCGCGCTGCGCGCGAGCGCCGCCGCCGCCTGAAAGGACGGCAGGCGTGCCACCGCCTGCTGGCACTCGAGGAGCAGTCCGTTCAGGTATCCGCCGTCGTCGCGCTGAGGGTGGAACTCGTACCAGTCGAGCGGCGTGGAGCCCGGAGCGAGTGCGCAGAGCAGCGCTTCGTGCAGCCGCTGGCCGTCCGCCACCGGGTCGGGGCTGGGTTGCTCGCCGAGCATGTCGAGCAGGTTGTAAGCCGCCTGGAAGGAGCTGAGCGCATGCGTCAAGCGAGCACGCTGGGTGCGCGGCGCCAATGCGGCGAAGGCGGCGGCGCCCTCGATGTTCGTGCGCTTCTCGCGAAGGGCTCCCAGCACGAGCCGACGCAGCTCGGGGTCGGGTATGCGCTGGGCTGAGCGCTCCCAGCGCGCGACATGGGCGCGCACGCGCGGGAAAACCGCCGCCCAGTAGGTGAGCGCGGCTTTCGCGAACGCGACACGGAGGCCCGCTCGATCGCGCGGTTTGGGAGAGGAGATGAAGGCGAGCACGGTTCCTCGAGAGCGGGCTCCCGCGCCCGCTCTTCCATAGTGAACCGTGTGGCGCTCGCGCGTCAACCCCTTGGCCGACCGGGCACCAACGGTGTTCACGCCTCGGCGAGCCTATTGTCTGCGGCGCAGTGCGCGTCCATATCGTCGATCCCTCCGCCTACACACCGCCCTACGACCACGCGCTGTGCAGCGCGCTCGCACGCCGCGGAGCCGACGTGGAGCTGATCACCAGCCGCTTCGCCTATGGCCCGGTGGCGCTCCCCCACGGCTACGCACGGCGCGAGTTCTTCTACCGAGCGGCGCGCGGACCCGCGGGCAGTCGACTGCGGATGGGGCTCAAGCTGGCAGAGCACGTGCCCGACATGCTGCGCTACCGCCGCCTCGCGCGCAGCGCCCAGGTGGTGCACTTCCAATGGCTCACCGTCCAGCATCTCGACCGCTGCCTGCTCCCATCCAGACGGCGGTCGGGCGGCGCCGGCGGCGGAGCGGCGGCTCACAGACGCCCGCTGGTGCTCACGGCGCACGACGTGCTGCCGCGCGAGCCCCGTCCGGGCCAGTTGCGTGCGCAGCGTCGCCTCTACGACCGCTTCGACGCAATCGTCGTCCATTCCGAGCACGGCTGTGCCCGCCTCGTGCAGGAGCTGGGCGTCGAGGCTGACCGCGTGCGCGTGATCGCGCACGGCGCCTTCGAGCACCTCGCCGAGCAACCGGCGGCGCAGCGCGTGGAGGGGCTGCCGTGGAAGAGCGAGAAGCCGGTGGTGCTGTGCTTCGGGTTGGTGCGTCCCTACAAGGGCATCGACGTGCTCCTGCGCGCTTGGGGCGAGCTCCCACCGGAGGTGTCGGCGGAGCTGTGGATCGCCGGCATGCCCAAGATGGACGTCTCCGCGCTGCGTGCCGCGGCGCCGGCGAGCGTGCGCTTCGACATGCGCTTCATCGGCGACGACGAGCTGCCCGCCTACTTCGAGCGCGCCGACCTCGTCGTGCTGCCGTATCTGGAGGCCGACCAGAGCGGCGTGCTGTTCACGGCGCTTGCGTTCGGCAAGCCGCTGCTGCTCAGCGACGTGGGCGGGTTTCCCGAGATGGCATCCACGGGCGCCGCTCGAATCGTGCCGGCAGCCGACGCTGCCGCATTGGCGAGAGCGCTCGAGCAGCTGCTCGCCGACCCCGACGGTCTCGCGCGGATGGGCGCCCACGCGCGCGCGGCGGCTCGCGGCCCGTATTCGTGGGACTCGGTGGCGCAAGCCCACCTGACGCTGTACGAAAGCCTCCTTTAGGGAGAATGCCACCGGTGCGCACCGCTGTGGAGATCGTCTTCTGGGCGTCGGTGGGGCTGATCGCCTGGACCCAGCTCGGATACGCGCTGGCGGTGATCCTGCTCGCGCGGCGCACCCCGCCGGAGCGCCATCCCACCGACGACCCGGCTCGGCGGCTTCCCTCGGTGTCGCTGATCGTGGCGGCGCACGACGAGCAGGAGGTGATCGCCCGCAAGGTGCAAAACGCGCTCGCCCTCGACTACCCGCGCGAGCTGCTCGAGGTGATCGTCGCGTGCGACGGGTGCACCGACGAGACGGCGGCGCACGCCCGCACGGCGGGCGCCGATCTGGTGCTCGAGCTGGCGCGCGGAGGCAAGATCCGCGCCCAGGACGCCGCGGTGGAGCGCGCTCGTGGGGAGATCGTGGCGTTCTCGGACGCCAACGCCCAGTGGGAGCCCGACGCTCTGCGCCAGCTGGTGAGCGCGTTCGAGGACGGGCACGTGGGCTATGCCTGCGGTCAGGTGCGCTTCGTCCAGGGAGCGCAGGGGGCGAACGCCACCAATCAGGAGGGCGTGTACTGGCGCTATGAGATGGCGCTGCGCGAGGGCGAGTCGCGCCTGTCGTCGATCACGGCGGGCAACGGCGCCATCTACGCCACCCGGCGCGAGGCGTACATCGTCGTGGATCCCGTCATGGGCCACGACCTGAGCTTCCCGTTCAACATGGTGAAGCGCGGCTGGCGCGCGGTGTATGTGCCTGGAGCGCGGGCGGTGGAGAAGATGGTGCCTTCGATCGAGGGCGAGCTGCGGCGCAAGCGGCGCATGATGAGCCACACGTGGCCGATCGTGTTGCGCGGAGGCATGCTCTCGCCGCGCGGATACACACCCGGATACGCGCTGATGATGCTCTCCCATCGGGTGCTGCGCTACAGCACGCCGCTGCTGCACGCGCTCGCGCTCGCCACCAACGTCGTGCTCGTGGCGGGCGGCTCCTCGCCGCTGTATGCGGTGACGCTCGCGCTGCAGCTGGCGTTGCTGCTCGCGGCGGCGCTCGGTGGCGCGCTGCGCGCCCGCGGGCTGCTGATCGCCCGCTACTACGTGCTCACCACGCTCTCGCCCGCGCTCGGCTTGTGGGACTGGGTGCGCCACGGCACCGACGCCTACTGGGACGTCGCGGAGGGCACGCGGTGATCCGTCGCGCGATCGACCTGCTCGTGGGCGGGGCGCTGCTCGTGCTGAGCGCTCCGGTGATGCTCGCGGCGATGCTCGCCATCCGTCTGGAGTCGCGCGGCCACCCGATCTATCGCCAGCGGCGGATCGGCAAGGACGGAGCGCCGTTCGACATGCTCAAGCTGCGCACGATGGTGGACGGAGCCGAGCACATCGGGGCGGGCTTGGCGATCGACGAGCACGATCCGCGCATTACGCGGGTTGGGGCTTTCCTGCGCAGAACCTCTCTGGACGAGCTGCCGAACCTGCTGGGCGTGGTGCGCGGCGAGATGTCGCTCATCGGTCCGCGGCCCACGATCCCGGTGCAGGTGGAGCAGTACACCGAGCGCCAGCGCGGGCGCCTTGCAATCAAGCCCGGGATCACCGGCTGGGCGCAGGTGCACGGGCGGGCGGCGCTGCCCTGGAGCGAGCGGATCGAGCTCGACCTCTACTACATCGAGCACCGCTCGCTCGCGCTCGACCTGCGCATCCTGTGGCGGACGCTTGCGATCGTGTTCGGCGGCTCCGGCCTGTACAAGGGCCACACCGGCGGCTGGGAGGGACGGCTGTGAGCGCGCCGGCGGTGATGCTGACGGGAGTGGGCAAGCGCTACGACATCGTGTCGTGCTTCGCCGCGCTCACCAAGACGATCGCCGTCGACCCCAACCCGCTCGCGCCCGCCCGGTATGCGGCTCACGTGCGCGAGAGCGCCCCGCCGATCGACAGCGGCGAGGAGTACGTCGGCGCGCTCGCGGAGCTCTGCGAGCGGCACGGTGTGGGCGCGGTGCTGCCGCTCACCGACCTGGACATCGCGCGGCTCGCGGGCCCCCGCGAGCGCGGATTGCTGCCCGCGCTCGTCCCCTCGTCGGAGGTGGCGCGGGCGACATACGACAAGTACGAGGCGCATCTGCTGCTCGAGCGCCTCGGCCTTCCCTCCCCTCCGACGGTCCCCTCGGAGGGCGAGGTGGAGGAGGTGGGATGCCCCGCGATGGTCAAGCCGCGCAAGGGCTCGGGCGCGCGCTCGATCCACCTGGCCAACGATCCCGCCGAGGTGCGCTTCTTCGTCGACTACGTGAAGGAGCCGACGATGGTGCAGCGCGCGATGAAAGGGCCTGAGCTTTCGATCGACTGCCTCGGCGACCTCGACGGGCGCTGCCTGAACGCGATCCCGCGCACCATGCTCGAGTCTCGCGGCGGGGAGTCGATCAAGGGCACGGTGGTTGACGACCCGGAGCTGGTGGAGCTGGGACGCGCGACGGTGCAGGCGCTCGCGATTCGCGGGCCGGCCACCATCCAGGTGTTCCGCGACCCGGAGCTAGGCGTGCGCATCACCGACGTCAACACACGCTTCGGCGGCGCCTTTCCCGCGCCCGCGCTGGCTGCCCTGCCCGGACGCTCCTACCCGGAGCTGATCGTCAAGATGGCAGCCGGCCAGCCGGTTGCCCCGCACGTGGGCGAGTACAGGCGCCCGGTGACCTTCACGCGCTACTACTGGCAGCTCGAGCTCGACCGGCGCATGCAGCCCACCGGCGGGGACATAGTCGCGGGCGGTCCGCCGGCTCCGCGCTGAAAGCGTGTCAAAATGGGCGCTCGATGAGGGAGTGCGCAAATTGCGGGGCTCCGATGCAGGAGGCCCAAGACTGGTGCGTGCAGTGCGGCGCCGCCCGCCAAGGGCTCTTGAAGCACCGGCCCGGCTGGTTGACGGGTGTCGGTGTGCTGGCGGTCACCCTGCTGCTCGTCGCGGGTGCGTCGGTGGCGGCGTATGCCGCGCTCACCAAGCCTGAGCCCAAAGCGCACAAGCGGCTCGCGCTGCTCACGCCGAGCACCGTCACGCCCGTCGCTCCGTCGACGACCACCCCCACCGCTCCAACCACGCCGGGAACGCCCACCACCCCGAACGAAGCGGCGCCGCCGAAGATCCCCACGCAGACGCCCACGCCGCAAGGCGAAGGCAAAGGAGGGGCCAACGCGCTCTTCCCGCCCGAAGAAAAAAGCCTCAAAACCGGAAAACCGGGCAAAGGCGGCAAACCTTCCAGCTCGAACGGGTCGGGCGGCAAAGGCGCAAGCGAAGGACTGACCGGCGGAGGCGCCGAAGAAGGCCCCAAAGGCGAAAGCTCAGGTGGGTCGGGCTCGAAACCCGGCGAATCCGAAGGCCCAGAACCGATCCTGCTCGACCCGAACGCCGCGAGCACATACAACCCGAACGCCTATCCGAGCCCGCTCTTCGGCGATCCGAGCCTCACGATCGACGGCGACGCCTCGACGGCGTGGACGGCTGAGGTCCAGGCGTCGCTCGCTCCGCAGGTGAACGCCGGGATCGTGCTCGACCTGCGGACGGCTCAGAAGCTCGCGAGCGCCACGATCAAGACCAAAACGCCCGGGATCACGATCGAGATGTATGGCGCCAACGGCCAGAACCCGCCGGCGCTGATCGGCGACGCATCGTGGAAGAAGCTGCACGGTGCGCGGCTTCTCAAGAAGAAGAAGGTGACCATCAAGCTGGCGACCAAAGGCGCCGCATACCGCTTCGTGCTGCTGTGGATCGCCAAGGCGCCACCCGGCTCGACCTCCGCCGCCCCGGGGAAGGTCGCGATACGCGAAATCGAACTGCTCCCGCCCTCCTGACGGCGGTCAGGAGGTGGATGCGGTGCGGCGGGAGCGCCGCGGGCGCGGCGTCTCCCAGACTTCGTCGAGGAACGCCGCGATCTGATTGGTGAGCCGGTCGGGTTTCAGGCGCAGCTCGACGAGCGAGTCGGCTTCGATCAAGCGGGCGTTGGGCAGCTCTTCGGCGAGCATGCCGGCATCGGAGAACGGATGCACCGGGTCGCGCCGGTGGCCGAGCACGAGCGCCGGCATGGCGAACTCACGCCGTTCGGTGCGGTGCGGGCAGGTCTCGCCGAAGAACAGGCCCTGGAGCAGCGCGCCGCCGGGACCGGGGTCCTGGCGCAGGAGGTCGAGCAGCACGTTGCCGTAGTAGGGCAGTGCCCGCCGCGGGATGGCGCGCGTGATGCGCGACACCACCTTCATGATCGGCTCGCCGAACGTGAGCGACACGAGGATCGGCGTGAACGTCAGCGCGGAGGCGAGCAGCGCGTTGTCGAGCACCGGCATCTCGACGATCATCCCGCGCAGTCGGTCAGGGGCGTGGGCGGCCACCTCCAGCGATGCGTTGGCTCCCAGCGAGGTGCCCATGATCACCGCTTGGTCGATCTCCAAGTGGTCCATCAAGGCGACGAGCTGCTCTCCGAACGAGCGCATCGAATAGCGCCACATGTCGCGCGGGCGGTCGGATTCCCCGTGGCCGAGCAGATCCACGGTTATCACCCGGTTGCCGCGCGCCGCGAGGTTCTGGGCAAGGGGGCGGTGCATCTTCTGCGAGAGCAGCAGCCCGTGGACGAGGATCACCGGGCGCTTGGCGGCGGACGCGCGGGTCGAGGTCTTTCCGCGCGTGCCGGCGCTCGTCACCGCCGCGGGACCACCCCCGAACTCGGTGTAGGCGATGCGCTGACCCTGGAAGCGAAACGATCCCACGCCTAAGAGCCTATCCGACGAAATGCGGGCCCGAGCGAGGCCGTGGATCGCCCGGGCCCATCCCCCTCTCCATGGCGTCCGCACGGGCGGGCGGACTGCCTACTGAAATCAACACGCAGCGGCTCGAAAAGGTGCGCCTCATGGTTTAGCGTGCAGGACAGCATCGTTCGAGCAGGAGGGATGAGCATGGCCAAGCAGCTTCGCAATCTCGCCGGCCAGGTGGCGGTTATCACCGGAGCGGGACGCGGGATCGGGCGGGCCACCGCACGGGCGCTCTCCAAGGAGGGCATGCGGGTGTCGATCGGCGACGTCGACCTCTCCGCCGCTCGGCACGCGGCTGGCGAGCTGGGGCCGAGTGCCGTGGCGCTGCCCTTGGACGTCACAGACCGCTCGTCGTTCGCCGCCTTCTTGGATCGCACCGAAGAGCAGCTCGGCCCGGTCGACGTGCTCGTCAACAACGCAGGCATCATGCCGGTGGGGCGGTTCGTCGACGAGGACGACCTTACGACGCGCCGGATGGTGGACATCAACCTGCACGGCGTGATCTACGGGATGAAGCTGGGCTTGGAGCGGATGCTCCCGCGTGGACGCGGCCACATCGTCAACATCTCCTCGCAGGCGGGCAAGTACGGAGCGCCGGGAGGAGCCACCTACTCCGCCACCAAGCACGCGGTGGTGGGGCTCAGCGAGGCGGTGCGGGGAGAGCTGCGCCTGATGGGCGCGAGCATCGACGTCAGCTATGTGATGCCGTTCGTGGTCGAAACCGAGCTGGGCTCCGGGTTGGCGCAGGCGCGCGGTATGCGCACCCTCGCGCCCGAGGAGGTGGCGCAGGCGATCGTCGAGGCGCTGCAAACGGGTCGGGTGGAAGTGTGGGTGCCTCGGTCAGCCAAGGTGACGCACGCGTTCGGAGCGCTGCTGCCGCGGCGCGTGGCGGACGGCATGGGACGCCTGCTGAAGGCGGATCGAGTGCTGGCGGGTGCCGATCCGAACGCGCGCCGCGACTACGAGCTGCGCGCCGCCCGCTCCGAGCCGGCGCTGGCTCCTGCCGAGCAGCCCGCGCAGATCAGCGAGAAGACGAGCTGAGCAGCCAGGCGGCGATCGTCTCGCCGATCTGGCGTCCCGCGTCCTCTTGGAGGAAGTGCGACGCCTCGCTCACCACCTGTGGATGCTCGCGCCCGATCGCCTCGGCGAAACGTTCCCCGGTCTCGAGCGGCAGCACCGGATCGGAGTCCGCCCACAGCATCAGCGTCGGGCGGCTGTCTTGGCGCAGCGCCTCGAGCACGCGCTGACCCTCGGCGGCGCCGGGTGCGTCGGGCTCGTGTGGGATGAGCAGCGGGAAGGCGCGCGCGCCGGCCTTCGACGCCGCGTTGGGGAACGGGGCTTCGTAGGCGGCGATCACCTCCTCGCCGGGATCGCGCTTGCAGGCGCCACGCACGAGCATGCCCACAGGGAGGTCCTCGGTGCGCTCCACGAAGTCGCGGAACGCCAGCCACGCGTCGGTCATGCGCTGGTGGCCGGTGAACAGCCCTGTGTCGAGGATCACCAGCCGCTCGAAGCGGTGTGCGTGCTCCACCGCGACGCGCAACCCGATCGGCCCGCCCCAGTCGTGCACCACCATCGTGGCGCCCTGCAGGTCCAGCAGCTCGACCAGCGCGGAGATGGCGTGGACGTGACGGTCGTATGAGTACCAGTCGATGCTCGTCGGCTTGTCCGAGCGACCGAAGCCGGGCAGGTCGGGGGCGATGCAGCGAAAGCCGGCGTCGTGCACCGGCGGGAGCACCTTGCGCCACAGGAACGACCAGGTGGGCTCGCCGTGCATGAACAGCACCGGAGCCCCGTGTCCCTCGTCGAGGTGGGCGAGGCGCAGCCCCTCGTAATCGCGGTAGCGAGCCTCGAACGGGAAGTCGGGCAGACCCTCGAGCAGCTCATCCGGCGTGCGCACCGCATCGGTGGTCATCGCGCGGCGGAGCATACCGCCCACTCCATCCGTTAGGCTCGCGCGCGAGATGCACGCTGCGATCGTCCACCTGAGCCCCATCCTGGCGGCGGAGAAGAGCAAGACGCCGTTCTACATCGCCGGCGGAGCGCTGGTGGCGTGGGCGCTGATCGTCTCGATCGGGTTGGGCTTGCGCGAGGAGGGCTTTCCCCGCACGCTCGCAGCCCAGCGGGTTGTCATGGCGGTGACGGCTGTGCTCGTCGTGGTGGCGGTGTCCATGGCGGTGGCCACCTCGGGCGGCTCGACCAAAGTGGCGCAGGCTGCTGGAGCGGCGGGGAGCTCCGCGACGCCCGCCGGCGGTGCCGGGCAGTCCTCCGGCGCACCCACGACCGCAACCTCTCCTTCCACCCAAGCCACGACTCCTCCCTCGACGGGCGGCACGCATGCTCCCTCGGGCGGCACCGCCCAGGCGCAGACCAAGCTCGTCCAGGCTGCCGACCCCAGCGGTCAGCTGCGCTTTGCCAAGACGAGCCTCACAGCCAAGGCCGGCAAGGTGAGCATCGAATTCGCCAACAGCTCTCCCCTGCCGCACAACCTGACGATCGCGAGCGGCAGCACGGTGCTGGGCGCCACGCCGACGTTCAACGGGGGCGCCAAGACGCTCACCTTGAAATTGAAGCCGGGCACGTACAAGTTCTACTGCAGCGTTCCCGGTCACCGCGAAGCCGGCATGGAAGGAACCCTGGTCGTACGCTGAGCGGGGGTTCGAAGTGAAGCTGTATATCTGCTACGGCCTCTTCAAATCGCCCCGACCGGGCGGTCATCCGTGCGCCAACGCCCACGCGGCGTTGCGCGAGGCGGGATACGAGCCCAAGGTGGTGAAGGCTTACGGCTTGGGGGTGCTTCCCGGCATCTTCAACATGACAAGAGGCCGCCGCGAGGTGAAGCGGCTGACCGGCAACTACATGGTGCCGACACTGGTGCTCGACGACGGCTCGGTGATCGACGGCTCGCGCGAGATCGTGGGCTGGGCGAGAGCCAACCCGGCTGCGCGCTCCTGAGCGCTGTCGTCCACCTCGCGCGAGATACTCCCGGGTCTCTGGAGCACCTGCTCCCGAGCTTCACTCCGACCGCAGGGGACCTTGCCCAATGAACGTCTTTGCCAGGATCGACCAAGCCAGGCGCGAATGCAACGTGCTCGAGCATCCCTTCTACCAGCGCTGGAGCGCCGGCACGCTGACCGAGCAGGAGCTCGACGTCTACGCCGGCCAGTATCGCCACGCCGTGGTGGCGCTCGCTGAGGTGTCCCGCCGTGCTGCGCGCGAGGCGGCGGCGCATGCGTCGAGCGTCGAGCACGCCGCCGGCTTGGAGCGTCACGCCGCCGAGGAGGCTGCGCACGTTGCCCTGTGGGATGAGTTCGCAGAGGCAGTCAGCGTCAGCGCCGCTCGTGAGCCGGACGCCCCGTTCGAGCAGACACGGGAGTGCGCCGACGCTTGGACCGCCGGCGAGGGCTTGCTCGAGCATTTGGCGGTGCTGTACGCCATCGAGGCAAGCCAGCCGGAGATCTCGAAGACCAAGCTCGACGGCTTGGTGCAGCGCTACGGCTACAGCGAGGAAGGCCCCGCGACGGAGTACTTCAAGCTGCACTCCACGCTCGACGTGGAGCATGCCCGTCAGGCAAGGGAGCTGATCGAGCGGTTGATGGGCGGCGAGGATGCCCACGCAGAGGCACACGCCGACCGCATGGTGGCTCGCGCCGAGGCTGCTCTGCGCGGCAACTGGGCTCTGCTCGACGGCGTCGACGAGCGGTTCCCCGCGGCCCAGGGGTAGACGCTCGCACAGAAGCCCCGACGCCGGTTCGATCCGGCGCCGGGGCTCCGCTGTTCGGAGCGCAGCTCAGGAGCAGTGGCTTACGAGCATTTCGAGGAGCTCTTCAAAGTCAGTTTCGCGCCTGTTTCGTACAGGAAGCTCGACGCCACGACGAACTTGTGTCTTGTGCAGTTGCCGGCGCGTATGAACGAGCTTGAGCCTTTGCCGAACGCTTTGACGTTGAGGCGCAGTTCGGTGATGACGATGGTAACCGGACCGACGGCGACCTTGGGCAGTTCGGTGGTCATCTTGTTGCCCGAAACCTTGCCGCGCAGAACGCTGGTGGAGCCGGCGTTCTTGGGTGCGAGCACGAGCAGCACTTCGCCTTTGCCGGCGTAGGCGCTCACCGTCTCTTCTATCGACGGAAGCGCCGGTGCGCCATTGGCTTTCGCGCTCCCCGTGCCGAGCTTGCTCTTGGACGGGCAGGCGGCGCCGCCTGTTGCCTTGATTTCGGTTTCAGATGCGCTGCACTGAGCGATTGCTTTGGTTTTGAAGTTGAACTTCGTTTTGGCGGGGAAGGTGAGCGTCAGCACCTTCAATCCCTGCGGCTTTTCGAATTCGGCGCCCGGGTCGCTCGCGGAGATGGCTGCTTTGATCCCGGTCGAGGCGTTCGGTTTGGTGGCGGTCAGGGTGACTTTCGAGGTTTGTTTGAACTGAGAGCTCGCCAGAGCGATGCCGGTTGTCGCGAGCATCGCCACTACGAGTGCGCCAGCGGTGATCTTCACTGCTCTCATCGCTTGCTCCTTTACGGGTGGTGGTGGGTTAGCCGCGAGATCAGCGGCACGTTTCTTGGCCGTCGCGGCGAGCCGCGCTTGCCGATTGGTTGCTCTGAGGCTCCTACGGGCGTGGGCCACCAGCTGAAGCGGCCGAGCACCTCGACCGCCGCCGGGATGAGCACGGGGCGCACGACGAAGGCGTCGAGCGCCACGGCGATCGCGACGGCGACGCCGAAGGCGCGCACCGTGGCGAGCCCGGTTGTCGCAAAGGGGATGACCGCTGCGATCGTCAGCAGCGCCGAGCCGGTGGAGGCGGCGGCTGTCTGACGCAACGCCACGTCGATCGCGCGGTCGACGCTCGCGCCTCTGACGATCTCCTCCCGAGCGCGGGCGAGCAGCACCACGAGGTAGATCATCGAGATGCCGAACACGACTGTGAAGATGCCGACGATCGACATCGGGTCCAGGTATCCGGGACCGCCGAGCGGCGGACCCGAGCCGCCGAACAGCAGCTGCATCGCGCCGAACGTGGCGGCTGCGGTGAGCAGCAGTGCGAGCACGCCGACGATCGGCAGGGCGATCGCGCGCAGCGCCACGGCGAGCATCAACGCCTCGGCCAGCGCGAGCGCGGCGATCACGAGCGGCAGCCGTTCGTTGGTGGTGCTCGTGAAGTCGCCGAGGTTGCCGGCGGGTCCGCCGACGGCTGTCGCGAGGTGGTGCTGGTGAGCGAACGCCCGCACCGCCCGGTGGAGGCGGTCGCCGAGCGCGGCGGTGCGCTGGTCGTTTGCCGGGTAGCGCGATATGACCACCACCTGCCCGGCGTTGCCGCCGCGCGAGACGTTGACGGCGAACCCGGCTGCGTTGCTCGACGCGGGCGGCGCGCCTTCGACGGCGGCGAGCAGGAAGTAGCCGGAGTTGAACAACCCGGGCGACTGCTGCTTGAGCGTTTCGAGGTCTTTGGGGGAGGGCAGTGTGGTGGTGAACTTGGACACGCCCGCCTGCAGTTGGCCGAGACCGTTGACCAGCTGCCCGGTGGGCGATACGCCGCCCGCCAGCCCCGCCTGCAGCTGGCCGGCGCCACCCGTGAGCTGGCCCAGGCCCGCCTCCAGGGCGCCCGCCCCGTCGCGCAACTTGGTGAGCCCGCCCGTCAGCTGTGTGCCCCCGCCGGCGAGCTGGTCGATGCCGCCGGCGAGCTGGGCGTTGCCGGCGCGCAGCTTGGCGATGCCGGCTTGCAGCTTGCCCGCGCCCGTGGCGAGCGTGCCGAGCAGGCTGTCGAGGAATTCCTCTTGGATGGTGAGCGTCTGGGCGAGCTTGGCGGCTTCACCGGCGCCGCCGGCGGTGCTGCTCAGGCCGCTCGAGACGCTGCTCGCCGATCCGCTCGCGCGTTCGAGCGCGCCGAGCGTCTCGGCGTAGCGCGGGTCGTTCTTGCCGCTCGTCATGCCGCGCAGCGCCGCCAGCGCGGAGGCGATCTCGGCGGAGGTGTGCTGCGCTTCGCCTTCCAGCTGGCCGATGGCGGCGCTCGTCGATTGGGTGGTTGAGCCCAGCTGCTTGACCGACGGGAGGTTCGTCGACACCGGGGCGTGCGCCGTGTTCAGGCCGTTCGCCAAGTCGATCGAGCCGGCGAGCGCCTGTGTGGCGCCGTTCTTCAGAGCGGTTGCTCCGGTGAGCGCCTGCTCCAGGCCGCCCGAGATCTGAGCCGATCCGCTGCGCGCGGCAGCCAAGCCCGCGTGCAGCTTGGAGGAGCCGGATTGCGCCTGGCCCGATCCCGTGTGCAACTGGCTGGCGCCGCCGCTTGCTTCGACGAGGCCGCTTTGCAACTTCTGGGCGCCGGCACCCGCCAGGCCCAGGCCGGCGGACAGCCTGCCGAGGTCCTGCTTGCCTTTGGTGAGCAAACCGCTTGCTTCGTTCAGCGACTTCGGCAGCTTGCCGAGCTGCTTGGTCTGGCTGGCGAGCACGCCTGGCCCGGACACGGACGCCACGGCGGGGTCCTTGGCGACTTGTTCCTCGAAGCGGTCGAGCGCCTGCAGGGTGGCGCTCGTCGTGATCGGACCTGTGGAGCTGGCGACGATCACGTTGTACGGCGTGGGCCAGCCTGGCCCCATGACGCGCGCGACCGTTTCAAACGACGTGCGCGCCTTGTCGCCCTTGGGAAGCTGACTGACGTCAGGCGGGCCTGTTTTCAGCGCGAACGCCGGCACGGCAAGCGCGAGGAGCGCGGCGGTGGCGAGCGCCCCGGCGATCGCCGCGTTGTGCCTCACCCACGCGCCGGCGCCGACGAGCCGGTCCCAGTCGCGCGCCCGACCGGCGGGAGCGCCGACGCTCGGTCGCGCCATGCGCTCGCCGAAGAGCACGAGCGCGGCGGGCATCACGACGACGGCTCCGCCAACGGCGAGCAGCGAGCAGATCAAGATGCCCACGCCGAGCGACACGAGGATTTCCGTGGGTGCGATCGCGCTCGCCAGCAACAGCGCGAGGATCAGGCCGGTGCCCGCGAACAGCACCGCGCGCCCGGTGGTGGAGACGGCTTCCTCGGCGGCAAGCGCCGCGCGGCGCGAAGCGTCGCTCGGGCCGGGACGCTTGCTCTGGGCGACGTCGAGCTGCTGCTGGCGCCCGCCGCCATCCGCGTCGAACGCCAGCTCCTGCCGGTGGAAGCGGTCGAGCACGAGCAGCGCATAGCCCACGCCCAACGCCAAACCGGTCATCGAGGCGAGCGCGAGCGCGAGCGGATCGACCGATATCGCCTTCCCGACGAGCGCCATCACCCCGAACCCGGCGAGCACGGTGGCGGCGCCGACGAGCGTCACGGCGGCAGCCGCCAGTGGAGCGCGCAGGCCGAGCAGCAGCAGCACGAACAAGACGCCGAGCGCGATCAGCTCGGAGCGGCGCGTGGTTGCGATCGCCTGGTCCTTCAGCGCCCGGTCGATGGACGGCTGCCCGGTGATGCTCGGATGAACCGGCTTTGAGATGTCGCGCGCGACGAGCGCTTCGATCTGCGGTTGGTCGTGATTGACGACATCGCGTTCGGGCTTGTCGACCGACACCACGATCATCGCCGCGTTCGGCGAAGGCCGCAATCCGGCGGCTGCGGCGCCGGCGTCCCACGCAGTCAACGCGCGCGTGTGCGGGCGCTTGAGCAGGTCGCGTATGAGCCTTGGTCCCTGCCGATTGAGCTGATCTGCTGGGCCTTGGAGCAGGATCGGCACGAGCTGTGTGGGGCCGAAGCGCGCTTCGGTGAGCTGTTGCGCGCGCGAGGACTCGCTGCCGGACACCACTACGATCGTCGGAGACAGCGATTTGGCGATGCCCAAGCCGATGAGCGCGAGCACGATCGCCACAGCGCCCCAGGCTGCAAGCGAGGCCTTCGGGCGCCCGATCGACAGGCGCGCAAGCGTGATCACCTGCCCAACGTACGGCTGAGCTGCGCGCAGCTCATCGTGGCGAGGTCCGTGTCTTTGCTCAGTAATAAGCGGCTTGCGGCTGCGAAGATGACCGCGTGAACGCAACCCGGTCCTCCTCGCGGCGGGGGTCGCGAATCACCGCGGTGATGCGCGAGCGCGAGCGCGTGACGCCGCTGGAGCTGTTCTTCGACCTGGTGTTCGTGCTCGCGCTCACGCAATCCACGACGCTGATGGCGCGCACGCCGACGTGGGTGGGCTTGCTGAAGGGGCTGCTCGTGCTGGCGATCCTGTGGTGGTCGTGGGTGGGCTACGCGTGGTTGACGAGCGTGATCGACCCGGAGGAGGGCGCGGTTCGCCTGGCGATGTTCGCGGCGATGGCGGCGCTGCTCGTGGCGGCCCTGTGCGTCCCAGGCGCGTTCGGCAGCGAGGCGCTGCTGTTCGCTTGCGTGTACGGCGTGGTGCGGGTAGCGCACATCTTCCTGTTCGGCATCGCCAGCCGCGAGGACTCCGGGTTGCGGCGCTCTGTGAGGGGGCTCGGCTTGAGCACGGCTCTCGGCATCGGCCTGCTCGTGGTTGGAGCGCTGATCGGAGGTCACCCCCAGGTGGTGTTGTGGGGCGTGGCGCTGACGCTCGACATGCTCGGTCCGTTCCTGTTCGGCTCGGAGGGCTGGAAGCTCGTGCCGGGCCACTTCGCCGAGCGCCACGGGTTGATCGTGATAATCGCGCTGGGCGAGTCGGTGGTGGCGCTCGGCGTGGGCGCCAAGACGAGCATCGACGCCGGGTTCGTGGCGGCTGCGGTGCTCGGGATTGTCGTGGCGGCAGCGCTGTGGTGGGCGTATTTCGACGTCACCGCACTCGTCGCCGAGCGGCGCCTGTCGCGAGCGCCGCAGGGACGCGAGCGCAACGAGCTTGCCCGCGACGCCTATTCCTATTTGCACCTGCCGATGGTGGCGGGCATTGCGCTTCTCGCGGTGGGATTGAAGCGCACGCTCGGCCGCGTGGAAGACCCCCTTACGATGGTGCCGGCGGCGGCACTGCTCGGCGGGGCGGCGATCTACCTGCTCGCCCACGTGGCGTTTCGCCTGCGCAACGTCGGCACGCTCTCACGGCGGCGCCTCGTCTGCGCCCTGCTGTTGATCGCCCTCGTGCCGGTGACCGTCGAACTGCGCCTCTCCTCGCTCGCGACGCTCGCCATGCTCGCCGCCGTCCTGTCGGCGCTGATCGCGTATGAGGTTCTGCGCTTCGCCGACGCGCGCGAGCGGGTGAGGCATGGGGTCATGTGAGGCTAGGAATTCCGGAAGAATTCGACAGCGCGTGCCTTGTCGTCCAACTGTTCTGAGCGCCTGGTCGCCATTCTGAAGGAATCCCGTTCGACAACCGATCCCGCTGGTAGCGCCGGAAATAAACGACTGGGAGCGAGGATACGCTCCTGTATCGCCACGAGCGATCCACGCTGGGTATTGATAAACGCTTCATAGCGTTCATTTGCTTCATCGGCGCAGACATCGACGATGGGTCCATGTTGTGGAAGGCAGAGGCGTATGTCTGTGAGTGCTGCCATTGCCTTGAGCATACCCGAGCGGACTGAGCTCTCTACCGGTGCCTTTCCCAAGAGAAATGCGTACTGGCGAAGTAATAGCGCTGGCGTTAGGGCGTGGAGGGTTGAGTGGATGCGGACAGCCCGTGCTATGGCCTGCGGGTCAGGCTGTAGGTGCATAACTTCTGGGTAAGTCAGGGGTCTTCCTTCCGGAAGGAATCCGAACTTTCCTGGTGGGACGCGGAGCCGAAAGCGCGTGGTTTTCGAGATAGGGTTAGGACTTCCTGAGAGGCGCCAAGCTGCGGCGGACGCAGGCGTTGCAAAGTGCATGGGTAGATCCGTCTCAACGATCTCTGCGGCAGATCGGGGCGTGACGCTCGTAGTACGAATGCTCTTCCCTAGCAAGGCAAATGCGTGGAGAGTCCCGGGGTTAAATATCATGGCGCGGTACTCCATCGTGCGGATTCGCACCCCGGCCCCTTGCCGGTATGGGTCTGCGGAAAGTCTGGCGTTTTCCGCGGCGCGCAAGAGAAGCGCTTGGGCGTGGTGTGAGCGAGGCCAAGGCGCGTTACTGGCGACCCTAGCCGGAGGCTCCACCCTATTGCAGCCTGTAAGCAGGACTCCTATGCTTCCGGCGAGTACGGCGGCAAGGAGAATCTCCTTGCCGCCGTATGGACAGCTTCTGTTACGCGATGTACGGATCGCCCGTTTCTCAGCAGAGGAGTAACGTCGTAGTGTCAAGATAGATTGCTGAAATGGAGTCATTCATGGCGCCGCCGCCGATCAGGTATGTCGATTCAGTTAGGTTTGGTTCTTCTCCTCCTGGCGCAACGCATTCCTCGCCGCCTTCGGCGGGATAATCCGCGTCGACGAAAGTACGATGGCTGCGGTTGTTTCGGTAAGAGCTGATTTGATCGTTTGCTTCACTGCCTACGTAGAACCAGGTGTTGCCAGGATCGTTGGGCGGATTAACCTGGCTATACGTCCATTGAGTGCCTTCTTTGAAGACGTTGCGCCATGCGCAGAACGATGATTCCTGGCAGGCAGCCGACGCCATAGCTGGCCCTGCTAGAGAGCAGGCGCCAACGGCGGCGAGAACGGGTAGTGCTCGGCGGAAAAGCATGGCCCCCCTAAAGTCGAAAGAATGGAGTACGACGACTATCTTACACGATGCCCCGGCGCCAGTGTTGGCTCCTTTGTAAAGGGGAGTGGCCGGAAGTCAAGATATGGCTCTCGACTTATCCATGCATGCGGAATCGGCGGGATGGCCCGAGACCCCTTGCCGAAAGTGGCTGTATTCCTGTGGGCAGCTAGAGCTGGGGCCGGTAAGTGCTTAGAAGCCAGGGAAGCACAAAGGCGGGACCGGCCGTACGCCCGGTCCCGCCTTCTGGCCCAGGGCGGCGGTGCCTCAGGCGGCTTCGCGCTCGGCGGCGGCGAGCACGCCCGTCCGGTTCTTGTGCGAGCGCTCGTACGCACCCACCTGCTTGGCGCGGTCCTCGTCGGCGTCGCCCAGCGCCTTGCGGATCTCCTCGGCGCTCTGGTCGTCATAACCTGGCCACGGCTCGTTGCCGCGCAGTGAGGTGATCCGGCTGAGCACCGTCGTGCGGTTCTGGTGACGGCGCTCGTAGGAGTCGATCTTCGCCAGATCCACCTGAGAGAGCTCGGGGAGCTTGTCGACGATGTCCGACACGTTGAGTTGCTCGTAGTTGCGGATCGCGAGGTCTTCCTCGGACGCCACCGCGCCCTTGACCTGCCCCTCAGCCTGGGCGACGCCCGGCACCTTGCGGGCGTTGCGCGCAGTGCGCCGCGCGCGCGCTTCGGTGTTGCGCGCCGTGCGCTTGCCCGCCTCTGCCAGCTCGCGCCCCATGTCGGCGGCGCCCGTCTTGCTCAGCTCATACGACGGTTCCCCGCCCACCTCAGCCGTCACCACCGAGGCGGTGAGCTTGGGGATCTCGCGCATCACCCGCTCGAGCATGCGCTGCTCCTCCGCGCAAATCGACGCCGCCAGATCCGCGGTGTGCTCGTCGCCGGTGGACCGTGCGAGACGCTCGATCGCCGTGTACGTGGCGATCTCCAGCGCCTCGCTCGCGCACGCGTCCTTTGCGTTCTTGAGCACCTTCTCCTCGCCACTGCCACCACGAAGCAGGCTCAACGGAGCCTTGCCGAGCGCCAGCAGCTGGCCGACGGTGCTCTCGGCGAGCCCAACCACCGCCTGGATCGGGTCGCTGCCCGATCCCAGCTCGCGCGCGCGCTCCTGCACACGCCGGGCGTGCTCGCGCGTCTCGCGCAGATGACTCTGCAA
>JBQCGU010000053.1:0-25561 GCA_051955355.1 Solirubrobacteraceae bacterium | reverse complement strand
GAACACGCTCGAGTGGTTCACCACCTCTCCCCCGCCCGCCAACAACTTCGACGTGGTTCCGCTCGTGCGCTCGTATGAGCCGATGAAGGACATCCGCCGCGAGATCGAGCAGCGCACCGCTGCCGTGCCGGCGCCGGGACGCGCCACGGTGCCCGCGGGGGCCACCCAAGTCGGGGTGTAGCGTGAGCGCTCCCGCCGCCGCGGCGCTGCCGGTCTCCTCACGCGCACGCCAGCTGATCGGCGACTACGTCGAGCTGACAAAGCCGAAGGTGCAGTCGCTCCTTCTGCTCACGACCATCACGACGATGCTCGTGGCGGGCGACCCCTCGCCGCTCTTGATCTTCCTGACCTGCCTGGGCGGCTATCTGTCGGCGGGAGGCGCGGGCGCGGTCAACCACTGGTATGACCGCGACATCGACGTGCGCATGGGCCGCACCGCCTCGCGCCCGGTGGCGTCGGGGCGCGTGAGCCCACGCGCGGCGCTGCTGTTCGGATGCACGCTCGCCGCTCTCTCCTTCGTGCAGCTGTCGCTGACGGTCAACGTGCTCGCCGCAGCCCTGTCGCTGTCGGGATTCTTCGGCTACGTGCTCGTGTACACCGTGTGGCTCAAGCGCCGCACCCCCCAGAACATCGTGATCGGCGGCGCCGCGGGAGCGGTGCCTCCGCTCGTCGGCTGGGCGGCGGTGACCGGCCACGTGAGCCCGCTCGCCGTGCTGCTGTTCGCGATCGTCTTCTTCTGGACGCCCCCCCACTTCTGGGCGCTGTCGCTGCTGATGAAGGGCGAGTACGAGAAGGTGGGCGTGCCGATGCTGCCGGTGGTGCGCGGCGAGCAGGAGACGCGTCGGCAGATATTGCTCTACACGGTGCTGCTCTACGCGGTCACCCAGCTGCCGTTCTGCGCGAGCGGCTTGGGGGTTGTCTACCTGCTGTGCTCGCTGGCGCTCGGCTTCGGCTTCATCGCGGGCGCCGTGCGCCTGTACCGGCGCGCAGACCGGCGCAGCGCGCTGCAGCTGTACCTGTTCTCGCTGGCATACCTGGCGCTGCTGTTCTGCGCCATGGTGGTCGACGTCAAGCTGTAGACTCCCGCACCGACGATGACCCGACGCCTGGCAGTCAAGAACATCCGCACCGGCCTGATCGTGGGCGCCATCTGCATGCTCATGTTCGGCCTCACGTTCGTCGTGGCTGCCGCCTACCTCGCATGAGCCCGCTCGAGCCAGAGGCACCGCCCACGGGCGAGGAGGTCCACCTCCCCGGCCCGAGCATCCTGCCGCTGCTGACCGCGGTTGGCATAACGCTTGCGGTGGTGGGTGTCACGACGAGCCTGATCCTCGTGATCGCCGGGGCCGTCCTCACGATCGCGTGCGTGCTGCGCTGGATCGGCGACACGCGCCGCGACATCGACGAGCTCCCGCTCGATCACCACTAGTAGCCCGACGCGGCGCCCCGCGCTGCTCAGTCGGCCCCACCCGCCGCTCGACGGCGGAAGCGTGTCAGCGGGGCGAGCATCGCCAGCTCACACGGTGGAGTGCCGCGCGCGGACCCCATTTGCGCGCGGCTCCCACGAAGGGTCATGCCCGCAGCCGGCGTGCGGTCACGGCCCCCTCTCTCACCCCACCGCGGCGCTTGCCGGAACGGGACAAATCGCGCCATCGTCCGTCCAGCAGCGCACTATGTCGCGAACGGAGAGTATCCCCACCGTCTCTCCCCGCTCTACGACGATCAGATGGCGAAAGCCCCCGCGCACCATCGCGGCGGCGGCTTCCTCCAACGACCAGCCGGGCTCGGCGAACACCACGTCCTTGGTGAGGTGGGCGGCTACGAGCTCGGTGTCGGGGCTTTGACCGGCGGCTACCGAAAGCAGGATGTCGCGCTCGGTGAGGATGCCCGGGCCGAGGCCGTCGGGATCGGTCACGACGGCGGCGCCGACGCCGCGCTCGGCCATCAGCCGCGCAGCATCCCGCAGCGTATGCCCAGGACCCACGGTCACCACCATCGGGCTCATGCCTTCTCTCACCTGCATCGCGAGAACCACTCCTTCCCGGCTCGAGCCGTCGATAACCTCGGAATGCGCTTGCAACGATTGCCTCAATGTAGCCCTCGGTGTGGCGCGCGTCAAGTCATCGGCCAAAGGCATTAGGATCACGCGTCCAATGCCCAGTAGGCGCTCCATCTGGCTCACCGCGCTCGCCGGCTTGATCGCCACGGCGATCGGCATCGTGCTGAGCTACGCGATCCACTGGTTCCCGGTGCAGGCGTCCACGCAGGCGAAGAACACCGACACGCTCTACCACGTGCTCGTGATCGCCTCGATTCCGATCTTCGTGCTCGTCGTCGCGACGATCCTCTTCTCGGTGTGGCACTTCCGCGTGCGCCCCGGCCAGGAGCTCGCGGACGGCTTGCCGATCCACGGCAACACGCGCCTGGAGGTTTTCTGGACGGCGATCCCGGCGGCTCTGCTGCTCGGACTCGTGTCGTACTCGTTCGCGGTGCTCCACGACAACGAGGTCAAGCCCGCCAAGGAGATCGTCGTCAACGTCACCGGCCAGCAGTTCGCCTGGAGCTACGAATACCCCGCGTCGGTCACGGGCGGCGCGCCGCTGAAGACCACGCAGCTGTACGTGCCCAACGGCGAGTCGGTGAAGTTCGAAATCCGCTCGATCGACGTGATCCACGCCTTCTGGATCCCGGCTTTCCGCCTGCAAATCGACGCGGTGCCGGGCATCACGACCTCATACCGCGCGACCCCCGACCGGCTGGGCTCCTATCCGGTGGTGTGCAACCTGCTGTGCGGCGTCGGCCACGGGCTGATGCGCTCTAGGATCCACGTCGTGTCCCCAAGCGTTTTCCAAGGTTGGCTGAAGAGCGGAGGTAGGCGCTGATGGCTGAAAGGTTGAAGGCGCCGGGCTTCTACCGCGGCGGGCTCGGTCTCGTGCTGGGCGTCGCGTTCGCGTTCGGCTTGACGTGGATCGTGCGTATGTCGACCGGGCACACCACGTTCCACCACTACATCGACGCCAACGCGATCCTCACCGTGTCGCTGATCGCCGCCCCGCTCTTCTTCCTCGTGGGCTTCGGCGGCTTTGACCACTGGCTGTACTGGGCGGCTGGCCGCAAGACGCGCGCCGACGACCACTCAGACCACGGCGCCCGCCACTGGAGCGACTACTTCCGGATCAACACCGATCACAAGGTGATCGGCATCCAGTACACGGTGAACTCGTTCATCTTCCTGCTGATCGGCGGCCTGCTGGCGATGATGATGCGCGCCCAGCTGGCTCAGCCGGGCGCCAACTTCGTCGACGCGAACACGTACAACGGCCTGTTCTCGGTTCACGCCACGCTGCTGATCTTCCTGTTCGTGATCCCGGTGTTCGCGGGCTTGGGCAACTACGTGATCCCGCTGATGATCGGCGCCCCCGACATGGCTTTCCCGCGCCTGAACGCGCTGTCGTTCTGGCTGCTGCCGATCGCCGGGCTGATGATGCTCGGCAGCTTCTTCGCGCCCGGTGGCGCGTTCGCCGACGGTTGGACCGCATACGCCCCGCTGTCGATCGACGCGCCGATCGGCCAGGACTTCTTCTCGATCGGCGTGCAGTTCGCGGGCGCCTCCTCGATCATGACGGCGCTCAACTTCCTGGTGACGATCATCACGATGCGCGCGCCGGGCATGAGCTTCTTCCGCATGCCGCTGCTGGTGTGGGCGAACTTCGCCACCTCGCTGCTCGTCGTGATCGCCACGCCGTTCATCGCCGCCTCGCAGTTCTTCGTGCTGCTCGACCGTGCGCTCGGCTTCAACTTCTTCAACTCCGGCCACGGCGGCGACGTGCTCATGTACCAGCACGTCTTCTGGTTCTACTCGCACCCGGCGGTGTACATCATGATGCTGCCGGGCTTCGGGATCATCAGCGAAGTCATCGCCACCAAGGCGCGCAAGCCGATCTTCGGCTACCGCATGATGGCGTTCTCGCTGCTGGCGATCGTCGTGCTCGGGTTCACGGTGTGGGCGCACCACATGTTCACCTCGGGCATGGCGGCGTGGATCCGCTACCCGATGGCGATCACCACGGCGATCATCGCGGTGCCCACCGGCATCAAGATCTTCTCGTGGCTGGGCACGCTGTGGCGCGGGGTGCTGCACCTGGACACCTCGATGCTGTTCGCGCTCGGCTTCCTGGTCACGTTCACGCTCGGCGGCATCAGCGGCGTGATGCTGGCGATGGTGGCGTTCGACATCCACGTGTCGGCGAGCTACTTCATCGTTGCGCACATCCACTACGTGCTGTTCGGCGGGTCGCTGATGACGATCTTCGCCGGCGTCTACTACTGGTTCCCGAAGATGACCGGGCGGATGTACGACGAGCGCCTGGGCAAGTGGCACTTCTGGAGCACGTTCATCTTCTTCAACCTGACGTTCGGCCCGATGCACGTCCTCGGCCTGCAGGGCATGCCGCGCCGCGTGCCCACGTACGCCACCAAGTTCGGTGACCTCAACCTGCTGATCTCGATCGCGAGCTTCGGTTTGGGCTTGAGCACGCTGATCTTCATCTACAACATGATCACCAGCTGGCGCGGCGGCCCGCGCGCGGTGGGCAACCCTTGGCGGGCACTGACGCTGGAGTGGCAGGTGTCCTCTCCCCCGCCGATCTTCAACTTCGATCGCGTGCCGACGGTGGTGGGCGGCCCGTACGAGTACGGGGTGCCGGGCGCGGTGCACGGGATCTTCACGCCGGCTCCCACGCCGGCCACCGCCCACGCCTCGGCAGGCTCGGCTCCGCCGAGCGAGGACCTGACCCCGTCGGCGTCGGAGTAGCGGAGGGATAGATGCGCGAAGTCCTGGTGATAGCCAACCGCACGCTCGGCGGCGAGAAGCTGCTCGACACCGTGCGCGAGCGTGCAGCACGCGAGGACAGCGTGTTTCGCCTCGTGGTGCCGATGACCAACCCGGCGGCGGGCCTCGTCATCTACGACGAAGCGGTGCGCGAATCGGCGCAGGTGCGCGTCGATTTGGCGATGTCGCTGCTCGCCCACGAGGGCATCAGCGCCACCGGCGAAGTCGGCGACCCGGACCCCTTCTCGGCGGCGATGGACGCGATCGCGCATCGACGCCCGGATGAGGTGATCGTCTCCACTCACCCAGCCACCCAGTCGGGCTGGCTGCGCCGCGATCTGATCGAGCGCATCCGCAACGCCTCCGGTTTGCCGGTGGAGCACATCGTCGTGGACCTCGAGCACGAGGGGTTGCCGTTCGGCGTGACGCTCGTCGTCGCCCACAAGACCTCCACCGGCGAGGAGCTGATCGAGCGTCTGGCGCAGAAGGGCCGCGGCGAGGACGACGGCCCGCGCATGTTCATCGCGGTGATCCCCCAGCTCGACCGCAGCGGCGCGGCAGCGCGCGAGGCGCGCATCCGCCTGGCGGCGATGCTCGAACGGCTCGACGCCTCAGGGCTGCTCAGCGCCGGGATGATCGGCGACCCCGATCCCTACACCGCCGTGATGAACGCGCTCGAGCTGTTCAAGGTGGATGAGATCGTGATCTCCACGCTGCCCGGCGAGCGCTCGGGTTGGCTGCGCGCCGACCTGATCGAGCGGGTGCAAGGCGCCACGTCGGTGCCGGTGGAGCACGTCGTGGTAGACGTCCAATCCCCGAACGCGGCGTCTGCCGCCTAGCAGCAGGAAGGAGCAGGCACCAGATGGAGGCCGCAAGCGTCGCCCATGTAGCCGGCCACGGAGAGCATCACGGACCGCCCGCCGCGCATCGCAGCTCGCGCGTGGAGCCCCAGCTGCTCGGGATGCTGCTTTTCATCATCTCCGAGGTGATGGTGTTCGGGGCGTTCTTCACCGCCTACTTCTTCATTCGCGTCTCCAAAGGCGACGCCTGGCCCGCTCACGGGACGAATCTGCCGCTCGCGGTTGCCGGCGTGAACACCGCCATCCTCGTGTCGTCCTCGTTCACGATGCACTGGGCGCAAACCGCCATCCGCAAGGGCAACCGCTTCGGATTGAAGGCGGGCATGCTGATGACGTTCCTGCTCGGCGCCGCCTTCCTGTTCATCCAGATCAACGAGTACGCCAACATCGGCTTCGCCCCGCAGGACCACGCACAGGGCACGATCTTCTACGCGCTCACCGGCCTGCACGGCGCCCACGTCTTCATCGGCCTCACGCTGCTGCTGATAGTCACGATCCGCGCGTTCAGAGGCCACTTCTCCCCCGAGGAGCATCGGGGCGTCGAGGTGCCGGGCATCTACTGGCACTTCGTCGACATCATGTGGATCATCGTCTACACCACCGTCTACGTAATCTGAGAGCCGGGTCCGCGCGGTGCTGAACCCACTGCGCAGCGAGCAGGAGGCGTTTCGCTTCCTGCTGTACGCGATTGTCGTGATCGCGGGTATCGTCGCGCTCGTTCTGATCCTGCGCGCGATCTTCTGAGTTCTCACCGCCCACTCTGGCGGTTCTGGACCAAGCAGATCAAGGACGCAGGGAGCGAAGCGTACTCCGGTACGTGAGCGACCGAGGACGCAACCGATCGACGAACAGATGCGCTCGCCGATCGGCCAGCGCCGGTCCAGGGCCGCCAGAGCAGCGGCGCATGCGCCGCTGTCTACTTGACGACGATGGTGCCGAACATCCCCGCGGCGCGGTGGCCGGGGGCTTGGCAGAAGAAGGTGTAGGTGCCCGGCTTCAGGCTGACGTTGATCGACGTGGAGCCCTTGGTGATGAAGCTGCTCGCCGCCAGCACCGGCCCGCTGCCCGAAGCGCCGTGCGCTCCGGATTCGACCGCGATGTTGTGCGATACGCCCGACATGTTGGGCATCGTGATCGTGACGCTGCCCGGCTTGGCGCTCGCCTTGTTCGTGACATAGGACAGCTGCCCGTTCGGGTCGGCTGCCAGTTCCAGCTTGCCGCCCTTCTCAACCGCCGGCTTGCCGGCGCCGGGCGCCTGAACGGCGTTCGCCAGCAGGCCGCTGTCCTTGCCTGGGCGATCGACCACGTGGGCGACGTAGGCGGCGATGTCGGTGAGCGTGGCGCCTGAGGCGATCCCCTTGGGCATCACCCTGAGACTGTTCGGGTTCGGGTTTTCGACCTGCCCCTTGACCACCGTTTCGACGGCGCTGCGCTCCAAGCCTTCGGCGAGGCTCGCGTGGAAGGCCGCATCGAGGTCGGGGCCGAAGGTGCCCTTCGTGTTGGCCCTGGCGAGCGTGTGGCAGGCGCCGCACTTGGCGACGAACTGCTGCTTGCCGGAGATCAGGTTGGCGTTCTCCCCCCGCTTGGCTGAGCAGCCGGCGGAGAAGAGCAGCAGGCTGCCCGCTCAAAGGAGCATGCCCAGATGGCGCATACGTGGCGCGGCATGGAATGCGGGGAGGGTCATCAGCGCCGAAACTCTATCCGAAGGATCGGCGCTAGCGCGGCACGTCGAGCCCCTCCAGCTCGCCGAGCGCCGCCGCGATCACGCCGCGCCCCACTCCCTCCCAAGACCAGCGCTCGCGAACAGTCTCGACGAGCCGTGCGCGGCATTCGGCGCGCAGGAGCGCAGGAGCGCCCAGCCACGCGATCACCCGCTCGGCGATCGCCCGGACAGCCGAGTCGTCCACTGGGAAGGAGAGCCAGTCCCCCACCTTGGCCGGCAACGCACCAGCCAACACGTCGCTGACCTCAGCCAAGCCCGAGTGACGCGCGCTCACCGGCGGAACGCCGCATGCGGCGGCCTCCGCAGCCACCATCCCAAAAGCCTCCGGGAAGGTGCTGGGCACCACGAACGCGTCGCAGGCGGGGAGCAGATCGACAAGCTCTTGGTGATCGAGCCGTCCCGTGAAGATCGCGCGCTCGCCCAGGCTGCTCGCGGCGGCGAGGTAGGCGTCTCGCTCTGGCCCCTCCAGCGAGTCGAGGAACGCCAGCAGGTGACGCAGCGGCGAGCGCTCCTCGCCGTTCTCGCCCGATCCCAC
Organism: Solirubrobacteraceae bacterium; assembly: GCA_051955355.1. Lineage (GTDB taxonomy): Bacteria > Actinomycetota > Thermoleophilia > Solirubrobacterales > Solirubrobacteraceae > Palsa-744. The sequence goes on along the minus strand of JBQCGU010000053.1, from coordinate 17,612 downwards.
CACTTCTCTCTCCAGCGCCCGGCCCGCCAGCGCGATCTCCCGCGCTTCCTGAATGTCTCCGCGACCAAGCGCCTCGCAAAGCCTGAGAAGCCCGTCGCGGTAGGCGCCGAATCCGACTATCGCGAGTCTCGCGTCGGGAGAGCGCTCGAGCACGAGCGGCCACGCCGCAAGCAGCAGATCCACGCCCTTGCTGACGATCAGCTTGCCGACGAACGCCACGAGCGGTCCTTCGCCGCTCGCGACCCGCCTCACCGCCGCGGCGGCGGTGCGCTCGTCGCGAGCGAACGTGCTCGTCTGCCCCACCGGACCGTCGGCGGCAACAGCGGTCAGACGGTCGGCGAGCTCGTGCAGCGCCGCGTGCGCGAGCGCCGGCTCACGGGGCAGGAAGCGCTGCACATCCACCCCGGGGGGTCCCAGGCGGGTGCGCGCTCCGAGCGCCGGATCGCCAAGCGCCTCCCACAGGCTCTCAGCGGTGTGGCGTGAGCCGACGAGGATGCAGCTCGCACCGGCAAGCCCCTCGCGGGCGAAACCCGAGAAGCGTTGCGGGTCGCGCTTGACCGTGTACTCGAGCGCGCTGCCGTGCACCTTCACCGCATACGGCACCGTGCCCGCCAGGGCGCGTGCGAGGATCGCCGGTCCCATCACCAGATGGTTGGCGAGCGCGATGTCGAAACCGACGCGCTCAACCACCTCTCGCACGGCGTCGACGTTGGCGTGCACATAGGCGTCTATCTGCTTCTCGTCGCACTCCAGAAACGTCCGCGCCTGAACGCCCTCGTAGCGATCGGCGACGTAAACCGGGAGCAGTCCTCCGATATCGGGGCGATACACCGTGCACCGCACAGGTCGGTCGGCGAGCCGGCGAACCTGCAGCGAGCCGTGCTCCCAGGAGCCGACCGCGTCGACGAACGGACAGCTCTCGGGGTGGCGGTCTTGGCTGAAGAGGTGCACCTTGTGACCGAGCCGCATGAGCGCCTCCGCAAGCCTCGCGTTGTAGACGTTCGAGCCGGTCCCGCCGAGCAGGTATCCGTGGAAGATCAGGATGCGCACCGGCGGTGAGCGTATCTGCGCGCTCCGCTAGAGTGCCGGTCTGTGAGCCAGCGTTACCGCCTGCGCAGCCCCTCCACCGGGCGAGAGATCATCGCCGAGGCGACCCCGGGCACGATCTACGTGGACCGCGACACCGGCGAGTCGATGGAAGTGCTCGGCAAGGTGCTCCCGCTCGCGCCATCCGCCTCACGCCTCCCATGGGCGGTCGAGAACCTGCGCTTCTGCCCGCACTGCAACCAGCTGGCCCAGAAGGACCTCAACGACTGTCCGACGTGCAGCCGCCGGATGGGGCCGCTCGGGGCGTGAGCGGCGTCTCGCACCGCCGCCCCATCGCCCTCCTCGCGGCGTGCGCTGCGCTCGCCCTGCCTGCGCTCGACCTGAGCGCCTGCGGAGGCGCAAGCGTGTCTGACGCCACGCCCAAGAGCACACCCGACATCACGCCGCCGAACGACACGGCTGCCGACAAGGAAGCCACCGAAACGACTTCCACCACCACGACTCCGACAACCACCGGATCGAGCACCCCGAGCAGCGGCGAAGGGACCTCCAGCGGCGGAGCGTATGGCGACGGCGAATCCAAAGCGAGCGAAAGCGAAGCTACCGGCGGAGCCTCCAGCGAAGCCACGGGTGGTGCCTCCGGTGGCGCTACCGGCGGTTCGGGAGCAAGCGGTGCTGCCGGCGGCTCCGAAGCCACCGGTGGCGCCAGCGCCCCCACGCACTAGCCGCCCGTCGCCCACGCCCCAGGTTCCCCACGCCCCAGCCGACGAGCACCCGCGCGCGCCGGCGGCCTCGCACCGGCGCGCTGGGGCTGGCAGCAGACCTGCTCTTAGGGCGTTGAGATCTCGGTTGCGCTGTATGTGAGACGGGCGGTTTGGTAGGCGCAGGCGTACTGCACCTCGGCGCCGGTCTTGGTTTGAGCGGTTTGGGTGTTGGTCACCGAGCACTGCTTGCCCGGCCTGCTCGCCCGCCAGGAGGTTTCCTTGGTGAAGCCCAACGCCAGCGCCGGCGCCCATGTGGGCACGGTGAGCGCGACGATGTCGCCCTTCTTGACCGGGAGGGTGCTCGCCAGCGGGAACTGCGCAGTCATGCCGAAGTACTGTTCCAACTGGATGAGCGGGCTCTCGCCGATCAGCTTGAGCGTGTAGTGGGCGACTTTGCGGCGGCGATCGGGGCGCAGGATCGCGATCCCGGCGGACGCGCTTCCTCCCTCGTTTTCGTCGAAGAACTTCGACTGCGTGCTGGTTGGCTTGCCGAGCGAGATCGTCCAGGCGACGATCACCCCGTCACGCGGCACCATCATGGGGTTGCGCGTCGATCCAACTCTCATCTGGTAGCCGGTGGTGCGGCTCACCGCCAGACACGTCGGCGTCGGGCAGCTCGGCACGGTTGGTGGGTTGGTTTCAGTCAGCAAACCCACTTCGGTGAGCTTGCCGAACGAGCCCGCGGGAAATGCGAGCGCCAGCCCAAGGCCGGCCAGGAGCACTGCGAATAGGCGTCTCATATGGGGCATTCAACAGCAAAGGACCGACGGAGTAGCGCTCTGGCGCCGCGTCAGTCGCCCTGTAGAGCGCGCGCCGCCTCGGCGATCTCCCTCGCATCGCCCGGAGCCGGCACCCATGGCAGGCGCAGCGGGTCGCCCTCGTAGCGGGGGATGACGTGCATGTGGAAGTGGAACACCGTCTGCCACGCCGCCGCCCCGCAGGAGTTGATCAGGTTGACCCCCACCGCCCCCAGCCGCTCGCGCTGGCGGATCGCCAGCCGCTGGGCTGCGGTCATGACCGCGCACAGGTCCTCCGGGTCGATGCTCAGCAGGTCGCGTGCATGCGCGCGCGGCACGACGAGCGCGTGACCGGGCGTGGCGGGATTGATGTCCATGAACGACACCGTGCGCTCGTCCTCGTCGAGCACCGTGCCGGGCAGCTCTCCGCGGAGGATCTTGCAGAAGACACAGCTTTCGTCCTGCTCGCTTGCATGGCTCCGATCGCTCACAGCCGCCAGATCCTAACGGCGGCGCGCGAACGCTAGCGCCTGCTCGCGAGTGCTCACGACGCCCGCATACTGGGCGCGCGCGAGCTGCTCGAGCAGCTCCCCCAGGCGCGGTCCCGCCTCGATGTGAAGCTCGGTGGCGAGCTCGTCTCCGCGCAGCAGCGGCTTCGGCGCTCCCTCGGCGCGCCAGCGCAGCGCGTGCGGCAGCATCTGACGCGCAACGTGGAGATGCGCTTGGATCGACTCCTCCGAGCGCGCTCCGCGCGTGGCGAGCCGATCCGCCACCGAGAGCAGCGTGACGTCCACTCCCACCGAACCGGTGGCGCGCAGGTAGTCGTACACCGTCTCGCGCTCCAGCGGCTGCGGGGCATGCACCAGGAAGCCGAGCCGCAGGTGATGGCGCACGAGCGCCGCCACGTGCTCGCGCAGGCGTACGCTCGTGCGCAGACGCGCGAGCAGCTCGCTCGCCAGATCGGCGCCCAGGCTGTCGTGGCCGATGAACGTTATGCGTCCGTCACCGGGTCGTTCCTCGCGCGTGGTGGGCTTGGCGGCGTCGTGCAGGAGCGCTCCCCAGCGCAGCGCGTCGCCACGCGTCAAACCGTCGGCGAGCGGCTCGGCGAGCAGCTGCGCGAGCTCCTCGGCGTGCTCGGAGCCGAGCAGCGCCCCTGGATCGGCTTGCAGCTCGATGGTGCGCTGGAGCACCTCGATCGTGTGGCCGTGAACGTCGCGATGGTGGTAGGAGCTCTGCTGCACCCCGCGCAGGGTTTCGAGCTCGGGTAGGACTACAGCGGTCGCGCCAAGCCGTGCCATCAGCTCCAACCCCTCGGGCGCGGATGTAGCCGAGACGATCCGCTGCAGCTCGGCGAACACGCGCTCCGGCGACACGCGTGCAAGCGCGTGAGCCTGGCTTGCCGCCGCCCGCAGCGTTGCCGGCTCTGCGTTGAATCCGAGCTCCACGGCGATCCGCACGAGCCGCAGCACGCGCAGCGGATCGTCCTCGAACGCCCGCTCGCTCGCCATCCGCAAGCACCCGGCAGCCAGGTCGACCAGGCCGCCGAGGGGGTCGACGGGAGCCCCACCGGAGATCGGCTCGGCGATGGCGTTCACCGTGAAGTCCCGCAGGGCGAGGTCAGCCTCGATCGAGCCGCCGCGCAGCGCCTCTACGTCGACCTGCCATGAGCCGTCGCGCGCAACCACCCGCCAGGCGCCGAACTTCTCCGAGAGCGGGAAAGCCGCCGCGGGCACCCCCGCAGTCCGAGCAGTGCGTGCGATCGCTCGTGCGGCGTGCCGCGGATCGTCCGCGAGGACAACGTCGAGGTCCGCCGTCTGGCGCCCGAGCGCCCGGTCGCGCAGCATCCCGCCCACCAGCCATCCCCGGGTGCCGGCGAGCGCGGCGCGTAGGATCTCGAGCGCCTGGCTCATGCCTCGCCGGCGAGGGCTGGCGCCTGTTGCGCGGTGTCGCCCTCCGACACATGCTGGCCGTCGCGGTGGTAGACGCGCGGCACCCTGCTCGTCAGACCGCAGGTGATCTCATAGTTGATCGTGCCCAGACGTCGCGCCACCTGCTCTGCGGTGATCCGCTCGTCGCCCTGCTCGCCGATCAGCACCGCCTCCGCTCCCAGCGACGCCTCAGCGTCAGATCGATCGCCGAGATCCACCGTGAGCGAATCCATGCTCACCGTGCCCACGAGCGAGCGCCTGGCGGCGCCGATGAGCGCCTCGCCGTTGTTCGAGAGGCTTCGCCTCCAACCATCGCCGTAGCCGATCGGCAGCACCGCGATCTGAGTGCAGCGCTCGGCCACGAAGCTGCGCCCGTAGCCCGCGCTCTCACCGGGCGAGCAGCCCTTGACGGCGGCGACGTAAGAGCAGAGCTCGAGCGCCGGCTCCAGACGCCTTGCGAGCGGGTCTTCCCCGAAGGGGTCCATGCCGTACACGGCTATCCCGCAGCGCACCATGTCGAAGTGCGAGCGCTGCTCGCGCAAGACGGCGGCGCTGTTGGCGGCGTGCACCATCACCCCGGGGTGTGACGCCTTGACCTCAGCCGCCCAAGCCTCGAACAGCGCAAGCTGGCGTTCGAAGAACGTGTCGCGCTCACCGCCCGGGCGTTCGCTGTCGCCGTGCCGGTCGGCTGTGGCGAAGTGGGTCATCGCACCTGCCAACTCGACCCCGGGAGTGTGCGCGGCGAGGTCGGCGACCCGCAGCCCCTGCTCCGCATCGCGCGTGCCGAGCCGACCCATGCCGCTGTCGAGCTTGACGTGCACGCGCCCCCCACCCGCTTGCGCCACCGCACGCACATGCCGCTCCTCCCAAACCACCACTTCCGCGCGCGCCGCGAGCGCCTCTCCAAGCTCTGCCTCGGCGAGCGGACCCATGACGAGTATGGGCACCTCGCTCAGTCCGGCGCCACGCAGCGCCAGCGCCTCGCTCGACCCTGCCACCGCGAGCCGCCCGGCGCCGCCACGCAGCGCCGCGCGCGCGCTCTGGAGCGCACCGTGGCCATAGCCGTCCGCCTTCACCACCACGCACAGCTCGCACCCACTCGCGAGCTCGGAGCGCAGACGCACGCAGTTGCGCTCGATCGCCGCCACGTTCACGCGTGCGATGACCCGCCGCCGGCTCACGCGACGCCGCCTCGGTTGGGCCGGTGCTCCGATCCGCTCAGCGTCTGACGCTTCGACGGCTGCCGCGCCACCGGCGGGCGCCGCACCGACGGCAACGCAGCGATCACGTCGGAGGAGATCACACCGTCGGCGCCGCCCACCCGCCGAGCCGCCTCACGGCCGGCTTGCACGTGCAGGAGCACCCCGGCAGCCGCAGCGGCGAACGGGTCGACACGCTGGGCGAGCAGAGCGGCGATCACGCCGCTGAGCACATCGCCGCTCCCCGCCGTGGCGAGCGCGGGCGCCGCGCCCGGGCTGATCGCCAGCCGCCCGTCAGGGGCGGCGATCAGCGTGTCGTCGCCCTTGAGCACCACCACTGCGCCTGAAAGCCGCGCCGCGGCGTGCGCGTGGCGCATTCGCTCGCGCTCCACCGCCGCACTCTCCACCTCCAACAAGCGCGCAAGCTCGCCAGCGTGCGGGGTGAGGATCGTAGGCGCCTCCCGGGCGCTGAGCCCTGCAAGCCGGCCTGCGTGGGCGTTCAATCCGTCGGCGTCGATCAGCGTGGCAAGCTGCGCCCTGGCGGCAAGCTCACGGGCAAGCTCCACTGCCCCCGGCTCGCGCCCGAGACCGGGGCCGAGCACGAGCGCCCCGGCGCGCGAGAGCGCTCCGAGAACGATCTCGGCGCCTTGCCCGGTGAGGCTGCCAAGCGCGTCGGGCAAGCCGCGCGTCATCACCTCGAACAGCTGCCCATCCACGATCTGGGTGTGCGAGCTCGGCAGGAAGGCGGTGACGTATCCGGCTCCCGCCCGCATGCTCGCGAGCGCCGCCATCGCGGGCGCGCCCATCAGCCCGGACGATCCGCCCACGATCGCGACATGTCCGCTCGTGAACTTCGTCGATTGCGCGCTCCTGCTCGGCAGCAGCTCCAGCGCACGCGCCCCGATCAGCCCGCACTGCGTGACGGTGGGAGCGCCGCGCGGAATGCCTATGTCGATCGTGTGCACCACGCCCGCGTGGCGCTTGCCCGGTTCGATCCACAACCCGGGCTTGTCGGCGTGGAAGGTGACGGTGATCGTGGCGTGCACGGCGGTGCCCAGCACAACACCGGTGGACCCGTCCACCCCGCTCGGCACGTCCACGCTCACAACGGGCGCTCCCACCCGGTTCACCGCCTCAATCGCCTGCCCCACTTCACCGCGCGGAGACCCTTCGAAGCCTGTGCCAAGCAGGGCGTCGACGACCACACTGGCGTGCTCCAGCGCGAGCACCCACTCAGAGGACCCCTCGTCGAGCCGAAGCGGAGGTGGGCCGGGCAGGCGCTCCAGGTTCGCGCACGCGTCACCTGAAAGCTCGCTCGGATCGCACGCACACACGACCGTCACCTCACGCGCCCGCTCGCGCAGCAGGCGCGCCACCACCAAACCGTCGCCACCGTTGTTGCCCTTCCCGCACACCACCGCAACCGGCCCGTCGGGCGCGACGCGCTCCACCTCCGCGGCGACGCCCACGCCGGCGCGCTCCATCAGATCGAGCGAGGGGACGCCCTGTCGATCGATCGCCCAGCGGTCGATTGCCCGCATCTGCTCGGCGTCGAGCAGTGGCTCACACCAGTCGGGAATGGCTCCCATGACCAGTGATCCTAAGCGGGCTACTCGACGGTGACGGTCTTGGCGAGGTTGCGCGGCTGGTCTACGTTCAGCCCACGACGGCGAGCGATCTCATAGGCGATCATCTGCAGTGGGATCACCGCAAGGATCGGCTGGAGCATCCAGTCGACCTCGGGAACCTCGATCGCCACGTCGACGTGCTTTGCGATCTGGCGGTTGGAGGCGCTCACGAGCGCGATCACATGCGCGCCGCGAGCGCGCACCTCCTGCATGTTCGACGCCATCTTCTCGAGCACGGGCGAGTCGGTGGCGACGCACACCACGGGCGTGGACTGATCGAGCAGCGCTATCGGCCCGTGCTTCATCTCGCCGGCGGCGTACGCGTCCGTGGCGATGTAGGAGATCTCCTTGAGCTTCAGCGCCCCCTCGAGCGCCACGGGCAATCCCACGTGGCGGCCGATGTAGAGGAAGAAGTCCTTGCGCCAATGCTCCTCAGCCACCTGCTTGGCGGGCTCAGCCACGCCGGCGATCACCTCTTCGATCAGATGAGGCAAGCGCTTGATCTCACCAACCAGGCCGGCGATGCGCTCCGCGGAGAGCGCGTCGCGCAGTTCAGCCAGCCGCAGCGCGAGCAGGTAGATGACCGCCACCTGACACACGAACGTCTTCGTGGCAGCCACTCCTATCTCCAGGCCCGCCCGTGTGAACAGCACCCCGTCGGCGTCGCGCGTCGCTTGCGAGCCCATCACGTTGGTGATCGCCAGCACCGACGCGCCGCGCTCGCGCGCCTTGCGCATCGCCGCGAGCGTGTCTGCGGTCTCTCCGGACTGGGAGATGCCGATCACCAAATCGCCCGGACCCACCACCGGGTTGCGATAGCGGTACTCCGAGGCGATGTCCATCTCCACGGGCACGCGTGCCCATTCCTCGATCACGTAGCGCCCGATCAAACCTGCGTGGTAGGAGGTGCCGCAGGCGACGATCACGATTCGCTTGACGTCCGCCAGCAGGCGCTCGTCGATCGCTCCGTGGTCGCTCAGGTCCACCCGTCCGCCCGCCACCCGGTCGGCGACCGTCTCGGCCACCGCGTCGGCCTGTTCGTGGATCTCCTTGAGCATGAACGTCTCATAACCGCCCTTCTCGGCGGTTTCCTCGTCCCAATCGACCTCTTCAACCGCTCGCTCCACGGGCGAGCCCTGCGCGGTGAGCAGCGTCACGCCGTCCGGGGTGAGCACAACGAGCTCGCCGTTCTCCACGTGCTGGACGACGCGCGTCTGCGCGAGGAAGGCGGGCACCGCCGAAGCCACGAACTGCTCCTGCTCGCCGCACCCCACCACCAGCGGACACTCGCGCCGCGCGCCGACGAGCAGCTCGGGCTGCTCGGCGCTCATCGCCACGAACGCAAAGTGCCCCTCGAGCTCGGAGTACGCCTCGCGCACCGCCTCGGTCAGGTCGCCACCGAAGCGGCGGGCGATCAGGTGGGCGATCACCTCGGCGTCGGTTTCCGATGTGAACACCGACCCTTCAGCCATGAGCCGCTCCTTGAGCGTCATGTAGTTCTCGACGATGCCGTTCACCACCACGTGGACCCGATCCTCGGAGTCGTAGTGTGGGTGGGCGTTCTCCTCGCTCACGCGCCCGTGCGTGGCCCAGCGGGTGTGCGCGATGCCGGTGGTGGACTCCGCCCATGTGGATGCCGGGGACGCCACGGCGAGCGTCGCCGTCGACGCGGCCCCGGCGCTGTCGACGCTGTCAGAGCTTTCGCCGGGGTGGGCGTGCGCCTCTCCGAGCTTGGCGTGCAGGGCGCTGAGGTTGCCCACCGCGCGCACCGCCTCGATGCGCTCGCCGACGATCAGCGAGAGGCCGGCGCTGTCATAGCCGCGGTACTCGAGCTTCTTCAGTCCTGAGAGCAGCAGCTCGCGCGCGGGGCGCCTGCCCACATAGCCAACAATGCCGCACACCGAGTCGAAGATACCAGCGAGCCGCTCAGCCCAGCTCGCGCTCGATGACCGACACCAGCCGTTCGCACACCTGCTCGGCCTCCAGCTCGCTCGGCGCCTCCACCATCACCCGCACCAGCGGCTCGGTGCCGCTCGGCCGCACGAGCACGCGCCCACGTCCCCGCAGAGCCTCGTCCTCGCCGCGAACCGCCTCGCTCACCCCGTTCGCATCGGCGAGCGCGTTACGGTCGCGCACGCGCACGTTCACCAGGCGCTGGGGCAGCTTGCTCATCGCATGGCGCTCGCTCAAGTCGCCTCCACCGAGCGCCTCGAGCGTGAGCAGCGCACCGGCGACCCCGTCGCCCGTGCTGTTGAAGCCCATCTCGATGATGTGACCCGACTGCTCGCCGCCGAGCGTCCATCCGCGCTTGCGCAGCTCTTCGAGCACGTAGCGGTCGCCCACCCCGGTTTGCGCCACCTCGATCCCCGCCTCCTGCATCGCCGCATGAAAGCCGTAGTTGGTCATCACGGTGACGACGATGCCGTTGCCGTGCAACACCCCGCGCTCGCGCAAGTGCAGCGCGATCAACGCCATCAGCTCATCGCCATCCACAACCTTCCCGGCGCGGTCGACAGCAAGCACCCGATCGCCATCCCCGTCGAACGCGAAACCGATGTCGTGCCCGCCCCCAACCACGAGCTCGCCGAGACGCTCCACATGGGTGGAGCCGCAGCCGGCGTTGATGTTGCGCCCATCCGGAAAGTCCGCGAGCGCCGTCACCTCAGCGCCCAGCCGCCTGAAGATCTCCGGAGCCACCTTGTAGGTGGCTCCGTTGGCGCAGTCGAGCAACACCTTCACGCCATCGAGGCTCAAATCGCAAAAGCGCGTGTGCAGCTCGCGCAGATAGTCCTCGTGAGTGCCACGCAGCTCGCGCACCCGACCAATGCGCGGCGCCTCCCCGGCGGCGTGTCCCCCGCCGCTGACGCTGCCCGCAGCGCCCGAAGGGTCATCGACAGTCGCAGCGAGATGCCGCTCCAGCTCACGCTCGATCTCCAGCTCATCCTCGTCGGAGAGCTTGTAGCCATCGCCAGCAAAGAACTTGATGCCGTTGTCCTGATAGGGGTTGTGCGAAGCCGAAAGCACAACCGCCAGATCAAACCCATAGCGCCTGAGCAACAGGGGAGCCGCGGGCGTGGGCAACACCCCGCCAAGCAGCGCATCCCCCCCAGCAGCACTCACCCCAGCAGCAACCGCCGCCTGCAGCATCTCCCCCGACTCGCGCGTGTCGCGCACGATCAACACCTGCGGATGCGCAACCTTCGTGCGACGAGTAGCCGCCGCCCCAAGCGCAAGCGCCAACTCAGCAGTGAGCAGCTCCCCCGCCACTCCCCTAACACCATCTGTCCCGAACAGCTTGCGGGTCATGTCAGCTCGACGATCGACAAGAACAAAAGGGATCGCTGAGGCGGGACGGTATTCGAATCCGACAGCCGCCGCGAAGCGACCCCCCGTCGGAGGCGAAACCGCTCTCCGCCTACCGCTTGGAGAACTGTGGCCGCTTGCGAGCCTTCTTCAACCCGGCCTTCTTGCGCTCCTTGGCGCGCGAGTCGCGCGTCAAGAACCCGCGGCGCTTGAGCTCGCCGCGCAGGTTGGGGTCGGCCTCGAGCAGCGCTCTGGAGATGCCATGGCGCAGCGCCCCGGCCTGAGCGGAGATGCCGCTGCCGTGCAGCCTTGCCACAACATCCATGCGCTCCTCGTAGCCCACCGTCTCCAGGGGCTGGCGGATGTTGCGCTGCAGCGTGACGCGCGGGAAGTATTCCTCGAGCGTGCGGCCGTTGATCGTGTAGCTGCCGCTGCCCGGCTTGACGGTGACTCGAGCGATAGCGGTCTTGCGCTTGCCCGTGGCCCGGTAGCGAGCCCCGGCGGCCAGGTCGATGGCAGCCGTGGCGATCGGCTGGGCGAGCTCGGCTCCGTCGTCCGGCTCCTCTTCGCCCTGAGCTGCCTGCGGCTCCTCGTACTCCTCGATCGCATAGGGATCGGCAGGCTGCTCGCGTGCAAGCGGGTCGACTCCCTCGGGCACGATGTCCACTTCGAGGTGAGCGCCCGGAACCGCCGGCTTCTCGCGTGGAGCGGCGGGCTGCTCCTCCTGCTCCTCCTCCGGCTCTGCGTCGGCCTGCGGCTGCTCCTCGGCGGCGGGGGCCTGCTCAGCGGACGCCTCCGCGACCGGCGCGTCCTCAGCCAAGGGCGCGGCGGGGGAAGCCTCGGAAGGCTGCTCGGCAGCCGGCGCCTCGGAAGGCTGCTCGGCGGCGGCGGTCGACTCGGAGGTGTGCTCCTCCTCGGAGGGCTGCTGTGTGTCGGGCTCGTCGGCCATCAGGCCTCGATCTCCATGGGTTGCGGTTTCTGGGCTACGTGCGGGTGCTCCGGGCCAGCGTAGATCTTCAGCTTGGTGAGCTGCTTGCGAGCAAGCCGGTTGCGGGGCATCATGCCGCGCACCGCCAAGCGGATGACCTCCTCGGGGCGCCGCTGGATCATTTCCTCGAAGCTGCGCGAGCGCAGGCCGCCGGGAAAGCCGGAGTGGCGGTAGTAGCGCTTGTCTGCTCGCTTGTTGCCGCTGACAGACACCTTCTCGGCGTTCACCACCACGACGAAGTCGCCCGTGTCGATGTGCGGCGTGTAGGCGGGCTTGCGCTTGCCGCGCAGAGCGTCGGCGATCTGGGTCGCCAGACGGCCGAGCGTCTGACCGTTGGCGTCGACGACGAGCCAGTTGCGCTCGCGATCGGTGGGCTTGGCTACGTAGGTCTTCATGACGTGAAAAAGGCCACGCGAAGACGGCGCGCGGCGCGACGACGCATGATAGGCGAAGTCGCACCGGTTCGCGGCGCGGCTGCATCCATCGCATATGGCAGCGGGTGCGCATAAGCCGTAAGCGACCAGCGGTGAGATCCCGATGTTCGAACTATTGGACGCATGCAGCATCGGTTCTTCGATACCGATCGCCGGAGGCTCTCATGCGACTCGCTACCTACAACGTCGACAACCTGTTCGAGCGGCCACTGGCGCTCGCCCTGCCGGGGCGCGCCAGCTTAGATGACGTGCTCGAGGGCTACGCCACCATTACCGAGCTGATCGCAAAGGACGACTACGGCCCCTGGAAGAACCAGATTGTCGCGAGCCTCCAAGCCCTGGGGCTCGAGCGCTCGGACGAGAACGCTTACGCCAGAATCACGGCCATCTCGTCGAGCGACACGGCGGCAAGTTGGAGGTGAGCGCCACCGGACGCGCCGATTGGATGGGGTGGGTGGAGCTTCGCAAGGGGCTGCTGTCCGACGAAGCAACGGAGAACACGGGCCGGGTCATCGCCGACGTTGGCGCCGACGTGCAGGCGATCGTGGAGATCGAGAGTCGGGCGGCGCTGCGCACGCTCGCAAAAGACGTCATCAAAGCGCCGGCCAACCAGCGCTACGAGCACGCGCGAGAGATGGAAGGCAACGATTTGCGTGGAATCAACGTGGGTTTGCTGAGTCGCAAAGGTTGGGAGATCGACGACCTCCGAACTCACGTGGACGACGCAGACGAGAAAGGCCATGCGATCTTCAGTCGAGACTGCGCCGAGCACACTGTTCTGAGCGGGTCTGGCGCCAACATCGTGATCCTCGTGAACCACTTCAAGAGCCAAATCGGCTCGAAGGAGCAGAACGACGCCAAGCGCAAACGCCAGTCGGCGCGCGTCGCCGAGATCTGCGCTCGCCTCGCCGGAGAAGGGCACGAGAACGTAGCCGTAGTCGGCGATCTCAATGCCACCCCGGACTCAGACTCCCTGCAACCGCTGCTGTCGACCGGGCTGCGGGACATCACGGAATCCTCGGAGTTCGACGATGGCCGATCCGACGAAGCGTCCGCTGGCGACGGCCGCCTCACCGGCACCTATGACGAAGGCAGGAAGCAATTCGATTACATCCTGCTCTCCCCCGCCCTATTCGACCGCCTACAGCGCGCGGGGATATACCGCAAGGGGACCTGGACGAAGACGGGCGCCTGGGCGATGTATGAATCGATGCAGCCCGAGCACGGCGGCGGTATCGAGAACGCCGCCTCAGATCACGCGCTCGTGTATGCCGACCTCGACCTGTAGCCCACCAGCCGGGAGAGGCTGCACTTGCGCGCCGAGCTCACTCCCACTCGATCGTGCCCGGGGGCTTTGACGTTATGTCGAGCACCACCCGGTTGACCTCGCGCAGCTCGTTGATCATGCGCGAGGCGATCGTCTCGAGCAGGTCGTAGGGCAGCCTCGCCCAGTCGGCGGTCATCGCGTCGTCGGAGGTGACCGCGCGGATCACCACGACATAGCCGTATGTGCGCTCGTCGCCCTGCACCCCCACCGTGCGCACGTCGGGGAGCACGCAGAAGGACTGCCACAGCTCGCGGTAGAGGCCCGCCTTGCGGATCTCGTCCTGCAGGATGTAGTCGGCCTCGCGCAGCAGATCCAGACGCTCGCGGGTTGCCTCTCCACCGATCACGCGGATCGCAAGCCCGGGTCCGGGAAACGGCTGGCGCCAGACCAGGCGCTCGGGCAGGCCCAGCTCGGCGCCGACCGCGCGCGCCTCGTCCTTGAACAGCGTGCGCAGCGGCTCGACGAGCTCGAACTGCATGTCCTCGGGCAGGCCGCCGACGTTGTGGTGGGACTTGATCGTGGCGGCGCCCGTGCCCCCTCCGGACTCGATCACATCCGAGTAGAGCGTCCCCTGCACGAGGAAGCGCACCGGCTCATCGGCGGAGAGCTTCGCCGCCTCCTCCTCGAAGACGCGGATGAACTCGGCACCGATCAGCTTGCGCTTGGCCTCGGGCTCGTCGATGCCTTTCAGCTTGGACAGGAAACGCTCCTCGGCGTCGACAGCGACGAGCGGCACGTGGAACGTGTCACGGAAGGCGCTTATCACCTGCTCGCCCTCGCCCTTGCGCATCAGCCCGTGGTCGACGAACACGCAGGTGAGCTGATCGCCGACGGCACGGTGCACGAGCAACGCCGCCACCGAGGAGTCGACGCCGCCGGACAGGCCGCAGATCACGCGCCCCTCCCCCACCTGCTCGCGGATGCGCGCGATCTGCTCTTCGACGATCGACGCCGGCGACCAGTTGCGCTCGCAGCCGCAGATGTCGGTCAGGAAGCGCGTGAGGATGTCCTGACCGTAGGGCGTGTGGACGACCTCGGGGTGGAACTGGATGCCGTACACCCCGCGCTCGGCGCTCTCCACAGCCGCCACGGGGGAGGCGCTCGAAGACGCCAGCGCAGTGAATCCGGGCGGGGGCTCGAAAACGGTGTCGCGGTGAGACATCCAGCAGGTCTGCTCACTCGGCAGCCCGGCGAGCAGCACGCCCGGCTCGGACACCGTCAGGTCGGAGCGACCGAACTCGCCAACCTCCGCCTGCTCGACGCGTCCGCCGAGCTCGTGCACGAGCAGCTGCATGCCGTAGCAGATGCCCAGCACCGGGACACCGAGCTCCAGCACGCCACGCTCCAGGCGCGGGGCACCGGGCGCATACACCGAAGCCGGGCCGCCGGAGAGGATCACCCCGGCGGGTTTGCGCGCCGCGACCTGTTCGAGCGGGACGTGATGCGGCAGCAGCTCGGAGAACACGCCGCAGTCGCGCACGCGCCGGGCGATCAGCTGCGAGTACTGGCCACCGTAGTCGAGGACCAATATCTCCTGACTCGCCGCCGAGCGCCCCAGCGGGGCTTGAGCCGCCGGTGCGGTGGCGGCGGCCTCACTCATTGACTGCCGAGGCTGCCTTACCGTTCGAGCCCATCCCGACCGCCTGATCGCGCTGGAGCTGCTTGCCCTCGGTTTGCAGGGCAGGAGCGATCACGACCTCGGCGCGGTTGAACTCGGCGAGGTCCTTGTGCCCGCAGGTGGCCATCGAGGTGCGCAGACCGCCGAACAGGTTGAACGTGCCGTCGTTCTCACGCGCCGGCCCGACCAGGATCTCCTCGAGCGTGCCGTTCTGAGTCGTGGCAACCCGCGCGCCGCGCGGCAGCGTCGGATGGAACGTGGCCATCCCCCAGTGATAGCCCCGACCGGGCGCTTCGTGGGCGCGTGCCAGCGGCGAGCCGATCATGACGGCGTCGGCGCCGAGCGCGATCGCCTTGGAGACGTCGCCACCGTTGCGCATGCCTCCGTCGGCGATCACCTGGCAGTACTCGCCGGTCTCGAGCATGTGCGTCGAGCGAGCGTGCGCCACGTCGGCGATCGCGGTTGCCTGCGGCACACCGATGCCGAGCACCCCACGGGTGGTGCAGGCAGCGCCCGGACCGACGCCGACGAGCACGCCGGCGGCGCCGGTGCGCATCAGGTGAAGGCCCGTCTGGAACGAGGCGCAGCCACCGACCACCACCGGCACGTCGAGCGAGGGGATGAACTCCTTCAGGTTGAGCGGCTCGGACACGCTCGACACATGTTCGCCGGAGACGACCGTGCCCTGGATGACGAGCACGTCGAGCCCTGCCTCCAACGCGATCTCGTGATACTCGAGCACCCGCTGAGGCGTCAGCGACGCGGCGACGACAACCTTCTGCTCTTTGATCTCGCGGATGCGCTGGGCGATCAGCTCGGGCTTGACCGGCTCGCGGTAGATGTCCTGCATCTCGCGCGTGGCGAGGTCCTTGGGCAGCGCGGCGATCCGCTCGAGCTGCTCCTCAGCGTCCTCGTAGCGGGTGAAGATGCCCTCCAAGTTGAGCACCGCCAGGCCGCCGAGCTTGCCGATGATGCCGGCGGTTTGCGGGGAGACGACACCATCCATCGCCGAAGCCATGAGCGGCAGCTCGAACTGATAGGGGCCGAGCTTCCATGAGATGTCGATGTCGTCGGGGTCGCGCGTGCGCCGGGACGGCACGATCGCGATGTCGTCGAAGCCATATGCGCGGCGGGCGGTCTTGCCGCGGCCAATCTCTACTTCCATCGAGGATTCCTTGCGTTTGCGGCGGACACGTGGGACGAGACGACCCCGCACAGGGCGGGGCCGAATGAGGTGCGGCGAGGCGCCGCGGGAGCTTCTTCAGTGGCGCAGTTCAAGTCTGACGCGAGCATACCAGCGGCCCCAGTCGCGACCGGAGCATCGGCCTGTCACCATTTCCTTCGTGGACCCTACAGTCGACAGCCCAGGCAACGGGCGCGCGCGCGTGTATGAGCCACACGCGATCGAGGCCGCCCGCCAGCAGGCGTGGGAGGCGGCTGGCGCGCACCGAACCCCGCCGATTGGAGACACTCGCCGGCGCAAGTACATAAAGCCGTCTGCGCCGTTCACCTCGGGCAACATCCACATGGGACACGTGCGCAGCTACTCGATCGGGGATGCGTACGCGCGCTTCTGCCGCGCACGGGGCGAGGACGTGCTGTTCGCGTTCGGGTTCGACTCCTTCGGCCTGCCTGCGGAGCTGGGCGCGATCGCCCAGCAGGTGTCGCCGAGCGAGTGGGTGAACCGCTGTGCGCAGCACATGACCGCGCAGTTGCGCCGGCTCGGCTTCTCGTTTGACTGGGAGCGCTCGTTCATGAGCTCCGACGCGGTGATGTATCGCTGGTCGCAGTGGCTGTTCCTCACCTTGCTCGACGCCGGGCTCGTATACCGGGGGACGGGCAACGTCGACTGGTGCGACACCTGCCAGACCACACTCGCCACCATTCAGGTGGAGAACGGGACATGCTGGCGCTGCCACAACCCGGTCAGGCTGATCGAGCGTCCACAGTGGTATCTGCGCCTGAGCGCGTACGTGCCCGAGAACGACAGCAAACTGGAGGAGCTGGAAGAGGGCGGCATCTGGGACGAGAATGCGCTCGCCTCCCAGCGCTTCGTGCTCGGACGCATCGACGGGGTGGAGCTCGACCTGCACGACGAGCAGGGTCGACAGGTGACGGTGTTCACGCCGCATCGCGAGTCGATCGAGCAGGCGCGCTTCGTGGTGATGTCCCCCAAGCACCCCGACGTCGAGCGCTGGACGAGCCAGCCGGAGGTGCGCAAGCGTCTGGAGGAGCTGCGCTCGGGGGGTCTCGAGCGCGCCGCGCGCGACGCGGAGACGCTGCCGGTGATCGACACCGGCCACCACCTGCTCTCGCCCGCCGGCGAGGAGCCTCTGCCGCTGCTGATCTCCCCTATGGTGGACGGACGCTTCGGTGCGACCGCCGTGCTGGGCATACCGGCACAGGACAGCACCGATGCCGTGATCGCCCAGCGGCTGTTCGGCGATTCGGTCGACGCGGAGCCCGCGGCGGGACAGGACGGCGGGGTGCCATCGGATGCAACGCCGTCGGTTGGCGCTCCTTCGAGCGCGATACCCAAGGGCGTGCGCGAGGCGGTGCGATATCGCTCGGGTGACTTCTCGATCTCCAGGCAGCGTTCGTGGGGAACGCCGATCCCGATCGTCTACTGCGAGCGGTGG
>JBQCGU010000052.1:0-63999 GCA_051955355.1 Solirubrobacteraceae bacterium | reverse complement strand
TTGCAATACGCCTCATCCGACGCCCGCGCGCAAGCCCTGCCACACTGGATCAACCACTACAACGAGCGCCGCACCCACTCAGCGCTCGGCAACCGGCCACCCCGCGCCCGCGTTCGGGACGTCACCGGGCACAACAGCTAGACCAGCTCTAGGTACACCATCTCGGTCGCGTCGGAGCGACGCGGGCCGAGCTTCAAGATCCGGGTGTAGCCCCCTGGACGATCGGCGTAGCGCGGCGCCACCTCCTCGAACAGCCGGTGCACGGCGAACTTGTCCTGCGACAGCGCTGAGAGAGCCTGCCGGCGCGCATGCAGATCGCCGCGCTTGGCGAGCGTGATCAGCTTCTCGATCTCGGGCTTGACCGCCTTGGCCTTGGCTTCGCTCGTCTTGATGCGCTCGTGCTCGAGCACCTCCTTGATGAGGTTCATGAGCAGCGCCTTGCGATGAGCGGAGTCGCGGCTGAGCTTGTTGCGGGTCTTTTGGTGTCTCATGGCGAGTTGTCAGTGTAAGCCTTGCGCCGCCGAGCGGCGTCCAGCTCAGTCCTGGCGCAGGGAAAGGCCCCGGCCCTCCAAGGTCTCGACAACCTCGTCGATCGACTTCTTGCCGAAGTTCGGGATCGCCGCGAGCTCGCCCTCGGACTTGGAGATCAGATCGCCCACCGTCTGGATGCCGGCGCGCTTGAGGCAGTTGTACGAGCGCACCCCGAGCTCGAGCTCCTCGATCAGGATGTTCCACTCCTCACCCTGGAGCGCGGGCTGGCCGGCAGCGCCGGCGGCGGCAGCGGCGCCATGCCCGTCGAGCTGGCCGCCCGGTGTGGCGCGCAGCTCCTGAATGCGGTCGGCGTCGGTGAAGATCGCAAGCTGGGAGATCAGGATCTCCGCAGCCTCGCGCAGAGCCGCCTGGGGGTCGATCGACCCGTCTGTCTCGATGTCGAGCGTGAGCTTGTCGAAGTCGGTCTTCTGGCCGACACGCGCCTGCTCCACCGCGTACGCCACACGGCGCACGGGCGAGAAGATCGAATCGATCGGGATCACGCCGATCGGCTGATCGGGCGACTTGTTCTCCTCCGCCGGACGGTAGCCGCGGCCACGACCGATGGTCATGTAGAGCTCGAGCTTGGTCTTCTTCTCCAGCGTGGCGATGTGCACGTCCGGGTTGAGCACCTCCACGCCGGCGGGCAGGTCGATGTCCTTGCCCGTTATCTCACCGGGGCCGGTGACGACGAGCGGCGCCTCCACCTCGGAGGCGTCTGAGTGCATGCGGCAGACGATGCCCTTCAGGTTCAGCACGATGTCGGTCACGTCCTCCTTGACGCCGGGGACGGTGGAGAACTCGTGCGCAACCCCCTCGATGCGCACGCTCGTAACCGCGGCGCCCGCCAGCGAGGAGAGCAGCACGCGCCTCAATGAGTTGCCGAACGTGTAGCCGAAGCCGCGGTCGAGCGGCTCGATGGTGAACGTGCCACGGTTCTGCTCCACGGACTCGCTTGTGATCCGGGGGATTTGGAAGTCGAGCATCAGGGTCCTAACGTCGTTTTGGTCTCTGACCGGCGTCCGAGGAGCACCGGCTGTGGACGCGCCGCCGCTCTAGGGCGCCGGCGCGGGGTAGCGCCTACTTCGAGTACAGCTCGACGATGAGCTGCTCCTGCACCGGGGCAGCCACCTCGCGCCGCTCCGGCTTGCGCAGCACCTTGGCCGTGAGCGACTCGTGGTCGGCCTGGAGCCACGCGGGAATCTGTCCGGTCAGCTCGGTGGCGTCCTTGATCACCTGCGTGGCGGGCGTGCCCGCCTTGATGGCGATCACGTCGCCCGGCTTGACCTGGTAGCTGGGTATGTCCACGCGCCGACCGTTGATCGTCCAGTGGCCGTGGCGGATCAGCTGGCGCGCCTGGCGGCGGGAGGCGGCGAAGCCGAGCCGCACGAGCACGTTGTCGAAACGGCACTCCAGCAGCGCGAGCAGGTTCTCGCCCGTGATGCCGGGCTGGCGCGACGCCTTCTCGTAGTAGCCGTGGAACTGTTTCTCGAGCACCCCGTAATAGCGGCGCGCCTTCTGCTTCTCGCGCAGCTGGATGCGGTACTCGCTCTGCTTCTGGCGACCGCGCCCGTGCTCGCCGGGCGGGTAGGAGCGTCGCTCGACGCCGCACTTGTCGGTGAGGCAGCGCTCACCCTTGAGGAACAGCTTCTGTCCCTCGCGGCGGCACTGCTTGCACTGTGGGCTTGTGTCTCTGGCCATTAGCGGGTTCCTTACACTCGGCGCCGCTTGCGGGGGCGGCACCCGTTGTGGGCCTGTGGAGTGACGTCCTTGACGCCGCTTACCTCCAGACCGGCGGCCTGCAGGGAGCGGATGGCGGTCTCGCGGCCCGAGCCCGGACCCTTGACGAATACCTCCACCTTCTGCAAGCCCTGTTCCATGCCCTTGCGCGCGGCAGCGTCGGCGGTCACCTGGGCTGCGAACGGGGTCGACTTGCGCGATCCCTTGAACCCGGCTCCGCCGGCGGACTCCCAGGCAATCACGTTTCCGTGGGTGTCGGTGAGCGAGACGATCGTGTTGTTGAACGACGTCTTGATGTGTGCCTGGCCGACCGGGATGTTCTTCTTCTGCTTGCGACGGCCCTTCGCGGGGCGCTTGGGAGCGGCCATTACTTCTTCACCTTCTTCTTGCCCGCAACCTGCATGCGCTTGGGACCCTTGCGCGTGCGCGCGTTGGTCTTCGTCTTCTGACCGCGCACCGGCAGGCCGCGGCGGTGGCGCAGGCCGCGATAGCAGGCGATCTCCTGCAGGCGCTTGATGTCTTGCGAGCGTTCGCGGCGCAGGTCGCCCTCGACCGTGAGCGCGGCGTCGATCTTGTCGCGCAGGCGGCCCACCTCGTCCTCGGTGAGATCGCGCACGTAGGTGTCAGGGCTGATGGCGAGCTCTGAGAGCAGCTTGGCGGAGGTGGAGCGGCCGATGCCGTAGATGTAGGTCAGGCCGATTTCCGAGCGCTTGTTCAAGGGCAGGTTGACGCCCGCGATACGAGCCATCGCGCTAGCCCTGCCTCTGCTTGTGGCGCTTGTTCTGGCAGATCACCAGAACCGCTTTGTGGCGGCGGATGATCCTGCACTTCTCGCACATCGGCTTCACCGACGGTCTTACCTTCATGATCCCTTTCGGCTCTGGTCCCCACGACCCGGCTCTGGCTGCCGGGGCGGCTGCCGCTACCGTGTCGAGGCTATCGCCCGCATGCGCCAACTTGCTCGCATTCGGGCAGGACAGCGGATGGTAGCACTATCGGCTTTGCGCGGCTGACACCTCGCCCGCAGGCATTCCCGCCTCGGAGTTCGGCGTCCCGGTGCCCCGCTCGGCGGCGCTCAGGTGCCACGGCGTGAGGATTCGCGGACCCTGAGCGGTGGCTGCCACGGTGAACTCGAAGTGCGCCGCCGGCGAGCCGTCCTGGGAGAAGATCGCCCAGCCGTCGCCCGCCACGCGCACCGCCGGGCGCCCCGCGGTGGTCATCGGCTCGATCGCGAGCACCATGCCCTCGCGCAGCTGCGGACCCTTGCCTGCGCGCCCGTAGTTGGGCACCTGGGGCTCTTCGTGCATGTCTTTGCCCACTCCATGCCCCACGAGCGAGCGCACCACCGCCAACCCAGCCCCCTCGGCCACCTTCTGGACGGCGTGCGAGATGTCGCCGATCCGATTGCCCGGGATGCACTGCTCAACGCCCGCGAACAGCGCCTGCTCGGTGGCGCTCAACAGGTTTTCGCTGGCAGGGTCGATCGTGCCCACTGCAAACGTGCGTGCGGCATCCGCCACCCACCCATCGAGCGTGACGCCGACATCGACCGACAGGATGTCTCCTTCCTGCAGCCGGTAGCGGCCGGGGATGCCGTGCACCACCATCGCATTCGGCGAGGCGCAGATCGAGCCCGGGAAGCCCCGGTAGCCCTTGAAGGTGGGGATGGCTCCGCGCGAGCGGATGAAGCGCTCGGCAGACTGGTCGAGCTCCTCGGTGCTGACGCCCGGCCGGATCTTGCTCTCGATCATGTCGAGCGTGGCAGCCAGGATCGCGCCGGAGGCAGCCATCTTCTCGATCTCCTGCGGCGACTTCTCGACGATCACCCCAGGAGCTTATCCGCCGACCGCTTGCGCCAGGGGCGCGCGTGGGCGCCGGCGAGAACCGCCGGCGAGCAGGACGCTAGAGGGTCTCCTCCAGCCGCAGCGTGGCAACCGCCGCCCTGATGCGGTCGTGCACCTCGTTTGGATCGCGCTGTCCGTCGAAGCGCCGCAACAGACCGGCGGCCTCGTAGTGGTCGATCAGCGGAGCGGTCTGGCGCGCGTACACCTCCAGGCGACGGCGGATCACGTCCTCTTTGTCGTCGTCGCGCTGGATCAGCCGCGAGCCGTCCTGGTCGCAGATGCCCTCGTGCTTGGGCGGGTCGAACTCCACGTGGTAGACGTGGCCGCCCTTCAGGCACACTCGCCGCCCGCTCAAGCGCCGCACGACCTCTTCGTCAGCCACCTCGATCAGCAGCGCTCCGGTGAGCCGCCGTTCCGAGCCGGACAGCGTGCGCTCGAGCGCCTCAGCCTGGTTGACGTTGCGCGGAAAGCCGTCGAGCAGGAATCCTTCGCGCGCATCCTGCTCGGAGATGCGCTGATCGATCATGCCGAGGATCACCTCGTCGGGCACGAGCTCTCCTGCGTCCATGTACTGCTTGGCCTTGCGCCCGAGCTCCGTGCCCTCGGCCACCTGTGCGCGCAGCATGTCTCCGGTGGAGATGTGCGCCAGCCCGAAGTCCTGCTGCAGGCGTTCGGCTTGGGTGCCCTTGCCTGCACCGGGGGCTCCCAGCAGGATGAGATTCAGCTCAGACACTCCGCGCAGGGTAACCGCTGCGGCGGGGGAGCGCATCGGGCACGACCCGACGCCACACGCGCAAGACTGCCGCCAAGCCAAGGCGACGTCGGCGGCTAGCGCAAAAAGCCCTCGTAGCTGCGCATCATCAGCTGTGCCTCGAGCTGCTTCATCGTTTCCAGCGCGACCCCGATTGCGATCAGGATCGAGGTTCCGCCGAAGGCGAACTGCTGATGCGTGCGCGCGATCAGGATCATCGGGAGGGCGGCAACCGCCGCCAAGAAGAGCGCTCCCGGGAACGTCAGGCGGGCTAGGATGCGGTCGAGGAATTCAGCCGTCGGGCGTCCCGGTCGGACACCTGGGATGAAGCCGCCGTACTTCTTGAGGTTGTCCGCCTGGTCGACCGGGTTGAACGTGACGGCGGTGTAGAAGTAGGTGAAGATGATGATGAAGATCGACTCGCCCACGATGAAGTGCCAGCCGTTGGGTGAGAAGAAGTCGGACATGCTTTTCGCCCACGGCGTGTGGATCAGCTGACCGACGGTGGGCGGGAACGCCATGATCGAGGCGGCGAAGATCACCGGGATCACGCCCGCCATGTTCACGCGCAGCGGCAGGTAGGTCTGGCCGCCCTCGCTCATGCGCCGTCCGATCACACGCTTGGCGTACTGGATCGGGATGCGGCGCTGACCCTCCATCACGAACACGATGCCCGCCACGACACCGAGCACGATGAACGGCATCATCACCTTGAAAACCTGGTCTTGGCTTTCCCACCAAAGCGAGACGCCCGAGGGCAGGCGCGAGACGATCGAGGCGAAGATCAGCAGCGAGATGCCGTTGCCGATGCCGCGCTGGGTGATCAGCTCGCCGATCCACATGAGCAGCACGCAGCCCGCGGTCAGGCAGATCACGATCAGCA
The DNA here is from genome assembly GCA_051955355.1 of Solirubrobacteraceae bacterium. Lineage (GTDB taxonomy): Bacteria > Actinomycetota > Thermoleophilia > Solirubrobacterales > Solirubrobacteraceae > Palsa-744. The sequence goes on along the minus strand of JBQCGU010000052.1, from coordinate 58,250 downwards.
AGATGTGGGGAGCGTCGAAGTGCTTGACGACCGATTCGCCGCTGTTGGCTTGCAGTGAGTGGAACAGGAACACGTAGCCGATCGACTGGGCGAACGCCAGCCCTACGGTCAGATAGCGCGTGTACTGGGTGATGCGCGCCTGCCCCACTTCGCCTTCCTTGGAGAGCTTCTCGATGGAGGGCACCACCACCTGCAGCAGCTGCAGGATGATCGAGGCGGTGATGTAGGGCATGATGCCCAGCGCGAAGATCGCGATACGCGAGAGGCTGCCGCCCGAGAACGTGTTGAGCAGCCCAAGGATGCCGTTGCCGCCGAGCTGCGTCTGCAGGTTGTGCACCGCCGTGACGTTCACCCCCGGCACGGGGACGTGCGAGCCCAGCCGGTAGATCAGCAGCATGCCCGCTGTGAACAGGAGCTTCTTGCGGATGTCCGCTACTTGGAATGCGCTGAGGATGGTTGACAGCATGGCTTTGTCGCCCGGTCAGGCGGCGGCCTCACAGCCGCTGCGCCCCCGGTCGTCAGCCGATTCTAGCTGTCGATCAGCTTGCAGGTGCCGCCAGCCGCCTCGATGCGCTCGCGCGCGGTGGCGCTGAAGGCATGGGCGTGAACGGTGAGCGGCTTGCTGAGCTCGCCCTTGGCGAGCACCTTGACCGGGATGTCCTTGCGCGTGCCAAGCCCCTTGGCGCGCAGCAGCTCGAGCGTCACCTCGGTGCCCGACTCGAAGCGCTCCTGAAGCGAAAAGAGGTTGACCGCCTGCGTGTGCGTGCGGAACGGCTCGAACGGCATCGACTTCTTCATGTGCGGACCGCGCAGCTTGCGCATACGCATGTGGATCGGCATCTGGCCACCCTCGAAGCGTGCACGGCGCTTGGAACCCGAGCGCGATCCAGCGCCCTTCTGGCCTCTGCCGGCGGTCTTTCCCGTGCCTGAGCCTTCGCCGCGGCCCACGCGCTTGCGCGGACGACGGCTGCCTGGGGCAGGCGCCAGGGAGTGCAAACCGATGCGCTCCTGCTCCTCAGCCTCCACGGGCTTGGCGTTCTTGGCGGGGCTCATGACTGCTCCTGAACCTCGATCAGATGACGAACCGCGTGCAGCATGCCACGCGCGGGAGCGCAGTCCTCGACCTCCACCGTGTGCCCGATCCGGCGCAAGCCGATCGAGCGCAGGGTGTCGAGCTGGCGCTTTTTGGCGCCGTTTCTGGAGAGGCGCTGGGTGACAAGCAGCTTGGCCATCAGGCGGACGCCTCCGCGGACTCGCCGGCGGTGTTCGGTGTCTCCGACTCGGACGCACCTGCCGCCTGCTCGCCGCTGCCTGCGGCGGCGTCCTCGCCCTGCGCCTCGGCGGCGCCGTTGGCGGGGGCGGCGCTCAACCCGAGCACCTTGGCGATCGACAGGCCGCGCAGCTCTGCCACCTCGTCGGGCGTGCGCAACCCGCGCAAGCCTTCGATGGTGGCCTTCACCAGGTTGATGGGGTTCTGCGTGCCAAGGCTCTTGGACAGGATGTCGTGGATGCCCGCAAGCTCGAGCACCGCGCGCACGCCTCCGCCGGCGATCACACCGGTACCGGGGGCGGCTGGCTTCAGAAACACTCGACCCGATCCGAAGATGCCGGTGGTCTGGTGGGTGATGGTGCTGCCGTGCTTGGGCACGCGGAACAGATCCTTCTTGGCGCGCTCGACACCCTTCTGGATCGCGAGCGGGACCTCGTTGGCCTTGCCGTAGCCGATGCCCACGACTTCGCGCTCGTCGCCGACGACCACCAGGGCGGTGAATGAGAAGCGCCGACCGCCCTTGACCACCTTGGCGACGCGGTTGATCTCCACGACACGCTCTTGCAGGTCGAGGCCGGCGGGGTTGACTGTTCTGTTCATGGGCATGGGAAGTAGGAGAGGGTAGCGGGGCGAAAGCGGTTTAGACGTTGATGCCGGCCTCGCGCACGGCCTCGGCGAAGGCGCGAACGTGACCGTGGTAGCGGTAGCCGCCGCGGTCGAACACAGCCTCGGAGATGCCTGCCGCCTTGGCGCGCTCGGCGAGCAGCTGCCCGGCGCGCTGGGTGCGCTCGGCGCGCCCCAGGCTGCGCAGGTCAGCCTCGTGCCAGTTGACGGCTGCGAGCGTGTGGCTGGCGACGTCGTCGATCAGCTGAGCCGAGAGGCCGCGATTGGAGCGGAAGATGGAGATGCGCGGACGGGTGGACGTGCCCGACACCTTCGCGCGCACGCGACGGCGCCGTTTGAGCCGGCGGGCCTCCTTGGTGAGGACGCTCATGCGCGCTTGCCCACCTTTCGGGCGACGTACTCGCCCTCGTAGCGGATGCCCTTGCCCTTGTAGGGCTCCGGCGGACGCTGCTTGCGGATGATTGCGGCGATCTCGCCGACGCGCTGCTTGGAGATGCCCTTGACCACGATGCGCGTGGGCTGGGGCACTTCGAATTCGATGCCATCGGGCGCGGGGATCGGCACCGGGTGTGAATAGCCGACCGCCAGCTCGAGGTTCTTGCCCTTCATCTGAGCCCTATATCCGACGCCCTGGATCTCCAAGCGCTTCTCGTAGCCGGCTGTGACGCCCTGCACCATGTTGGCGACGAGCGAGCGGGTGAGCCCGTGAAGCGCGCGGTGCTCGCCACGATCGGTCGGACGCTTGACGAGCAGTCGCCCGTCCTCTTGCACGACCTCGATGTCGCGCGGGATCCGCTCGGACAGCTCGCCCTTGGGTCCCTTGACGCTCACCGACTCGGGCTCGATCGTCACGGTGACGCCGCTCGGGACGGCGATCGGTTGTCTGCCGATTCTCGACATCTCGCCTACCAGACCCTCGCCAGTACCTCGCCGCCGACGCCCTCTGCCCGGGCGTCGTGGCCGGTCATGACGCCCTTGGAGGTGGAAACGATCGCCGTGCCCATGCCGCCGAGCACCTTGGGGATGCTCTGCGCATCGACATACGTGCGGCGGCCGGGAGTGGATACGCGCTGCAGGCCGGAGATGGCAGAGCGACGGGCGTCGGTGTACTTCAGGCGGATCTCGATCAGCTGCCCGGCGCCGTCGGGCGCGGGGGCGACCGACCACGACTCGATGTAGCCCTGCTCGGTGAGGATGCGCGCGATCTCGCCCTTGAGCTTGGACGCGGGGATCTCGACCGTCTCGTGGGCGGCGTGGATCGCGTTGCGAATGCGCGTCAGGAAGTCGGCTATCGGGTCTGTCATCGACATGGCGGTCTCGGGCTGTTGTGTTGGGTCGTGGAGATTTGAAGTGGATGCTTGTAGAAGCGGCCTACCAGGAGGACTTGGTCATCCCGGGGATCTGGCCGTTGTGAGCGAGCTCCCGCAAGCAGATGCGGCAGATCCCGAACTTGCGATACACCGAGTGCGGGCGGCCGCAGCGCCTACAGCGAGTATATGCGCGCGTCTTGAACTTCGGCTTGCGCATCTGCTTGACGCGCAGAGATGTCTTGGCCATCAGTCTGTGCTCTCTTGGTTGTTTGCGGTGGAGTCCTCAGCGCCGTCGTCGAAGCCGGCAGGACGACCGTCGGCGCCGAACGGCATGCCGAGCGCGTGCAGCAGGGTGAACGCCTCGAGATCGGTTTTGGCGCTCGTGGTGATCGTGATGTCGATACCGCGCACCTGGTCGATCGCGTCGTAGTCGATTTCCGGGAAGATGATCTGCTCGCGCACGCCCATCGAGTAGTTGCCGTGGCCGTCGAACGAGCGCGAGTTCAGCCCGCGGAAGTCGCGGATGCGCGGGATCGCAATCGATGTGAGGCGGTCGAGGAACTCGTAGCTGCGGTTGCCACGCAGGGTGACCGACACGCCGACAGGCATGCCCTCGCGCAGCTTGAACGCTGCGATCGACTTGCGCGCACGCCGCACGCTCGGCTGCTGTCCGGCGATCGTCGCGAGCTGCTCCTGGGCGGCCTTGAGCACTTTGGAATCCTGCTTGGCATCCCCCACGCCCATGTTGAGCGTGATCTTCTCGATCTTCGGCGCCTGCATCACCGAGGAGTAACCGAAGCGCTTCACCAGCGACGGGCGGATCTCGTCGAGGTAGCGCTGCTTCAGGCGGGCTGGGGCTGTGTCTGTGGCGTTCATGTCAGTCGAGCCTCGTTCCCGAGCGCTTGGCGACGCGGAAGCGCTTGCCGTTCTCACGCTCGACGCCCACGCGCGTGGGCTTGCCGTCCTTGGGGTCGATGAGCATGACGTTGGAGACGTGGATGGCGCCCTCGCGCTCGATCACGCCGCCGGCTGTCTGCTGAGCGCCGCCAACCTGCTGCGGGCGCATGTGGCGCTTGACCATGTTCAAGCCCTCGACATAGACGCGCTCGCGTGGCGGGTCGACGCGCAGGACTCGTCCGCGCTTGCCGCGATCCTTGCCCGCCATCACCTGCACCTCGTCGCCCGAGCGCACCTTCAGCGTGCGGCGCGCCGCAGTTGTGGAGCTGCGTGCCATTGCTAGAGGACCTCCGGGGCCAGCGAGACGATCTTCATGAAGTTGCGGTCGCGCAGTTCGCGCGCGACAGGGCCGAACACGCGCGTGCCGCGCGGGTTGTTCTGGTCGTCGATGATCACTGCGGCGTTGTCGTCGAAGGAGATGTACGTGCCGTCCTCGCGGCCGAGCGGCTTCTTCGTGCGCACAACCACCGCCGTCACGACATCGCCCTTTTTGACCGCGCCGTGCGGGTTTGCCTGCTTGACCGTGGCGGTGATGACGTCGCCGATGAACGCATAGCGCCGGCGCGAGCCGCCCTTGACGCGAATGCAAAGGATCTCGCGGGCACCGGTGTTGTCGGCGACGCGCAGCCTCGTCTCGTTCTGAATCATCGCGCCCTCTCCAATACGTCGACGAGCTTCCAGCGCTTGGTGCGCGACAGCGGGCGGCTCTCGATCAGGCGCACCAGGTCGCCCACGTGCGCCTCATTGTTCTCGTCGTGCGCGTGCAGCGTGGTGGAGCTGCGCACGATCTTCTCGTAGCGACGGTGGCGGCGCGCCACGTCGATGCGCACGGTGATCGTCTTGGAGGCCTTGTCGGAGACAACGGTGCCGAGGCGCGTCTTGGGTGCGCCCTGCACGGTTGCGTGCACAGGAGCAAGCGGCTCGGCAGCCGGCGCCGAGGCGCGGCGCTCCGCAGCCTTCTCGCGTTCCTGGGTCCGGCGGCGACGCCGCGCCTGCGCCTTTGCCTTGCGCTGCTCGACGCGCTCGGCGTGGCGCTCCTCGGCAGTGCGCTGCGGATGTGCCTGGCCGCTGTGCGTCGAGCGCTGACGGCGACGACGCTCCTTCGGCGAGAGCTGCTCCTCGGGCTCGGGGGGAGCGGCGGGCGCGGTGGCAGCCGCCGGCTCTGCGGTTGCCTCGCTCTCGGCCGCCGGGGCCTCGCTCTCCGGCGCCTGCGGAGCCTCCTCTGCAGCCGGGGCAGCCTCAGCCGCCGCGTCCTGCGAGTCGGGAGCCTGCGCCTCGGGCGTCTCGGGAGTCTCGGGCGCCTCGGGTGTCTCGTTCTCTGTCTCGTCAGGCATGTTGTGGGGTCCGTTTCGTGTTCTGCTCTATCGCTGCTGGCTCTTGCTCACACGCTCGCGCGCCACTGTCAGCGCACGGGCGAGGTCGCGCTTGGCGCGCCGCATGCCGGCTGTGTCCTCGAGCTCGCCGGTTGCGTTTGCGAAGCGCAGGCCGAACAGGTCCTTGCGCAGCGTCTTGATCTGCTCGGTGAGCTCGTCGTCGGGCATGTCCCGTATTTCCTTTGCCTTCATCGTCGGCTCCCCTAGTCCTCGCGCAGCACGAACTTCGATTTGACCGGGAGCTTGTGAGCGGCAAGGCGGATGGCTTCGCGCGCGAGCGGCTCGGGCACGCCGGCGAGCTCGAACATCACGCGACCGGGCTTGACGACCGCCACCCAGCCTTCGGGGTTGCCCTTCCCGGAGCCCATCCGCGTCTCCGCCGGCTTCTTGGTGACGGGCTTGTCGGGGTAGACGTTGATCCACACCTTCCCGCCACGCTTGATCTTGCGGGTCATCGCGATACGGGCAGCCTCGATCTGGCGGTTGGTGAGCCAACCGGCCTCCAATGACTTCAGCCCGTACTCGCCGAACTGGACCTTGACCTGCCCGCGCGACATCCCGCCACGCCGGCCACGGTGCTGCTTGCGGTGCTTGACGCGCTTGGGGGACAGCATCAGCGGCTGATACCTCCGGAAAGCCCGTTGCCACCACGACCACGACCACCGCCACCGGGGCCGCGACCGCCGCCGCCGCCGGGACCGCGTCCACCTCCTGGGCCGCGTCCGCCACCACCTGGGCCGCCGCGCCCGCCGCGGTTGCGTCCGCCACGTCCTTCGCGCGATCCGTCGCGGCCACCGCCGCGCCCGTCGCGCTCGTTGCTCGCGGGAGCCGGAGCGCTCATGTCGGTCAGGTCGGCGCCGGAGTAGCCCTCGGGCATGATCTCGCCCTTGTTGATCCAGCACTTCACGCCGATGCGGCCGAAGGTGGTGCGGGCCTCATAGAAGCCGTAGTCGATGTCGGCGCGCATCGTGTGCAGCGGCACGCGTCCGTCCGCGTAGGTCTCCGTGCGAGCCATCTCGGCGCCGCCGAGGCGGCCGGACACCTGGATCTTCACGCCCTTGGCGCCCGAGCGCATGGCGCTTGTGAGCGCGCGCTTCATGGCACGACGGAACGCGACGCGATTCTGCAGCTGCTCGGCGATCGACTGCGACACGAGCTTGGCGTCGAGCTCCGGGCGCTTGATCTCGAGGATGTTGACCTTGATCTGCTTGTGCGTGAGCTTGTGCAGGTCGCGCCGCAGAGCGTCGACTTCCGCGCCCGACTTGCCGATCACGATGCCCGGACGGGCGGTGTGGATGTTGACCTCGAGGTCGTTTGCGTCCTTGCGGATGGTGATCTCCGAAAGACCGGCATGGGCGAGCTTGTCCACGATGTGCTCGCGGATCTTGATGTCCTCCTCGAGGAAATCGGCGAAGTTGCGCTCGTTGAACCAGTTCGACTTCCAATCGTGGATGTAACCCACGCGCATCGACTCTGGATGAACCTTCTGTCCCATGTGTGTCTCGAAATCCTGTCTTTACTCGGTTATTGCTTGGGTGTGAGCGTGATCGTCAGATGGCTGGTGCGCTTGCGGATCGGTGTTGCCCTGCCCATCGCGCGCGGGCGGAAGCGCTTGATGGTTGGTCCCTCGTCGGCATATGCCTCGTGAACGAGCAGGTCGTCTTGAAGCAGTTCGTGGTTGTTCTCCGCATTGGCGATCGCGGACTCGAGCAGCTTGCTCCAGTCGCGCGCCACACCACGAGAGGTGAACGCGAGGATAGCGCGTGCCTCCGAGACGGACTTGCCACGTAGATGGCCGCACACCATGCGCGCCTTGCGGGCTGACGTACGCACGTAGCGGGCCTGTGCTCGCACGACCTTGGCGCGAGCCGGGGCGGATGCGTTGGCCTTGGGCTGTGCCGCCGGCTTGGCCTCCTCGGTTGCGGCCTTCTTGGCGGCGGGCTTCTTCTCAGCAGTCGTCTTTGCCGCAGCGGGCTTCTCCTCCGCCGGCTTCTTGGCAGGAGCCTTCTTCGCAGGCGCCGCCTTCTTCTCGGCGGCAGGCTTCTCAGCGGCAGGCTTCTTCTCAGCAGCAGACTTCTTCTCGGCTGCCGACTTCTTCTCAGCGGCAGGCGCCTTCTCGGCAGCGGCCTTCTTCGCCGGCGCCTTCTTCTTGGGCGTCTCCTTGGCGTCAGCCTCGGCGGCCTTCGCCTCAGTGGCGTTTGCCTCGACCTTCTCAGCCTCAGCAGGCTTGCCCTTGGACGAATCTGATGGCTTGGAAGGGCTCATCGAACCTTTCCTGAACCGGCGTGGCCGCGGAACGTCCTTGTGGGCGCGAACTCACCGAGCTTGTGACCGACCATCGACTCGCTGACGAACACGGGCACGTGCTTCTTGCCGTCGTGCACGGCGATCGTGTGGCCGACCATCTCGGGGAAGATGGTGGAGGCGCGCGACCAGGTGCGCAGCATCTTCTTGTTGTTTTCGGCGTTCAGGGCCTCGATGCGCGCCAGCAGGCGCTCTTCTACCCACGGTCCCTTCTTGCTGGAGCGGCTCATCAGCGACCCTTGCCCTTTCCACGTCGGCGCCCGCGCACGATGTAGCGGTCGGACGGCTTGTTCTTCTTGCGCGTGCGATAGCCGAGCGTCGGCACGCCCCACGGGGTGACCGGGTGGCGACCGGCGGTGGTCGATCCCTCACCACCGCCGTGCGGGTGGTCGACCGGGTTCATCGCGGTGCCGCGAGTTTGCGGGCGAACACCCATGTGGCGCTTACGCCCGGCCTTGCCGACCTTGACGTTCTGGTGGTCGGCGTTGCCGATCACGCCCACGGTGGCGCGACACTCGGCGCGCACCATGCGCATCTCCCCGGAGGGCAGGCGCAGCGTCGCCATGTCGCCGTCCTTGGCCATCAGCTGCACCGAGGCGCCGGCGGAGCGCGCCATCTGTCCGCCGCGACCCGGCTGGAGCTCGACGTTGTGGATGACCGTGCCGACGGGCATGCGCGAGAGCGGCAGGCAGTTGCCGACCGCGATGTCGGCCTCATCGCCAGAGACGACGCTCATGCCGACGGTGAGTCGCTGCGGCGCGAGGATGTAGCGCTTCTCCCCGTCGGCGTAGTGCAGCAGGGCGATGTAGGAGGAGCGGTTGGGGTCGTACTCGATCGCCGCAACCTTCGCCGGCACGCCGTCCTTGCGGCGCTTGAAGTCGATCCGTCGGTACAGGCGCTTGGCGCCTCCACCGCGATGGCGAGCGGTCTTGCGCCCGTAGGAGTTGCGTCCGCCGCTCTTCTTGATGCCTTCGACGAGCGTGCGCTCGGGCTCGGTCTTGGTGACCTCGGCGAAGTCCGGATAGGAGACGAAGCGTCGTCCTGGGCTCGTTGGCTTGGGCTTGCGAATCGGCATCTTCCAGTCCTTTATTCCTGCAGTCCCTCGAGGCCCTGGAAGATCGGGATGCTCTGGCCCGGCGCCACCTGCACGATGGCCTTCTTCCACGAACGCGTGCGTCCGCGCACCAGCCCACGTCGCTTGGGCTTGGATTTCACGGACATCGTGCGCACCTCTATGACGTGCACGTCGAACAGCGACTCGACCGCTTGGCGGATCTGAGTGCGATGGGCGTCGGGGTGCACACGAAACGTGTACTTGCCCGCCGATGACAGCACGTAGCTCTTCTCCGAGAGAACCGGCTTGATGATGATCTGCGAGCTGTCCATCAGGCGATCTCCTCAGCGGTCTCGGAGGAGTTTGCATCGGCGACGGCGCGAGCCTTGGCAGGAGCAGCGACACGAGCGGTGAGCGCATCGAGAGCTGCCTGTGTGACGAGCAGGGAAGCGGCGCCTACGACATCGGCGACACCCACATCCTGGGGGGTGAGGACAGCCACCCGGTCGAGGTTGCGGAACGACAGGGCGGCATTGGACTCCTCCGCGGCGAGCACGACGAGCGTCGGCTGCGGCTGGTCCCAGCCGCCGAGCAGCTCGCGCGCCTGGCGGGTTTTGGGGGCATCGAAGGCGGCAGCGTCGAGCACGGCGATCGAGCCGCGCTGCGCGTGCAGGGACAACGCGCTGCGCAGGGCGGCACGCTGCTCCTTGCGGTTGACCTTGAACGTGTACGAACGGGGTTGAGGGCCGAACACGACGCCACCGCCGGTCCACACCGGCGAGCGGCTCGAGCCGGCGCGGGCACGGCCTGTGCCCTTCTGGCGCCACGGCTTGGCGCCACCGCCGGAGACCATTCCGCGCGTCTTGGTTGCGGCGGTTCCCCGCCGGCGAGCGGCTTGCTCGGCTCGCACGCTCTGGTGCACGAGCGGACCGTGGAAGCGGGCACCGAAGGCGTCGCCGTCCAGCTTGACCTTCTTGGAGGCGCCGAGCACGGGAGCGTCAGCCATCGCTGCGCACCTCCACCACGCCGCCGCGCGGGCCGGGAACCGAGCCACGCACCATCATCAAGTTGCGCTTCGCGTCGAGTGCGACGATCTGAAGACCGGGCTGGGTGGTGCGCTTGTTGCCCATCTGGCCGGGACCGCGCAGACCGGGGAAGACGCGAGCAGGGTAGGCCGAGGCGCCGATCGAGCCGGGGGCGCGCACGTTGTGCGAGCCGTGTGACTTTGGGCCGCTGGCGAAGCCGTGGCGCTTGATCGTGCCCTGAAAGCCCTTGCCCTTGGAGATGCCCGCCACCTTCACCTTGGCGCCGACCTCGAAAGCCTCGACGGTGACCGACTCGCCGAGTTGAGCATCGGCGCCCTCACCGCGGAACTCCACCAGGTGACGCATCGGCGCGGCGTCCGCCTTCTTGAGGTGGCCGAGCTCGGCGCGACTGAGGTGCTTCTCCTTGGTGTGTCCGAAGGCGAGCTGCACCGCCTCGTAGCCGTCGCGCTCGGGCGTGCGCACGGCGGTGACGGGGCACGGTCCGGCTTCGAGCACCGTGACGCGAGCGACGCTGCCGTCCTCTTGAAAGAGCTGGGTCATCCCGAGCTTCTTGGCGAGTATCGCTGCCATGGATCAGGTGGCGAGACGGATCTCGATGTCGACGCCGGCGGGCAGGTTGTCCAGGCGCTGGAGCGAGTCGACCGTCTTGGGCGTGGGTTGATGGATGTCGATCAGCCGCTTGTGCGTGCGGATCTCGAAGTGCTCGCGCGAATCCTTGTCCTTGAACGGGGAGCGGATCACGCAATAGACGTTCTTCTCGGTAGGCAGCGGCACGGGGCCGGACACGGTGGCGCCGGTGCGCGTGGCGGTGTCCACGATCTCCTTCGCGGCTGACTCGATCGCGGAGGTGTCATACGCCTTCAGGCGGATGCGGATCTTATTTTGGGTGGCTGCTGCCATGGGTGATCGCTTAGGGCTCGCTTCGTATCGGCTAGAGACAAAAAGAACGCCCCCCGGCAGGCTGCCGAGGGGCGCCAACGACTGTGCTACTCGATGATCTCCGCAACCACGCCCGAGCCCACCGTGCGCCCACCCTCTCGGATGGCGAAGCGCAGGCCCTGGTCCATGGCGATCGGCTGGATCAGCTCGATCTCCATCTGGACGTTGTCGCCGGGCATGACCATCTCGACGCCCTCGGGCAGCTTGGCTACGCCCGTGACGTCGGTGGTGCGGAAGTAGAACTGGGGCCGGTAGCCGGTGAAGAACGGAGTGTGGCGACCGCCCTCCTCCTTCTTCAGGACGTAGACCTCAGCCTTGAACTTGGTGTGCGGGGTGATCGAGCCGGGCTTGCACAGCACCTGGCCACGCTCGATCTCCTCGCGCTTGGTGCCGCGCAGCAGGCAGCCGACGTTGTCGCCGGCCTGCCCCTGGTCGAGCAGCTTGCGGAACATCTCGACGCCCGTGACCACGGTCGTCGTGCTGTCGTGGATGCCGACGATTTCGATCGTGTCGCCGGTGTTGATGACGCCCTGCTCGATGCGGCCGGTGGCGACGGTGCCGCGACCGGTGATCGTGAACACATCCTCGACCGGCATCAGGAACGGCTTGTCGAGCTCGCGCACGGGCTCGGGGATGTACGTGTCGAGCGCCTCGGCGAGCTCGAGGATCTTGCCCTTGTACTCCTCGTCGCCTTCGAGCGCCTTGAGCGCCGAGCCGGTGATGAACGGGATGTCGTCGCCCGGGAAGTCGTACTCGGAGAGCAGCTCGCGCACCTCGACCTCGACGAGCTCGAGCAGTTCCTCGTCGTCGACCATGTCGGCCTTGTTGAGGAACACGACGATGTAGGGCACGCCCACCTGGCGGGCGAGCAGGATGTGCTCGCGCGTCTGGGGCATCGGGCCGTCGGCGGCGGACACGACCAGGATCGCACCGTCCATCTGGGCGGCGCCCGTGATCATGTTCTTCACGTAGTCGGCGTGGCCCGGGCAGTCGACGTGCGCGTAATGGCGCTTCTCCGTCTGGTCCTCGACGTGGGACGTGGCGATGGTGATGCCGCGTTCCTTCTCCTCAGGAGCGTTGTCGATTTCCTCGAAGCTTTTGGCTTCGCCGCCCATCTTCTCCGCCAGCACGGTGGTGATGGCAGCGGTCAGCGTCGTCTTCCCGTGGTCGATGTGACCGATGGTGCCGACGTTGACGTGCGGCTTGTCGCGCTCGAACTTCTCCTTCGCCACTTTACGTTCGCTCCTGTATCGACTTGTATGTTCGCCACTCGGTGAGGGCGAACCTGGGAAATCTATCTAAATAACGATTCTCTTGACTGCTGCCTGTTGAAATCCTGGTGTTGGGCGCTCGCTACGCGGGGACAGGCTCCCCCGTGCGCTGCTCGATGATCTTCTCGGCGATGTTCGGCGGCACCTCTTCGTAGCCCTCGAACTGCATCGTGTACGTCGCCCGGCCCTGCGTGTTGGAGCGCAGGTCGGTGGCGTAGCCGAACATCTCGCTCAGGGGCACCCGTCCGGTGACCGCAAGCGCGTTGCCGCGCCGCTCCTGGCCTTCCACGCGACCGCGGCGCCGCGAGAGGTCGCCGATCACGTCGCCGAGGAAGTCTTCGGGCGTCACCACCTCCACCGCGAAGATCGGCTCGAGCAGCACCGGCTTGGCGCGCTTGGCGGCCTCCTTCAGGGCGATCGAGCCGGCGACCTTGAAGGCGATCTCCGAGGAGTCGACGTCGTGGTACTTGCCGTCGATGAGCGTCACGCGCACATCCACCATCGGGTAGCCGGCCTTCACTCCGGTCTCCAGCGCCTCCTCGACGCCCTTCTCCACCGCGGGGATGAACTCCGTGGGGATGGCGCCGCCCTTGATCTTGTTGACGAAGTCAAAGCCCTCGCCCTGGGCCGGCTCGAGGTTGATGTACACCACGCCGAACTGGCCTGAGCCGCCGGTTTGGCGCACGAACTTGCCTTCGACGTTCTCGGCGGTGCCGCGCACGGTCTCGCGATAGGAGACCTGCGGACGCCCGACGTTGGCCTCGACGTTGAACTCGCGCTTCATGCGGTCGACGAGCACCTCGAGGTGAAGCTCGCCCATGCCCGATATCTCGGTTTGGCCGGTTTCCTCGTTGGTGCGCACCTGGAAGGTGGGGTCCTCCTCGGCGAGGCGGCCGAGCGCGACGGACATCTTCTCCTGGTCGACCTTCGTCTTGGGCTCGACGGCCACCTTGATGACCGGCTCGGGGAACTCGATCGTCTCCAGGCGGATCGGCTGGTCGGGGGCGGCGATCGTGTCGCCGGTGACAACCTGCTTGATGCCCACCGCGGCGGCGATGTCGCCGGCGTATACCTCGGATACCTCCTCGCGCTCATTCGCGTGCATCATGAGGATGCGCCCGATGCGCTCGGTGCGCCCGGTGTTGACGTTCAGCACGCGCGAGCCGGCTTCGAGTTTGCCGGAGTAGACGCGGAAGTAGGTGAGCTTGCCGACGTAGGGGTCGGCCATGATCTTGAAGGCGAGCGCAGCGAACGGCTCCGCGTCATCCGCCTTGCGCTCGATCTCCTGCTCGGCGCCGTCGCCCTTGCCGGCGGGCTGAAGGCCTGTGACGGCGGGTACGTCGAGCGGCGAGGGCAGGTAGTCGACGACCGCGTCGAGCAGCGGCTGCACGCCCTTGTTCTTGAACGAGGAGCCGCACAGAACGGGGGTGAGCTTGGTGGAGAGCGTGGCTTTGCGGATGGCTCCCTTGAGCACCTCTTCGGAGATCTCAGCTTCCTCGAGGATCAGCTCGAGCAGGCTGTCGTCGTAGTGGGACACCTCCTCGAGCAGGTGCTCGCGAGCGGCGCCCGCCTCTTCGGCCAGCTCGGCGGGCACATCCACCTCTTCCTGTTCGGTGCCCAGCTCGTCCTTGTAGACGATGGCCTTCATCTTCACGAGGTCGACGATGCCCTGGAACTCGGACTCGGCGCCGATCGGCAGCTGGATCGGCACGGGGTGGGCGCCGAGACGATCGATCATCGTCTGCACGCCTTTCTCGAAGTCCGCGCCGATGCGATCCATCTTGTTGATGTAGGCGATGCGCGGCACGCCGTACTTGTCGGCCTGGCGCCACACGGTCTCAGACTGCGGCTCGACGCCGGCCACCGAGTCGAACAGCGCGATCGCCCCGTCGAGCACGCGCAGCGAGCGCTCCACCTCGACGGTGAAGTCGACGTGACCGGGTGTGTCGATGATGTTGATCCGGTGCCCATCCCACTCGGCGGTGGTGGCGGCGGAGGTGATCGTGATGCCGCGCTCCTGCTCCTGTTCCATCCAGTCCATCGTGGCTGCGCCCTCGTGGACCTCACCGATCTTGTAGGTGCGGCCTGTGTAGTAGAGGATGCGCTCGGTGGTGGTGGTCTTGCCCGCGTCGATGTGGGCCATGATCCCGATGTTGCGCGTCTTGGCTAGTGGAAACTTGCGGGGCATTGTCTGGGTGGGGTCGAAGCTGGTGTCTAGGTCGGGCTGGAGCGGGTTAGAGCAAAAAAATGGGCCCCTCGGGCCCATGCACGGCTGCTCGAAAGGGCGAGACGCTTGTTATCTGATCGAGGTCTCCATCTTCAGATGAGCCGCGGGCGCATATAGCCCCCACGGCGGACGCCGACTATAGCAGAGCGAATCAGTCCCGCCCACAGCTGCCGGAGGCGGTGTCGTCGAACATCGAACCCAGGCGATCGAGCACCCGGCGGGCGGCAGCGAGCTCCTCGTGACTCGTGCCCGCGAGCGCCTTTTCCCAGCGTGACTGCCATGCCGCTCGCTTGTCGCTCACCTTGCGCCGCCCTGACTTCGTGAGGGCAGCCACCACCACCCGACGGTCGGCGTCCGAGCGCACGCGCTCCACATGGTTGCCCGCTTGGAGATGATCGAGCATCTGGGTGACCGTGGCGGGGGTCAGCTGAGCTGCCGCCGCCAGCTCGCCGACGGGCAAGGGGCCGCGGTCGTAGAGCTCGACCAGCAGCTCGAACTGCGCATGCGTGACCTCCCCTTCCGCCAAATGGGTGTCGCGCCCGCGCAGACGATGAACGCTGCGCAGCAGTCGTTTGAACGATCGAGCCAGCTCGTGAAGCTCACCGTGCCCCTCGCCTTGGCGCTCACCCTCGCCTTGCGCGCGGCGCTCGCCCTCCCGCCCGGGTGCAACGGTCGCCATCTCAGGCTCCGAGCGCGTCGATCGCAGCCTCGCCGGCCGCCGATCGGGCGGTGTTGGCGGGCTGCTCGGCGCGCAACAGCATCAGACAGGGGATCAGTGACAGGAGCGCGATCCCGAGCGCCCACCAGTAGGCGGTGTCGAACCCGTGGGCGGCTCCGGCGAGGGTGTGGACGTGAGCGTCGGCACGCTGGAGCACCACCGCCAGGATCGCCGTGCCGATCGCCCCGCCGATCCGCTGCAGGGCGTTGATCTGCGGCGTGGCGTCGGAGATCTGCTCAGGGCGCATCGCAGCGAACGCGGCGGTCATCGCCGGCATGAAGCACATGCCGATGCTCAAACCGCGCACCACCAGCACGAGCGAGAGCAGCACGATCGAGGTGGAGGCGCTCACGAAGGCGAAGGGCACGGTGCTGAGACACAGCACGGACACTCCCGCGAACGCCACCCGACCTCCGCCGAACCGCTGGGTGAGGCGACTGGCGAGCGGCATCGCGACGAGCGCACCGATGCCCTGCGGCCCGGTGAGCAAGCCGGTGCTCACGACGCTCTGCCCGCGGATTTCCTGGTAGTAGAGCGGCACGAGGATCATCGCCCCGAACAGCGCGGCGCCCAGCCCGAAGTTGGTGAATGCGGCGCCGGAGAAGACACGGTTTGAGTACATGCGGATGTCGAGCAGCGGCCGCTCCACGCGCAGCGCGTGGAAGCAGAACGCCACGATCAAGACGAGACCGGCGAGCGTGGGCAGGAGCACCTGGGCCGACCCCAACGCCGCCCCCGTGCCCAGTTCGGAGAGGCCGTATACGACCGCGGCACAGCCGCCCGGAAGCATCGCCAGGCCGAGCAGATCCAGGCGGCCCGCCTCTCCTGAGTCTGTATGGGGCAGCAGCCGCCAGCCGAGCACGAACCCTATCACGCCGACCGGAAGATTGACGAAGAAGATCCACGACCAGTGCAGGTTCTGGAGGATCAGCCCGCCCACCACCGGTCCCAGGATGGGGGCGATCATGGCGGGCATCGACACGTAGCCCATCACTCGACCCATCCGCTGCGGCCCGGCCACCTGCGCCATGATCATCATCGCGACCGGCATGATCATCCCGCCGCCGACGCCCTGCAGGATGCGGAAGAACACCAGCGATGCGGTTGAGCTGGACAGCCCGCACAGCCCCGAGCCGACGGTGAACAGCACGACCGAGGTCATGTACACCTGCTTGGCGCCGAACCGGCGTGCCGCCCACCCTGTCACGGGGATGACCGCAGCCAGTGCGAGCAGATAGCCGGTGATCACCCACTGCACCTGTGCGAGCGGGCTGTGCAGATCGTGCGAGAGCGTGCGCAGGGCGACGTTGACGATGGTGGTGTCGAGGATCGACATCATCATCCCCACGATCAACACGCCACACGCCACCCACACGTGGCGCTCGATGTGCGCCGAGACGTGCGGGTCGTGCTGCTCGATGACTTGCCTGCGAGAAGACATTCGGTGCCTAAAGCTTAGGTACCGAACGAACCTCTTTATGTGAGAGCGGTCACACAACCCCCTGCACGTGCGTGCGGCGGCAGGTGTCTAGGGCGAGTCACGAAAACTCAACACGACAAATCGAACACCGGTTCGGTCATTTGTCGTGTTTAGTTATTTCTTGCTAGCCTCGACAACTACATGGGACGGCCTAGCCGACAAGCCCTCCTGCGATCTCTAGACCAGGCCAGCTCTGACCTCCAGATGATCGGGGGCCTGCCCGAGCCCATGGTCTTTCAGGATGTGTGGGCCGGAATCTGGACAGAGGAGACCCATCATTCGACCGCACTCGAGGGCAACACCCTTCGAGAGCGACAGGTTCGGCTGCTTCTCAATGATGGCCTGGTGACCGGTGGTAGCACCCTCCGCGAGGTGCTCGAGGCTCGGGCCTATGGCAATGCGGCCCGCTGGGTGTACCAGCAAGCCTATGTCGGCCTGTACGACCGTGGCACACCGATGATCAGCGAGGCCACGATCCGCGAGGTGCACAAGCTGGTGGTCGGGCCTGTATGGCCGGAATTCCCGCCTGACGGTCTGGTACGTGGCGAGATCCCCGGCGCCTATCGGCTCAAGGATCACGATCCGCTAAGACCAGGATTGCCGCCCAGACCCTCGAGCATCGTCCCAAGCGTTATCGCCGATTGGGTTGCTGAAGTCAACGCCAGGCTGAGCACGGAGGCGGACGGACATATCATCGAACAACTCGCTCAGACGCATGCGGCCTTCGAGCGGGTCCACCCGTTCCCCGATGGAAACGGCCGCGTTGGACGGCTAGTGCTCACCCATCTGCTCGTTCGCACCGGATACCCGCCGGCGATCATCGAAAAGGAACAGCGGACTAGATACCTCAAGGCGCTTAGGCGGGCAGACGAAGGGGACTGTGGCCCGCTGACCGAACTTCTGGCTCGTTCGGTGCGCAATGGCATTCATCGCTTCTTGATTCCGAAGCTCGCCGGGACCCTTAGCGTCGTGCCGCTTGCGGGCCTGGATAACGGCATCTCGCACAATGCCCTTGTCGCCGCGGCGCAGCGAGGCCGGCTCAAGGCGCAGAAGTTTGGAGGCACCTGGTACTCGACCGCCCAGTGGGTGACCGAATACAAGAAAAGTAGATATCGGCGGCCAAGCGCGACCTAGTCGCCTTCTGCCGCAACTGATGTGCTCCCGCTTTGCGACTGCTACCAGCGGTAGTGCGCGAAGGCCTTGTTGGCCTGGGCCATGCGGTAGATGTCGTCCTTGCGCTTGTAGGCGGCGCCCTGCTGGGACTGGGCGTCGAGCAGCTCGTTGGCCAGACGCTGGGCCATCGTCTTCTCGCGGCGGTTGCGCGCGAACTCGACGAGCCAGCGCACGGCGAGCGTGCGGGCGCGACGGGCGGGCACCTCGACGGGCACCTGGTAGGTGGCGCCGCCGACACGGCGGGAGCGAACCTCCAACGCCGGGGTGAGCGACTTGATGGAAGTCTCGAGCTGCTCGATCGGGTCGCCGCCAGTGCGCTCGCCGAGGATGGCCAGCGCGTCGTAGACGATCCGCTCGGCGGTTGACTTCTTGCCGTCGAGCATCACCTTGTTGATGACCTGCTGGACGAGCTTGGAGCGGTGGATGGGGTCCGGTTCGAGCGGACGCACCTGGGCAGCTGCGCGGCGTGGCATGAGTCTTGGAGGCTCTCTACTTCTTCTTGACGCCGTACTGGCTGCGGGCCTTCTTGCGGTCGCTCACGCCGGCGGCGTCGAGCGCTCCGCGCACCACCTTGTAGCGCACGCCCGGGAGGTCCTTGACGCGGCCACCGCGGACGAGCACGACCGAGTGCTCCTGCAGGTTGTGCCCCTCGCCCGGGATGTAGGCGGTGACCTCCATCGACCCGGCGATGCGCACACGCGCAACCTTGCGCAGGGCGGAGTTGGGCTTCTTCGGGGTGGTGGTGTACACGCGCGTGCACACTCCGCGGCGCTGAGGGGCCGCCACCTTCTTCTTGCGTCCCTTGCCCGACTTCAAGCCGGGGGTTGCAAGCTTTTTCTTGGGCGTAACACGGCCCCTGCGGACGAGCTGGGAAGTCGTGGGCATTCGGCGGAGAATCCTAGCAGTGTGCGGCGAGCCGCGCCTTTAGGCCTGGCTGGGCTGCAAACCGGCGGAGCGCACCGGGGCGGGCATGAGCGCCGATGCAACGACGACGAGCACGAACGCCAGCCCTTGGAGCACGATGCCGAGTGCGCTGCCGGGCAGCGGATCGCCGAACACCAGGATGCCGCCGGCAATGCCTGCGATGTTGGCAGCCGTGCCGGTGACCGCGATCACCGGAACCGCCTCGCCGTCCTGCAGGCCGCGTGCGGAGGAGTAGAAGGCGAGCACCGAGGCGGCGATCGCCACGCCGAACCAGGGGCTGAGCAGCAGCCCCAGCGCCCCGTGGGCGCCGACGATGCCGGTGAGCGCCTTGATCGAGACGTCGGAGACGCCGAACAGGATGCCGGCAGCGGCGCCGAGCATCATGCCGTGGTGCTCAGTGGGAGCCCCTGCTCGGGGACCCATGATGAGCAGCCCGCCCAAGCCGAACAGACCGGCCTCGAAGGAGATCATCGCGGCGTCTGAGAAGTGCGAGTGTGCGCCGTGCATCGCCGGAGAGGTGACCGCGAGCATCACAAGGCCGGCGGCGGTGAGGCACAGCCCGAGCCACTGGCGCGGACCCACCTGGTAGCCGAACATGCGATCGGCCATCACCGCGATCAGAACGACGCCCGCAGCCAGCGCCACCTGGACCACCGACATCGGTGCGAGCGCCAATGCCGCCACGTGCAAACCCCACGAGGCTGTGGCGACGAGCATCCCGAGCGCAAACCACTTCGAGGAGTACAGCTGGCGCGCAGAGCGCAGCGGGTGGCGCACCTGCACCTTTGCCACGGAGTTGGCGCCCCTGTACTTGTAGAAGAAGCCCAGGTTGGCGACGAAGGCGCAGGCGAGCGCGAGGAGTATGCCCAGCTCGAGAGTCATAGCGAAAGTTCGCGGTACGGACTGACCCATCGGCACCAACAAGCGGATGCTTTACTGCCCGAACGCGACTCAGGCAGATTAGCGACTCGAACCTCTGTGCAAGCTAAAGACGACCCAGCCGAGAACCGGCCATTGCTGCTCGTGGATGTGGATGGCGTCATCTCGTTGTTCGGGTTTCAAGCCGACGAGCGGCCAGAGGGCTCGTTCCATTCGATAGAGGGCATCCCCCATTTCCTTTCTGCTCGCGCCGGCGAGCACCTGCTGGACCTATGGCCGCTGTTTGACCTGGCGTGGGCGACCGGCTGGGAGGAGAAGGCAAACGAATATCTGCCTCACCTGCTCGGCCTGCCTGGGCCGCTGCCCCACCTGAGCTTCGAGCGCTCGGTAGGCAGGTCAAACGCCCATTGGAAGCTCGATGCGATCGACGCCTATTGCGGCGCGCGCCCGCTCGCCTGGATCGACGACGCGTTCAACGACGCCTGCCACGAGTGGGCGAGCGCGCGTGACGCGCCCACCCTGCTCGTCCAGACGCTGCCGCAGCTTGGCCTCACCGGCAAGGAGCGCGATGTCCTCGCCGAGTGGGCACAAACGCTTTAGCTACTCCTTCTCCTCCGGCTTCTCGGCCTCCTCAGGCACCTCGAGGTCGCCCAGCCCCTCGATGAAGCCCGGGTCTGAGCCGCCCGCGCCGATCTTCTCCAGTGAGGCGAGGTCGGCGTCGAACTCGTGGCCGTAGTCGGGAGCCAGCGGCTCGCCGTCGCCCAAGCCGAGCTCGGCTGCGATCTCGTCCTGGTCGAGCAGGCCCACGTCGTCGATCGCCCGCGGGAGCGGTTCGGACGGTTCGATCTCGATCCGCCGGTAGCGCTTCAATCCGGTGGCAGCCGGGATCAGCTTGCCGATGATGACGTTCTCCTTGAGGCCGTTGAGGCGGTCGACCTTGCCTTCCAGCGAGGCGTCGGTGAGCACCTTGGTGGTCTCTTGGAAGGAGGCCGCCGACAGGAACGAGTCGGTGTTGAGCGACGCCTTGGTGATGCCGAGGATGATGTCCTCGAACTGAGCGGTCTCGCCGCCTTTGGCGATCACCTCGTCGTTGGCTTTTGCGAATTCGTAGCGGTCGACGAACTGCCCGGGCAGGTAGTCGGTGTCGCCCTTCTGGTCGACCCGCACCTTCTTGAGCATCTGCCGGACGATCAGCTCGATGTGCTTGTCGTTGATGTCCACGCCCTGTGACTTGTAGACCTCCTGCACCTCCTTGACGAGGTACTGCTCGGTCTCGGTGCGCCCGCGGATGGCGAGCAGGTCGTGCGGGTACAGCGAGCCCTCGTTGAGCTGCGTGCCCGCCTTGATCCGATCGCCTGCCGACACGTATATGCGCGTGCGGCGCGGGAACGTGTGGCGGTGCTCGTCGCCGGCTCCGTCGGTTATGACCACGACCAGCGCCTTCTCGGACTCTTCGATCGACACCGTGCCGTCGTGCTGGGCGATGGCGGCAAGGCCCTTCGGCTTGCGCGCCTCGAAGAGCTCGACCACACGCGGCAGGCCGTGCGTGATGTCCGCGCCGGCGACGCCGCCGGTGTGGAACGTGCGCATCGTCAGCTGCGTTCCGGGCTCGCCGATCGACTGGGCGGCGATGATGCCCACCGCGTCACCGATCTGCGCCAGCTGGCCGGTGGCCATCGCGCGGCCGTAGCACGCCTGGCACACCCCGCTCGGAGCCTGGCACTTCAAGACCGAGCGCACCGGGACGGTGACGCGCGTGCCCTTCTCGTGCTCCTCTGCGAACGCCTCGACGATCTCGGCGAACTGCTCGCGGCCGATTTCGGCGTTCTGCTCGACGAGCACACGACCGCGCTTGGTCTTGATCTCCTGCGCCGCGAAGCGCCCGATCACGTTGTCGTTGGGCTCGCCCGCCTCGTTCCAGACGGTGAGCTCGATGAATTCGTCCGACCCGCAGTCGGTGTCGCGGATGATGACGTCCTGCGCGACATCCACCAGACGACGGGTCAGGTAGCCCGAGTCGGCGGTGCGCAGGGCGGTGTCGGCGAGTCCCTTTCGAGCGCCGTGCGTCGAGATGAAGTACTCGAGCACCGACAAGCCCTCCATGAAGTTGGACTTGATCGGACGCTCGATGATCTCACCCTTCGGATTGGCCATCAATCCGCGCATGCCCGCCAGCTGGCGGATCTGCTTGAACGATCCACGGGCTCCCGAGTTGGCCATCATGAAGATCGGGTTGAGCGTGTCGAGGTTCTCGATCATCGCCTCCGCGACCTCGTCGGTGGCGGCGTTCCACTTCTCGACCACAGCCTCGTGGCGCTCCTCCTGGGTGATAAGGCCCATGTCGTACTGATCGGAGATCTCGGCCACCTGCTGCTCGTAGCGGTCGAGGATCTCCCCCTTGGATGGCGGGATGACGACGTCGTTCTTGGAGATCGTGATCCCTGCCTGGGTGGCGTACTTGAAGCCGAGGTCCTTGAAGGCGTCGAGCACCATCGAGATGGTGGTGGCGCCGTAGGCCTGCACGAGCACGTCGATCAGGCGCGTCGTGTCGCGCTTCTTCATCGACTGGTTGACGAACGCGTACTTGCCGGCGTCGAACTCCTCACCGAGCGCCTCAACCAGCGCCCGCTCGATGCGGTCGTTGTAGATGATCCGCCCGACCGTCGTCAGCACGTGGCCGCCCTCGCGCCCGAACGGGCGGAACTCGGCGATGTCGTGCAGCTTCACCACGCCCGCCTCGTAGGAGAGCTCAGCCTCCTGCGCGGTGCGGAACACGTGCGGTCGCGGAGTGTGGGTGGCGGGGTCGATCTTGCTCAGCTCGTCCGCTTCCGGCCCATACGTCAGGTAGTAGGCCCCAAGGATCATGTCCTGGGTGGGCGTCGCAAGCGGCGCTCCGTGCGCGGGCGAGAGGATGTTGTTCGAGGACAGCATCAGGATGCGTGCCTCGGCCTGCGCCTCCGCCGAAAGCGGCAGGTGCACCGCCATCTGATCGCCGTCGAAGTCGGCGTTGAAGGCGTGGCAGACGAGCGGGTGCACCTGGATCGCCTTGCCCTCGACCAGGAGCGGTTCGAAGGCTTGGATGCCCAGGCGGTGGAGCGTCGGTGCGCGGTTGAGCAGAACCGGATGCTCGTGGATGACCTCCTCCAGCACATCCCACACTTCGCCGATCATCGAATCCACCATCTTCTTGGCGGCCTTGATGTTCTGCGCGGACTTGCGCTCCACCAGGCGCGCCATGATGAACGGCTTGAACAGCTCCAGCGCCATGATCTTCGGCAGCCCGCACTGGTGCAGCTTCAGGTATGGGCCGGCGACGATCACCGAGCGGCCCGAGTAGTCCACGCGCTTGCCGAGCAGGTTCTGGCGGAAGCGCCCCTGCTTGCCCTTGAGCATGTCTGAGAGCGACTTCAGCGGGCGGTTGCCCGGGCCGGTGACCGGACGGCCGCGGCGGCCGTTGTCGAACAGCGCGTCAACCGCCTCCTGAAGCATGCGCTTCTCGTTGTTGACGATGATCTCCGGCGCGCCGAGGTCGAGCAGCCGCTTCAGGCGGTTGTTGCGGTTGATTACGCGGCGGTAGAGGTCGTTGAGGTCGGAGGTGGCGAAGCGTCCGCCGTCCAGCTGCACCATCGGGCGCAGCTCCGGTGGGATCACCGGGATCGCGTCGAGCACCATCATCTCTGGCCTGTTGCCCGACTGGATGAAGGCGGATACAACCTTCAGGCGCTTGACCGCGCGTGCCTGCTTCTGGCCCTTGGCGGTCTTGACCTGCTCCTCCAGCTCGGCCTTTTCGGCATCGAGATCCACCTGCTGGAGCAGGTCGCGGATCGCCTCGGCGCCCATGCCGCCACGGAAGTACTCGCCGAAGCCGTAGGGCGAACCGAAGCGTTCCTTGAGCTCGCGGAACGTCGTCTCGTCGTGCTCGATCTGCTTGGGCTCCATCGCCTTGAAGATCTCCCACACGTTGCGCATGCGCTCGGCGGCGTCCTCGATGTACGCCTCGGTGTCGGCGATGTCCGCCTCGAACGTCTTGTTCAGCTCCTTGACGAGCTTGTCGCGATCCTCGTCTGAGAGCTTGGCGACGTTGACGTCCAAGCCGTCCGCCCACAGGTGGTCTTCGTCGTTGAAGCCGGTTTGCTTGCCGCTCTGCAGGTACTTCTCGCGGCGCTCGAGCGACTCGCGCAGTTCCTGCGTGCGCTCCTGCTGCTCGGCGGCGTAGGAGTCGAGAACCTTGTTGACCTCCTTCTCGAGGCTGTCGAGGTCCTTGGAACGCGCCTCGTCGTCGACCCACGTGACGATCGAGGCGGCGAAGTAGAGCACCTTCTCCAGCTCCTTGGGAGCCATGTCGAGCAGGTAGCCGATGCGCGAGGGGACGCCCTTGAAGAACCAGATGTGCGATACGGGCGCCGCCAGGTCGACGTGGCCCATGCGCTCGCGGCGCACCTTCGAGCGTGTCACCTCGACGCCGCAGCGCTCGCACACGATGCCCTTGTAGCGAACGCGCTTGTACTTGCCGCAGTAGCACTCCCAGTCCTTGGTGGGACCGAAGATGCGCTCGCAGAACAGGCCGTCCTTCTCAGGCTTGAGCGTGCGGTAGTTGATGGTCTCAGGCTTTGTCACCTCGCCGGAGCTCCAGGCGCGGACCTGCTTGGAGGAGGCGAGTGAGATCTCGATGGCGTCGAAGTTATTGATGTCGATCATCTCTTAGTGGCTTTCGCGTAGTGGGTCTTCGTGCGCTTGGTTTGAGGGGCGAGCACCGCCTGGCGGGCGGGCGTCACTCCTCTTCGGCTGCCTCGATGCCTTCGAGGTCTCCCTCGAGGCCGATCGCCTCCACGTCGTCGGAGAGGAGGTCCTCGGCTCGCACCTCGGAGTCCTCGTCCTGGTCTTCGCCTTCCGGCTCCTCCACGTCCGGCGAGCCTGCGGCCACCTCCTGCTCGGCTTCCGATACGCCTTCGGCCCCGTCGGAACCGTCGGCATCGGCGGCACCGTCGGGCGACTCGCCTGGCGCGCGCACGCCGGACAAATCGATGCCGAGCTCCTCAGCCGCGCGCAGCAGGTCGTCGTCTTCGTCGCCGAGATCGGCTGCCTCGCCCTCTTCGGACACCACGCCGACGTTCAGCCCGAGCGACTGCATCTCCTTGAGCAGCACCTTGAACGACTCGGGGATGCTCGGCTCGGCGATGTTCTCGCCCTTGACGATCGCCTCGTAAGCCTTCACGCGCCCAACCGTGTCGTCGGACTTGATCGTGAGCATCTCCTGCAGCGTGTAGGCGGCGCCGAACGCCTCCAGCGCCCACACCTCCATCTCGCCGAAGCGCTGGCCGCCGAACTGCGCCTTGCCGCCCAGCGGCTGCTGGGTGACCAGCGAGTACGGGCCGGTAGAGCGGGCGTGGATCTTGTCGTCGACGAGGTGCAGCAGCTTCAGGATGTACATGTAGCCGACGGTCACCTGCTCCTCGAACGGATCGCCGGTGCGACCGTTGAACAGCCTCATCTTGCCCGAGGCACGCCGCCCGGCACGGGCGCTCTTGTCGATGTCCATGCGGATGCGGCCTTCGTGCGCGTCCTGCCATTTCACGAGCGCGTCATCCACGTCTTCGACGGTGGCGCCGTCGAACACCGGCGTGGCGACATACACCTTGCCGCTGCCGCCGCCCGAGTGCGCCTCCTTGTAAGCCTGAGTGCCGTCGTCATACCAGCCCTGGGCGGCTGCCCAGCCAAGGTGCGTCTCGAGGATCTGGCCGAGGTTCATCCGGGAAGGCACGCCGAGCGGGTTGAGGATCACGTCGACAGGCGTGCCGTCCTCCAGAAACGGCATGTCCTGCACCTCGACGATCTTCGAGATCACACCCTTGTTGCCGTGGCGGCCCGCGAGCTTGTCGCCCTCGGAGATCTTGCGCTTCTTGGCGACGAACACGCGCACCAGGTCGTTGACGCCCGGCGGCAGGTCGTCGCCGGCGTCGCGTGAGAACGTGAGGACGTCGATCACGACGCCACCCTCGCCGTGGGGCACCTTCAGCGAGGTGTCGCGCACCTCACGCGCCTTCTCCTTGAAGATCGCGCGGATCAGCTTCTCCTCGGCGGTGAGCTCGGTCTCGCCCTTGGGCGTCACCTTGCCGACGAGCAGGTCGCCGGAGGCCACCTCGGCGCCGACACGCACGATGCCGCGGTCGTCGAGGTTGCGCAGCGACTCCTCCGAGCGGTTGGGGATGTCGCGCGTGATCTCCTCGTCGCCGAGCTTGGTGGTGCGGGCGTCGATCTCGTATTCCTCGATGTGGATCGAGGTCAGCTCGTCGTCCTGCACGAGGCGCTTGGACAGGATGATGGCGTCCTCGAAGTTGTAGCCCTCCCAGGACATGAACGCGACGAGCAGGTTCTTGCCCAGCGCCATTTCGCCCTTGTCAGTCGAGGAGCCGTCGGCGAGCAGCTCGCCCGCCTTCACCTTTTGGCCGACGCCCACGCGGGGCTTCTGATGGATCAGGGTGCCCTGGTTGGAGCGCATGAACTTCTGCAGCTCGTACTCGTCCCTGCCCTCGGAGGTCTCGATCACGATCTGGTTGGCGTCCACCGACTCCACCGTGCCGGCGTTGCGCGCCAGCAGCACGTCGCCGGTGTCCAGCGCCGCGCGGCGCTCCATGCCGGTGCCTACGAGCGGAGCGTCGGTCTTCAGCAGCGGCACCGCCTGGCGCTGCATGTTGGAGCCCATCAGCGCCCGGTTGGCGTCATCGTGCTCGAGGAACGGGATCATCGCCGTCGCCACCGACCAGATCTGCTCGGGCGAGACGTCGACGAGGTCGACGTCCTTGGGCGACACCGTCACGTACTGACCGGCTTGCGTGCGGCAGAGGATCTCCTTGCCGATCAGCTTGCCCGTCTTGGGATCGATCGGCGTGTTGGCCTGGGCGATCAGGCGCTCCTCCTCCTGCGTCGCGTCCAGGCGCACGATCTCCTCGCTGACGGCACCGTCCTTCACGACCCGGTAGGGGGTGGTGACGAAGCCGTGCTCCGACACCTCCGCGTAGGAGGAGAGCGAGCCGATCAGACCGATGTTCGGACCCTCGGGCGTCTCGATCGGGCACATGCGGCCGTAGTGGGTGGGGTGCACGTCGCGCACCTCGATCGGCGCGCGCTCGCGGGTGAGGCCTCCGGCGCCAAGCGCGGAGAGGCGCCGGCGATGCGTGAGCCCGGCGAGCGAGTTGGTCTGATCCATGAACTGCGACAGCTGCGAAGAGCCGAAGAACTCCTTCAGCGCCGCCACCACCGGGCGGATGTTGATGATCGTCTGGGGGGTGATCGTGTCGGCGTCCTCGGTCGTCAGGCGCTCGCGCACGACGCGCTCCATGCGGTACAGGCCGATCCGGAACGCCTCCTGAATCAGCTCCCCCACCGTGCGCAGGCGGCGATTGCCGAAGTGCTCGTACTCGT
Organism: Solirubrobacteraceae bacterium; assembly: GCA_051955355.1. Lineage (GTDB taxonomy): Bacteria > Actinomycetota > Thermoleophilia > Solirubrobacterales > Solirubrobacteraceae > Palsa-744. The sequence goes on along the minus strand of JBQCGU010000052.1, from coordinate 31,279 downwards.
CGAGGTGGTCGGCGACCGCCTCGCGCGGCATGCCGATCGCCTCAGCCGCATAGTCCTTGACCTCGAACTCGGGGTCCTCGGGCATCCCCAAACGCTTGGGCAGGGAGACGAGCTCCTTGACCAGAGCGAGGATGTCGTCGTGCGTGAGCGTGCGCGTGTCGATGTCGATGTCCAGACCCAGACGCGAGTTGAGCTTGTAGCGGCCTACCCGCGTGAGGTCGTAGCGCTTGGGGTCGAAGAACAGCTGGTTGAGCAGCGAGCGCGCGTTCTCGACGCTCGGCGGCTCGCCCGGGCGCTGCTTCTTGAACAGCTCGATCAGCGCGCCCTCCTCGGTGCGCGTCTGCTCGGTGTCCGAGTCGATCGTGTTGCGGATGTACAGCGAGTTGTCGAACAGCCGCAGGATCTCCTCGTCCGTGACGTAGCCCATGGCGCGCAGCAGCACGGTCACAGGGAGCTTGCGCTTGCGATCGATGCGGACGTACACCTTGCCCTTCTTGTCGATCTCGAGCTCGAGCCACGAGCCGCGCGCGGGCATCAGGTTGGCGATGAACACCTGCTTCTCGCGGTCCTTGGGCTCCATCAGGTAGGCGCCCGGGGAGCGCACTAGCTGGGTGACAACCACCCGCTCGGTGCCGTTGATGACGAACGTGCCGCGGTCGGTCATCCAGGGGAAGTCGCCCATGAAGACGGACTGCTCGCGGATCTCACCCGTCTCGCGGTTGATGAACGCCACCGTCACGGTCAGCGGACGGGAATAGGTCAGGTCCTTCTCGCGGCACTGCTCCAAGGAGGCGATCGGCTCGTCGAAGACGAACTCCCCGAACTGGACGGCGAGGTTGCCCGTGTAGTCCTCGATCGGCGAGATGTCGTCGATCGTCTCGCGCAGGCCACCCTTCTGGGGGTCTGTCAGCCACTCGAACGAGCGGCGCTGGATGTCGATCAGGTTCGGTACGTCAATCGGCTTGTTCAGACGCGCGAAGGTCCGGCGCGTCCGGAGAGCATCAGCAGCAGCCAAGGGAGCGACTCCTTCAGAGGGCGGAAGACGGGCAGAGGAGGGCGCGAAAACGCGCGACCAGCAAAGATAGCACAGACTATCGATGCCCTCAAGCGGGGCAGCCAGCGCTCACGGACCCCACCCCCGATGACCGCGTATGTGGCGCGGCATCGACACTTCCGGGATGGCTGCGACTATCGGCCAGCGAGCGGGATTGTACCCGAGAAGCGGCGAATTTGGGAGGACGCAGCGCCAACCCGCGCAGCAACCCTTGGGCCTGCCGGCGGCGAGCGCCGTCGCCGGGCGTACTCGGCTCTACACCAGCTCGCCGTCGAGCGCTTCGCCGACCTTCCAGCTGCTGCCTTCCCGGTAGAGGATGAGGCGTCGCACCGAGTCGGGGCTGAAACGCAACAGCACCCATGCACGCCTGTGCTGGATGCGAACCGCCATCACTTTCAGGGCGCGGTTCTCAGCCGTGAGCTGTGCACGGCTTTCCCCGAATACTTTCGACATGACCGAGGCGCAGCTCTTACCGCGCCCAGCGGTCGCGTCGGTGGATGTCTGGCCATAGGTTTCGGCAGCCGATTCCACGAAGACGAAGAAGAGGAGCGAGCAGGCTGTGGCGCCATCGCCGCTGGCTATCGCGGCGTAGTAACGCGTGACCAGGTCTGTGATCTTCCGCCGTTCGCTGGGGCTGGCGGCGTGTCCGAAGGTGGTGATGAAGCTGTCGTCCTTGTCGAGAGCGGTGTTGTTGGGGCTGTCGCCGTCCTGATCGCCCGGGGGGGTGGGACCGGACACCGGGGCTGCGGATGGCTTCTTGCCACCCGCCGCAGCTGCCGTCCCGGCGGAGCTTGCGGTTTGATCGGTGGTTGAGGCAGGCGGGCTGGCAGCCGAGGCTGTCGAGGCGTCCGATCGGCCAGCAGCATGCGTGCCGGAGGACCCCCCGCAGGCGGCGAGCCCGAGACACAGCGAGAGCACCGCGGACACCGCGAGCGACCGCCGGAAGCGGCAGACGAGACCCGAAAGGCCTCTGGGTGGACGTCGGAGGGCCATCACTCGTCAGCCATCAGTGACTCGATCTTCCACGACCCGCCTTCTTGGCGGAAGAGTATTTTGGACACCGATAACGGACGGGAGCGCAGAAGCGCAAATCCGTGGTCGCCTTCCAGACGCGCTTCCACAACCCTCAACGTGGCAGCTTCGGAGGATATGTGTCGGTGTTCGTGCGCGAACACCCGCCGCATGACCGCAGGGCATGTGCTGGCGTGCATGTACGGAGCGCCAAACCGCCCATAGTCCACCGGAACGCCTTTGGCGAATTTCCGACTCATCAGCTGGCAGGCCCGGCGGCCATCCTCAGCCACAGCCGCCGCATAGTAATGGTGGATCGCCGCTGCGATCGCGCGCAACTCATCTCCAGTTGCCCGACGTCCGCTGCCGACTATCCCCTCGTCGTTGTTGGCATCGGAATCTCGATCGCTGTCTAAGTGGGACATCGCCGTGGTCGCCGCCCGAGCAGCCTGCGGGGCTGTGTTGGCAGCGCTGGGGGTCCGCTTGGCGGCCCCAGCGCAGCCAAATGCGCCGATGCTCATCAACGTGACCGCCAGGAGGACGGGTGAGCGTCTCATCAGAACCGTCATCTCCCGGTCCGCGCTACTCGAGTTCCTCGTCGAGCACGGCGCCGATCTTCCATGCGCTGCCGTTGCGAAACTCGCTGATGAAGCGTTCGTGCACACGTCCGAAGCGCAGGAACGCGATGCCTTCGCCACCGTGCACGCTCACGCGAGGCACCCGCATCCCAGGCACCTCTCGGCTCAGGGTGCGATGTTCGTGCTTGAAGTAGAGCGTCATCACAGCAGGGCAGTTCGGTGCGGCGTGGCGCAGGTAGGACGGCCCGAGCTTTCCGTAGTCCAAGGGGATGGCCTTGACGAGGCCTTTGTCGATCATCGAGCAGGCACGCGCGCCGTCCTCGCTCAACGCGGCGGCGAAATAGCCCTTGACGAGCGCGGTGATCGCCTTCGCATCGGCTGCGCTCGCCGTCACATAGCCGGCTGGAGCGGGATTGTGGTCGTCGGGGACGGTCGTGTGGTCATCCTCGTCGCGATCGTGACGCTCGCGGTCGCGTGCGCTCGCGTTTGAAGCCACGAAGCCGGAGGTGGGCGAGCTGGGGACCGCACCGTTGGTGGGTTTCACCTGAGTGGTGACAGCAGAGGAGACGTTGGATGGCGAGGCGGTGTTGCTTTTCGAGGACCCGCAAGCGGCGGTCCACAACACGAGCAGCCCAAACGCCAGAAGCGCAGGCAGCGACTTCATCTGACCCTCCCCTTTGAGTTGATTGGTTGATGCCTTTGGATTGACTGAATCCGCGGCGTTCCGATCGTAGCAAAGGGCGCCCGACAAGAAGAACACCGGCAGGGAGGCTCCCTGCCGGTGTGAACAAGCACTTACTTCAGAGCTGAAGGACTACTTCAGCTCGACGGTGGCGCCAGCCTCCTCGAGCTCGGCCTTCAGCTTGTCGGCCTCCTCGCGCTCGATGCCCTCCTTGACCGGCTTGGGCGCCTCGTCCACGAGCGCCTTGGCCTCCTTCAGACCAAGACCCGTGGCGGCGCGCACCACCTTGATCACCTGGATCTTCTTGTCGCCCGAGCCGGCGAGGATGACGTCGACGGTTGAGCTGGCTTCCTCTTCACCGCCGGCCCCATCGCCGCCGCCGCCACCGGCGGGAGCCGCGACGGGCGCCGCCACGGCGGCCGCCGACACACCGAACTCCTCCTCGAGCGCCTTGATGCGCTCGGCGAGCTCGAGCACCGAAATGCCCTTGAGCTCCTCAATCCACTCCTGAGTACTGGTTGCCATTGTCTCTAGTCCTCCTTGGTCGCTTCGGCGGTGTCGGCATCCTGCGCCGAAGCGTCCGCCTGATTGTCGTCTTGTGCCGGCTGCTCAGCCGCCGACTCCTCAGCTTGGTCCTGCGCCGCCTCCTCAACCGCAACCTCCCCGGCAGCAGCCTCGTCAGCGGCGGGAACGGCGGCGGCCTCGGCGGAAGTCTCCGCGGGTGCGGGCTCGGCGGGGGGCTCCTCGACGGGAGCCTGCTCAGCCTCAGCGGCAGGCGACTCGCCGGATGGGATCTCCCCGGACTCCTTCTTCTCGCGAACCTGACCCAGCGCCACCGCCAGTCCGCCGAGCAGCGCGTTCAGCGTGCGCACCAGGCCGCTCACGGGCGACGCCACCACACCGACGAGCTGTCCGTAGAGCACTTCGCGCGAAGGCAGACGCGAGATCGCGACGATCTGGCTGGCATCGAGCACGCCGCCGTCCATCAAACCGCCCTTGAACGGCAGCAGTTGGGTCGCACGCGCATAGTCGGCGAGCGCCTTGGCGGCGAGCGCAGCGTCGCCGCGCACGAACGTCAGCGCGGTGGGACCCGAGAGCATCGGCTTCAGCGACTCGGCTCCCACCTGATCGGCGGCTCGTTCGGTCAACGAGTTCTTGACGATGCGGAAGCTCGCGTCGGCATCGCGCAGCTTGCCGCGCAGCTCGGCTGCCTGCGGCACCGACAGGCCGCGGTAGTCGACGGCGAACACCGCCTGCGACGAGGAGATCTCGCCGGCGAGCTTCTCGATTGTGGCTGCCTTCTGCTCTCGGTTCATGTGATCTGTGCTCTCCTAGAACGCTCGGCGCCCGCACACAGGCGGGCGCAGGAGAGCGGATGAACCGCTTCGCTTCGCTCCACCTGCCTCGGTCTCATCCGCCGACCTGGAAGTCGGAGGCGCCGAGGGTCTCGGGCGGTGAACTGGGGATTGAATCAGGCTGCTATCGCCTCTCCGACGATTTCGCGGGTGCGGGATGGGTCCACCTTGACGCCGGGACCCATCGTGGATGTCATCGTGATCGTGCGCAGGTAGCGTCCCTTGGCGGCAGACGGCTTGGCGCGCACGAGCTCTTCGATCACCGCGGCGTAGTTCTCGAGCAGCCGCTGATCGTCGAAGCTCGCCTTGCCGATCACCAGATGCACGATCGCGGTGCGATCGGTGCGGTACTCGACCTTGCCCGACTTCGATTCCTCGACCGCTTTGGCGACGTCCATCGTGACCGTGCCCACCTTCGGGTTGGGCATCTTGCCCGAGGGACCAAGGATGCGCCCGAGCTGGCCCACCACCGACATCAGGTCGGGGGTGGCGATCGCCACGTCGAAGTCGTCAAAGCCCTCTTGGATGCGCTTGGCGAGATCCTGAGCGCCGACGACGTCGGCACCGGCCTGCTCGGCTTCGCGCGCCTTATCGCCCTGGGCGAACACCGCCACCTTGACGTCCTTGCCGAGCCCGTGCGGGAGCGCGATCGTGCCGCGCAGCTGCTCGTCTGCGTGCCTGACGTTCAGCCCCGTTCGCACGTGGATCTCGACCGACTCGTCGAATTTTGCGCTCGAAAGGCTCTTTACGAGCGCGACTGCCTCGGCGGGCTGGTACTCGCGCTCGCGGTCCACCCGCTCTCGCGCCTCACTGTGGCGTCGTCCGTGATGTGTGGTCATGCCGCCACCTCCACGCCCATCGAGCGTGCGGTGCCTTCGATGATCTTGACCGCCTGGTCGACATCGTGCGCGTTGAGGTCGTTCAGCTTGCGCTCGGCGATCTCCCGCAGCTGTCCCTGGGTGATCTTGCCGACCTTGTTGCGGTTGGGCTCGCCCGAGCCCTTTTCCAGTTTGAGCATCTGGCGGATCAGCACGGCAGCGGGCGGGGTCTTGGTGACGAACGTGAACGAGCGGTCCTCGTACACCGTGATCACAACCGGGATGATCGTGCCCGTTTCGCTGACGGTCTGCGCGTTGAACGCCTTGCAGAACTCCATGATGTTGATGCCGTGCTGGCCCAGCGCAGGACCCACCGGCGGCGCCGGCGAGGCTTGGCCGCCGCGCGCCTGGAGCTTGATCGTTGTCAATACCTTCTTGGCCATCTAAAGCTTCTTCACTTGATCGAATCCGACCTCGACAGGGGTCTCCCTGCCGAAGATTGATACCAGCACCTTGAGCTTCGCCGCGTCGTCGTTGATCTCGGAGATCTCTCCGGAGAAGTCAGACAGCGGGCCTGAGACCACCTTGACCGTCTCGCCGATCGAGAACTGCGCTCGGGCGCGCGGCGCGGTGGCGACCTCCTTGTGCAGAAGCCTATCCACCTCCGCCTGCGTGAGCGGCACGGGCTCGTTGGAGGAGCCGACGAACCCGGTGATGCCCGGCGTGCCCTTGACGACCCCCCAGGAGTCCTCGTTGAGCTCCATGTTGACGAGCACATAGCCCGGCATCGTGCGCTTCTCGACGGTCACCTTCTGGTTGTCCTTCATCTCCGAGACGCTCTCGGTGGGGACAACCACCTGACGCACGGCACGCTGCTGGCCCAGCGACACGACCCGATGCTCGAGGTTCTGCTTGACCTTGTTCTCGTGACCGGAGTAGGTGTTGACTACATACCAACGAAACATTCAGCTTCCTGACGGCTTGGTGAGGATGGATAGGACAGGGGCAATCAGCTGGCGGGGCGGCACGACCGATGCTCGCCAGCTCTAGATGATGAAGTTGACGATCTTTTGCGCCGCCCAGTCGGCGACGCCGAGGTAGACGCCCATCACCGCGACGAACCCGAGCACGACCGCGGTGGCCTGGGTGACCTGACGGCGATCGGGCCACTGTACGCGCTGGAGCTCAGCCCAGCTTGCGCGCAGGAACGCCGCCACGCGAGCGCCGATCGGCTGGCTTGGGCGACGCACCGCAACGGCTGCCTCGCCGCCGAGCGATCCGTTGCCGCGCCCGTTCTTGGCGCCTCGCCTGCTGGGAGCTTGCGGCTCGCTCTCCTGCTCCTCGACAGCGAGCTCAGCCCCGGAGACGGACTCGGACTCGAGGGGCACGCCTCCGGCTCCGCGCACGAGCGCGGCGTCGAACTCGTCGACATCCCCAACGTGATCGAGCTGGCCCGGCAGGTCCTCGCGCACGACCCGGCCCTGAGTAGGCACCGATGCCTCCTCGCGGATCGGCTTGGGACGACGTTGCCTGGAACGCTTGCGGTCACGTGCCACAGCCGCGCTCCCGCGCTAGCGGGTCTCCCGGTGAGACGTGTGCCGACGACACCACCGGCAGTACTTGCGCAACGTCACCCGATCCGGGTTGTTGCGCTTGCTCTTGTTGGTTTGGTAGTTGCGGTGCTTGCACTCCTCGCACGCGAGGGTGATAGCTATTCGAACGTCTCCGCGAGCCATGATCAGTTCCCTGCTGGTCGTCGACTAAAGCGCCGGGCGAAAGAAAACCTCGCCCAGACGCGAGGTCTCCAGAAGTTTAGCGCGGTCGCGCGGCCCGCGCACAGCGCTCCGCCCGCTGTCGTGATCTACCCTCGCTCCTGCGACCCAATGCCGCCGCCCGACGATCGCCACCGGATTGCCGAGCGCACCGAGAGCCACTCGGGTCGATCCGCACGCCCTCACGGCAGATCTCGCGCCGGGACGCCTCGCCGTCAAATCGCCCTGCGGCGCCTCGGCGGAGCAGGCGGCATGCTGGCGATTGTCGCGCTTGGCATCGCGCTGCTCGGCAATCGGACACCCGCGCATCGCCCCATTCTGCGATCACGCGCGCTTACCGCCCGCAACACAGCCGGCACGCCCAAGCCCACTGGGGTCAACCGCGCCACAACCGCATCCGGTCGGACAACCGCGCCCCCTACACCAGGCGCGCTCACCACAGCAAGCGCCTCCGCCACAGAAGCCGCTGAATCGCCCGAGGTCCGTCGCTTGATCGCACTGGGCAAGCCCGTCTACTGCGCCGGGCCGCATGGAGACGAGGTGGCGCTCACATTCGACGACGGCCCTGGGCAGTACACGTACCTGGCACTGCCCAAGCTGCGCCGCGCGGGCATGAAAGCGACGTTCTTCGTCGTTGGGCGCAACATCCCGCTGCTAGCGCACGCCCTGCGTGAAGAGCGGGCGCTCGGCTCGGTCGGCGACCACACGTTCACCCATCCGTTGCTCACCGAGCTGGCGCCGGCGCAAGCCGAAGCGGAGATCGTGCGCACCAAGCACGCGGTGGAACACACCTCGGGCGGTCCGGTGTTTCTGTTTCGCCCGCCCTACGGCGGGCGTAACGCAGCGATCGACTCGATCGCCCGCCGCAACCGACTGCTCGAGATCATGTGGACGGTGGACAGCGCCGACTCGCTTGGCGCCGACTACGCAGGCATCGAGCACAATGTGATCGACGGCTTGCGCCCGGGCGCGATCGTCCTCATGCACGAGAACCGCGGGCAGACGATTCGCGCGATGCCGGCGATCTTCGCGGCGATCCACCGCAAGCACCTGCGCACGGTGAGCGTTCCGCGCCTGCTCACCGACGACCCACCGAGCGAAGCGCAGTTGCGCGCCGGCGGCTCAGGCTGCGGCGCGCTGCCGCACCCTGGCAGCGGCGGAGAAGCCGGCGGCGGCTGAGTGGCTCAGGCGATCGCGTGCTCGATCGCCCCGAGCCGCTCGATATCGAACCGCACCACAACCCCAGACTGCAGGAAGCGCGGAGGATCGAGCCCCATGCCGACCCCCTACGGGGTGCCGTTAAGGATGAGGTCTCCGGGCTCCAGTGTGCAGGTTTCGGCGATGAACGCCACCAGATCGGGCACCTTGAAGATCAGGTTGGACGTGCTCGAGTCCTGGCGCAGCTCGCCGCCCACCCAGGTGCGCAAGCGAAGGTCGTGCGGATCGGGCACCTCCTCAGCGGTTGTGATCCAGGGGCCGTAAGGGCAGAAGCCGTCTGCCCCCTTTGCCCGCGTCCACTGCGGCTCGCGCCTTTGCAGGTCGCGTGCTGTCAGATCGTTGGCGACCGCATAGCCGGCGACACGCCCGCGCGCTCCGATCACGACCGCCAGCTCGCCCTCGTAGTCGAGCCGTTTGACCGCGCTCGGACAGTGCACCTGAGCGTTCGGGGGCGCGGAGGACGACGGCAGCTTCGTGAACACGACGGGAGACTCCGGAGCGCTTGCGCCGATCTCAGCGATGTGATCCGAGTAGTTCATGCCGATCCCGAAGATCGCGCGCGGCTGCGGCACCGGGGCGAGCAGCGTCACCTCCGCCAGCGGCCAGGACGGCCCGGCCAGCGGGACGGTGCCCAAGGCGATGTCGCGGAGAAGCTCCGGCAGCTCCAGGCAGTCGAGCACCGTCGTGTCCTCGCCGATGGCGGTCACCCGCTCGTCTTCGACGATGCCCGCGACAGGGTTTGCGCCATCAGGCGCGACGAACGTAGCCAAGCGCATGACCGCGCAGGGTATCGGCATGCGCTCTGCAGCGATCGGAACTATTGTCGCCCGCCAGGATGAGCCGCGTCACACCTCCGGAGAGAGCTGCGCTCGCGGCGATCGCCACGCTCACAGCACTCGCCGGCATCGCCAACTACATGCAGTGGGCGGCGGTGCCGCGCTTCGTCGTGGCGACGCTTGCGCTCGCCGGCCTGGCGTGGATCGTGTCGGTTGCCACCGAGCAGCTCGGGGAGCGGTTCGGCCCGGCGATCACCGGCATGCTCCAATCCACGCTCGGCAACCTGCCCGAGTTGTTCGTCGTGGTTTTCGCCCTTCAGAAGGGCGAGCTGATCGTGGCCCAAACAGCAATCGTCGGCTCGCTGTTCGCCAACGCGATGCTCGTGCTCGGGCTGGTGATAGTCGTGGGCGCACGCCGATCCTCGGACGGCGTGATGCGCTTCTCGCATCGGTTGCCGCGCGACACCACCACTCTGCTGCTCGTCACCGTGTTCATCATCGTGCTGCTCGGTCTCTCGCTCGGATCGCACGATCCCGCCAGCCGTCATGTGGACGCCATCTCGGTGGTGGGAGCGGTGAGCTTGCTGGTTGTGTACGTAACGTGGGTGGTGCCCTACCTGCGCGCGGACGCCGCCCGAAAGACCAGCCACTCACAGCTCGCGCAAGAGCCCGCGCAGGGCCGGAGCCCCTCGCGCTTGGATGCCCCGATCGAGCGCGAGCGCTCACAGCCAAGGCTCTCGCTGACTGTCACTCTGGCGCTGCTGGCGCTGGGCGGCGTCGGATCGGCGTTCGTGTCCGACTGGTTCGTGAACGCGCTCGCGCCGGCGATCGATCAGCTGCACATCTCCAAGGCGTTTGCCGGTCTGGTGATCGTGGCGATCGCCGGCAACGCCGTCGAGAACGCCGCCGGACTGGTGCTCGCCTGGAAGGGGCGCTCGGACCTGGCGATCTCGGTCGTCAAGAACTCGGTGGCGCAGATCGCGGCGTTCCTGTTCCCCCTGCTCGTGCTCATCTCGTTCGCGCTCAGCACGACGCTCACGTTCGCGCTCGCGCCCGTCTACGTAGGCGCGCTCGCGCTGATGGCGCTCGCGATGTGGCAGGTGACCGCCGACGGCGAAGCCGCGGCGTTCGAGGGCTGGGCGCTGGTGGCGCTGTATGTGATCCTGGCGACGTTCGCGCTGTACGAGTAAGCGCTCAGTGACTCTCGATCACACGGTCGATCAAACCGTACTCGAGGGCCTGATCGGGCGTGAAGAAGCGGTCGCGCTCCATGTCGGTGCGCACCTGCTCCTTGGGCTTGCCCGTGTGACTGGAGTAGATGTCGTCGAGCCGGTCGCGCACCGCGAGGATCTCTCGCGCGTGGATCTCGATGTCGGTCGACTGGCCTTCGAAGCCAGCCGAGGGCTGGTGGATCAGGATGCGCGAGTTGGGCAGGGCGGCGCGCTTGCCCTTGGTGCCGCCGGCGAGCAGCAACGAGCCCATCGACATCGCCACACCCACGCACATCGTGTGGATGTCGGGCTTGACGAACTGCATCGTGTCGTAGATCGCAAGACCCGAGTACACGCTCCCGCCCGGGGAGTTGATGTAGATCGATATGTCCTTGTCGGGGTCTTGGGACTCCAGGTGCAGCAGCTGGGCCACCACCAAGTTGGCGACCTGATCGTCGATCGGCGTGCCCAGGAAGATGATCCGCTCGTTGAGCAGCCGCGAGTAGATGTCGAATTCGCGCTCGCCGCGGGCGGTGCGCTCTATGACCATTGGGACGAGAGCCATCGCACACACCCTATCGAGCGCTGCCGCCATAATCGTGCGTGACGAGATGATCCCCCTGAACCTCCCCAACGTGCTGACGGTTCTGCGGATCATGCTCGTGCCGGTGCTCGTCGTGGCGCTGCTCGGCAACACACCCGCGGGAGACGTGCTCGCGGCGGTGGTGTTCGCGCTCGCCTCGCTCACCGACTTCGTCGACGGTTACATCGCGCGGATGCGCGGCTCGGTGACCACGTTCGGCAAGCTGATGGACCCGCTCGCCGACAAGCTGCTCGTCATCGGCGCTCTGCTCTCGCTCGTGTCGCTGCACCGCCTGGAAGGGTGGGTGGCGATGGTGATCATCGCTCGTGAGCTGGCGGTCACCATGCTGCGCGCAGGAGCCACGCAGGCAGGAGTGGTGATCGGAGCGAGCATGTTCGGGAAGGCCAAGACCTGCCTGCAGATCGCGGCGATCCTCGCCGTGATCGCCGTGCATGGATCGCCTCTGTGGGTGTCGCTGCTCGTCTACGCCACGGTGGCTGTCACCGTGCTCTCCGGCTTTGACTACTTCTTCGGCCTGCGACGACGCATCCAGCAGGCGCAGGCTCAGCCGCCCCGCTGACTTTCAGCCGGCGTTCGCCGCAGCCGCCGGAGCCGCCCTCAGCCGACGCTCGCGCCGAGCCAGTCGTCGAGCGTGGTTTGGCGCTCTGCCGCCATGCCCAACTCGATCTCCGAGCGCAGCTCTGAGAGCAGCCCGTGCCGCTCGGCGACGACGTTGTGCTGATGGATCGTCTCGAGGTTCTCCTGGCGAGCCGAGACGAATGTGCCGCCGTGAAGCTCCGGGAAGCGGCTCACCACACCTGCCACCATCTCGCGCACGCAGTCCTCGACGAATCGCGGGCGACGGTGCGCTTTCTCGACGACCTCCACCTCGTCGGAGCGCTTCATCAGCTCGTAGAGCTCAGACGACATCGAACCCTCGACGATCTCGAGCAGGGCGGTGGCGTCGATCTCGGCGTCGCACTCCTCCAGGCAGCCGATGTGCAGCGTGCCGAGGCCGCGCTGGTTGTGCGTCGCCACCGGGACGTGCTCGAACACACGCTCAACCTGCTCCTCGGTGAAGTCGTCGTCGAGCAGCCGCGCGCGTGCGCGCGCGGCGACGAGCTCCTGCGCGCACGGGCAGGCGGTCATGCCGGTGGCGGCCACGCCGATGATGCGTCGGGTGCCGCTCGGCAGCGCCACCGCGCGGCCATAGAGCGTGTAGATCTCCTGTGTCTGCACGCCCGACACCGGCGCGGGCTTGTGCTCCGGGTACCGAGCCGCGATCGTCACCTCGGCGCGCTCAGCGCCCTGGCGCTCACGCACGAGCTCAGCGACGTGGCGAGCGAGCGTCTCGGCTTGAAAGGCGCCCTCTTTGAGGACAACCTCGCCGATCGCCTCGTTGACGACCTCCTCGAAGCGCGACATGTGAGCGCCCTTCTGGTCGGCGCCCAGATCGACGAAGCACTCGAGCTTTGCGTAGAAGAGCTCGTCGCGAACTCGAATCACCTTCTCGACACCCGTCACACCCACGCGCGAGAGACCCACCGGGATCGATGGAGTGCGCGCCTGCACGTCGTCCCCGCCTCCTTGTGGCGCAAGCGATGGCGCCAGCAGCTTCGTTGCGATCGACATGGCTCGCAAGCCTAGTACACGACCGCAGCGCGCCCGATATCTGGTATCACTCCGCACATGGCTCCGAGCGTCCTAACATCTTCGACGTGAGGAGTCAGAGCGACAGCGCAGGATGCGCGAACGCCAATGCCAAAGGGAATCTCATAGGAGGGCACTAGTCAGTTCTGGGGAGGCCGGAGCGTCACTGGCTTCGGCGGGGAGACGTTGGATCCTGGGGGTCCTTGAGTTGCGTGACAAGTCGTTGTCCGAGGGTGTGTTGGTCGTCGCGGAGACATCCGTGGTGGAGCTGGAGGAAGTGCAGGGGTTGATCGCGGAAGGCCGGGAGCAGGGCTTCATCGCCTCGCACGCCTTCCACTCGCTGGTCGAGGAGGCGGATCTCACGAGCGAGCAGGCACACGACCTGCTCAGCTATCTGGAGGAGCATGGCATCTAGGTGGTCGGGCCGCACAGCCCGCGCTCGGAGCCGACGCGGGCGTCCGACGCCCTGGAGGGGATCGAGCAGCAGGCCGAGCCCGACCAGGACGACGGCCCCATGCTCGAAGACGAGGAGGAAGTCGAAGCCGAGGACGAGCTCGACCATCGCGCTCTGCGCGACCGTCTGCAGGAGCTGCGCAAGGCGGAGGTGGATCTCAACGTCGAGCCAAGCCTCGACTCCCTGCTGCTGTACCTGCACTCGATCGGACGCGTGCCGCTGTTGAACGGCGACCAAGAGGTGGCGCTCGCCAAGCGGATAGAGCGCGGTGACGTGCTCGCCAAGCAGCACATGGTTGAGGCCAACCTGCGCTTGGTGGTATCGATCGCCAAGGGGTATCTCGGACGGGGGATGAACTTCCTCGACCTGATTCAGGAGGGCTCGCTCGGATTGATCAGGGCGGTGGAGAAGTTCGACTACCGGCGTGGCTACAAGTTCTCCACGTACGCCACCTGGTGGATTCGCCAGGCGGTGACCCGCGCGATCGCCGACAAGTCGCGCACGATCCGCATCCCCGTGCACATGATGGAGCGGCTCAACCGCGTCGTATACGCCGAACGCGCCCTGATCCAGCAGCTCGGGCGCGAGCCCACCGCAACGGAGATCGCAGCCGAGCTGCAGTGCTCCACGCGCGAGGTGCGCGAGGTGATGCGCATGTCCCAGCAACCGATCTCGCTCGAGAAGCCGGTGGGTGACGAGGAGGACTCCTCGCTCGGGGACTTCGTGGAGGACTCCAGCGCCGAGTCCCCGTTCGATCTCGCCTCCGAGGCGCTGCGCCGCCAGAGCGTGGAACGCGTGCTCTCGGTTTTGCCGCGACGGGAGCGGGAGGTGCTCGAGATGCGCTATGGCATCACGGGAGGGCGCGTGCGCACGCTCGACGAGGTGGGTCGCGCGTTCAACATCACCCGCGAGCGGGTCCGCCAGATCGAGAGCCGCACGCTCAAGAAGCTGCAGACGCTGCCCGAGGCTCAGCAGCTGCGCGAGGCGAGCTGATCGATTGTCGAGCCCGCGCGATGCTCGCGCGGGCTCACGGGATTTTGGGGCGAGCGGCTCGCTGCGCGCCGGTCGGCAAGCACTAGAATGGGTTCGCCGACGGCCCGCGTCGACACTCTGGTGGGGTGTCCGAGTGGTTAAAGGAGACCGGCTGTAAACCGGTTGGCTCAGCCTACGCAGGTTCGAATCCTGCCCCCACCACTGCTCCGCCGCTTGAATAGCAGCACTCGCGGTGCGATGATCGTGGCAGTCGTCACACTGCCGAAGGGAGTTCCAACATCATGGAGTCCTCCGTTCTCACGCGGGTGCTGATAGTCGAGCACCACACGCCGATCACGCAACCGCTGCTCGACGCCGTGCACGAGCGCGCCAGCCAAGGGCGATGCGCATTCACGCTGCTCATCCCAAACCCGGCGCACGGCTTGCACAAGGTGGTGGACCCGCAGGACCAGAGCGCAAACCCCGCCAGCGCGGAGATCGAGCGCGAGCTGCCCGCCCTGCGCCAGGCGGCAAGCGGAATGCCGGTGGACGGGATGGTGGGCGACGCCGACCCTGTGGCAGCCGTCGAAGACGCGATCAACCTGCGCGGCTTCGATGAGATCATCGTCTCGGCGCCGAGCCCGCGCGTCTCGCGTTGGCTGAAGCTGGATTTGCCGAGCAAGATCTCTGGAATGGGACTGCCGGTGCACACCGTGGGTGGCTCTCGCGATGCGGGCGCGGCGCACGCGGGCAGCGCCGCCTGACCGAAGACAATGGTCTGTAGATCTTCCGTCTGCGGCGAGCCACAGTGTGGGCATGGATCATGCTCGCGAGCAGTTCGCCGCCAACTTGAGGCGCCACCGCGCACGCGTCGGCATCTCCCAAGAGGCGCTCGCCGACATGTGCGACCTGCACCGCACCGAGATCAGCTTGCTCGAGCGCTGTAAGCGCTCTCCGCGACTGGAGACGATCGTGATTCTGGCGCGGGGCCTGCAACTCGCCTCCCCCGCCGAACTTCTCGAGGGCATCCGCTGACGGGCGCGCGCCCTGGGACGCGCGCCCATCGGCGATAACCGCAAGCGCTCACGGCGTCGCCGCGGTTTGCCGGGCGATCCATGCCTACAGGTCGAGGCGATCGAAGCGTGCCGCCGCCCGGCTCGCGAACACAAAATCCCCGCTGCGATAGATGAGGCCAGCCCCCTCCAAGCCGGCGACGCCATCCAGCACCTCCAGCCGGGGCGCGCTCAGCTCACGCACGAGCTCGTCCACCGACCATATGCAACCGCTGTCCACATCCAACAGCAGGCTGAGTATCGCCGCCTGCGAACAGCCGGCTGTCGGCTCTGACATGACGCAACTTCCCTGTCGATCCATGTGCTTGTCCTCCTCAGTGCACCCAGACGAACCGGCTCGAACGCGCGGACGCCGGGTGGCATTTCTCGGTCGCCCGACCTTACTCGCGGGGCTGGACGGCATCTTGCGAACACATGTTCGCCCCGCAGGACGCCGCCGTCCGGGCCATCGCGACGAGCCGATGCGGGGATTCCACCGCGGCCCCCCGACCTTGCGGCACCGGGCTGGCGGGCTCGCCCCAGAGGCTCCTCGGGGGATCACGACGAAGCCGACGCGGGGATTCGAACCCCGGACCCCTTCCTTACCATGGAAGTGCTCTACCGGCTGAGCTACGTCGGCACCGGTAGGCAATCCTAGCGCGGACCCTCCCACGGCGAGACAGCGCTTCAGCGGGGCTTGTCGATAGCCTGCCTTGCGATGTTGCGTAGACAAAAAATCGCTGACATGGGATGAGTGTGTTTTCCTCAGCCCTTGATAGTCGGGTCGTCGCAAGTATTCTGGAAGAGTGAATTCGGCGGCCAAGCCTATGGACAGCCCCGAGCAATCCGAGAACGCAACGTCGCCCATGTATGAGCGCCTGCCCCGCGGGCCTCACCGGATGGGCCGCGGAGAAGTGGCTGAGAACCAGCGCCAGCGCATGCACGGGGCGATGGTCGAGGCGGTGGCCGCCCACGGCTATGGCGGCACGAGCGTCAAGCAGGTCATAACGCTCGCCGGCGTGTCCAGGCGCGCCTTCTACGAGCAGTTCGCCAATAAGCAGGAGTGCTTTCTCGCGACGCTGGAGCTGCTCGCGGCGAGGGCATCCGAACACGTGGCAGCCGCCTACCGCTGCACCGATGGCGGCATCGAGGAGCGCATGGGAGCGGCGCTCGCAACGTTCGCGGAGCTGATCGCATCCAACCCCAAGAGCGCCCGGATGACAGTGCTCGATGCGTCGGCAGCAGGCCCCGCGGGGTGGGCGACTCACACCAAGACGCTGCTCGGCTTCGAGCAGGCATTGGCACACAGCTTCGCCCACACGCCGGGCGCAACGCCGCTTCCGGCACCGGTTGTGAGGGGGATCACGGGCGGCTTGCACATGATGCTGCTCACCCGCCTGCGCCAGGGGCGATTTGAGGACCCGTCTGAGCTCACACAGGCGATGCTCGGCTGGACGCTCGCCTTCCACGCCCCCGCCGCCCGACACCTGCAGGCGCTCACGCCGCGCGGCAAGCGGCCCGGTGTCACGGCGAGGAGCGGCAAGCCACCGGCGCAACCACGAAGCTCGACCGGGCACCCCGACGTGCGAGCAGACACCGCCGCTCACGCCGACGGCACAGAACGCGCACGCCTGATCGAGAGCGCGCTGGAGATGATTGCGCTGGAAGGCTACGGCAACCTGTCCCCACTGCGTATCGTCGATAGAGCGGGGGCGTCAATCGACACGTTCTTCAACCTGTTCGGCGACATGGAAGGGTGCGTCCTCGTGGCGCTCGCCATGCTCGCCGACGAAGTGCGCCAGACGTTGAGCGGCATCGATCAAGCCAGCGGAAGAGATTGGCCGGCAGCGGTCACCCGGGCGCTCCATGCGCTCATGCGCCACTTCGCCGAGCACCCGAGCCATGCGCACATGATCGCCACCGGGGCCGTGGAAATGGGCTCACCCGGAATCGACCCGAGCCTCGAGCTGGCGTTCGAAGTGGCACGCCGGCTCACCGCAGGCGCACCCGCGAACGCGACGATGGACGAGCACACCCACCAGGAAGGGGTCGCCGGGGCGGTGTGGCACACCGTTTACTGCCATGCCGCCCGCCATAGCACCGACCACCTGCAGGCGACCGCCAACCACTTGTCGTACATCGTGCTCACCCCCTACCTGGGAGCCGAGCAGGCCGTCAAGACCATCATCTCCGAGTACGCAGCCAGGGGGTTCTCCCGCCTTGGCGAACGCGCCCAGCGCCCGGGCAACTTGCGCAGCGCCCAAACCAGAACGCTGTAGGGCGCGGGCGCTCAGGCACACGGGGCGCTCGCGGCGCCATAGGCTAGCGTCGACGCCGTGCGCGCAGCTCGGCGAAATGCGTGATCAGGATGCCGAAGAGCAGCGACACGACGATCACCACGATCAACGGCACTTTGTTGGAGCCGAAGATCCAGTCGACTTCGACTTCTTTGACGTTGAGCACCGCGAACAGGGTGATCAGCACCGCAAGCACGGCGATCGCGCCGCTCCGCGCAGCCTCGCGACGGCTGCGTCGCTGGTCGGCAGGCTCGGGCGATTGTGCGCGCGCTGGGGTGGACACCCTGAGTTGATCCTACCCACTGGTGGGGCGCTGACAACGACGATGGTGCAAGGATGAGCGCGCGTCGCGACGAACATGATCACCATGAACACGAAGACTCCCCGGCCAGCCAGGCGAGCGCGCGCAGCGAGAGGCATCCTCGCCCTCGGGCTGACAGGCGCCATGACGCTGAGCGCGTGCGGGTCCAGCACGAGCAACACCGCTTCGGTCGTCCATTCCGCGCGAACGCGCACGAGCTCGCAACCGACGAACACAACCGCGCGCACGACCCCGTCCGCCGTCGGTACGCCGAAGAGCGCCCCCCGAGCAGAACAACCGCCCACAGCCGCCGGCCATCGCAGTGCCCCGGCACCCGCGTTCACCGGACAGTCCGGCTCCAATGAAGGGCTCAACGGCGCGCTGCACGTCCTCGGGGCATACGGATTCAGCCCCAGCGACACCTCCACCTACCACGCCGATCACACCCTGCGGGTGCTCGTGGGCAGGCGCACAGGCTCGAGCGCCGGCTATGCGCAACAGGCGTTCTTCTTCGAGGACGAACGCTATCTGGGCACCGACGCCAGCGACCCAAGCGCTTCCATCAAGGTGGTGAGCGAGGGAGACACCGAAGTGACGCTCTCCTATGCGCTTTATCGCTCGCACGATCCCCTTTGCTGCCCGGGGGGCGGCCAGGCGACGGTGCGCTTCCAGCTGGACAACGGCCGGTTGCAGGCGCTCGACCCGATTCCCCCCTCCAGCTCCGCGACGGCGCCGAGCCGCAACCTGCCGGCGGGTTGACAGGCCACCGGTGGGTACATTCCTGGCGAGGAGATTCCAACCAGGAAGGGGACTCGATGAGCACAGCGATCGAAGGCCGCGCCGAGGAGCTGCTGAAAGCGAAGAACTTCTGCCAGGTCGCCACGCTGAGACCGGACGGGAGCGTGCACGTGGCTCCGGTGTGGGTGGACGTTCAAGATGGACGCCCGGTGCTCAACACCGCCGAGGGACGTGTCTGGCCACGCAACCTCGAACGCGACCCGCGCGTGACGCTGACTGTCCAGAACATGGAGAACCCCTACGAGTACGTCACGATCCGCGGACGCTTGGCCGGGCGCACCACCGATGGCGCCGACCGCCACATCGACGAGATGGCCAAGAAGTACCTGGGACAGGACTCCTACCCCTACCGGCAGCCCGGCGAACAGCGGGTGATCCTGACGGTGGAGCCCGAGTACGTACACGTCTACGGAGGCTGAGCGCCGCTAGGAGATGCGTCCGAGCAGACGCCGCCACAGCGAGGGGCGGCGCGGCTGGGCTCGCAGCCAGTCCTCACGCAGTGGGAGCTCTCCTCGCTCGCGTGCCGCGAGCACGCACTCGGTGTGAGCGTGCCGACGCCTGAGCGTGTCCCCTTCAGGCGCGATCAGCATGTGCTCGGTGAGCGCCAGTAGGCGACCTCCACAGAAGGGGCAGCGGTAGGTGGCGGGCTTGCGGTTGTGCGCGCGTCGCGCAGTCCACCAGTTCGCGGCCGGGAGCTTGCTCATACCCCCATTCTGGCGCTGGTTCCAGCGTACGTCTGGCGCGCTTACGCCACGCTGAGAACGCTCAACACGCTCTCGCCGCGCGGCAGCACCACCGACACCTCTTCGCCGGCACGCCGGCCGAGCAGGGCGCGTGCCACCGGAGAATCGGCGGATATCCGTCCCTCCGCGGGGGAGGCGTCGTGCGAGCTGACGATGCTCCACGTGCGCTCGGCGCCTTTCTCGTCCCGTACCACCACGGTCGAGCCGAACCCAACCGTGCCGGCATCCCCCGCCTGCTGCTCGACTACCACGGCGCTGGAGATTCGCTCGCGCAGCCTGGCGATCTTCGTCTCCAGATGAGCCTGATCGTTCTTGGCGTCGTGGTACTCGCTGTTCTCCTTCAAGTCGCCCCATTCGCGCGCGACTTTGATGCGCTCGGCGATCTCGCGGCGGCCCTCGCCCTCGAGTGCGGCAAGTTCCTCCCGCAGCGTTTGCAGGCCGTCCTCGGTGGTCAGGTTGGCGGCGTCCCCGGACATCGGTCGCGCAAGCCTACCGATCAGAAGTAGCTGCTGGCGGGCTCCGCCAGGAGCGCGTAGATCTGGACGATCGCCGCCTGCGACAGAAGCGCAGAGGCAGGCGGTGTGCCGAACACGAACAGGTTGCCCTTGGTTCGCTGGTGAGCCCAGGCACGATCGGCGTAAGCCTGCGCGAGCGAGCGCCCGGGCGGATCGTGGGTGATCGAATCGAGGTACATCACGTTGCGGAAGTACACCGACGGGAAGAACGGGCTCTCTTCTTCGAGGTGCGCCTGCGTGAAGTAGGCGAGCGCAGCCCTGGCGGTTTGGCGAGCCTCGCCGAGGTAGGTTGCGTTGCCGGTGGCCTGGTAGAGCATCGCTCCGGCGCCGATCATGACGCCCTGGGTGTAGCTCCAGAGCTTTTCCACCACAGCTCCTTGGTTGCGAATGTGGTCGGCGTACATCGAGCTCGGCTCGAGCAGGCATGTGCGCACCCACTGGTAAGCCATTTCGGCGAACTGCAGATAGCGGGGATCGCGCGTGATCCGGTACAGCTGCACCCCCAGCTCCGCCGCCGGGCCATCGGTGATCGTGTTGCGGTCGGTGTTGTCGGGGGAGTCGGAGAAGGGGATCCCTCCAGGGCATGCGAGCTTCGGATCGGTTTGCCAGCCGGCCATCACAAACGTCATCACCTGCTCGGCGCGTTCGAGCAGCGCGGGTTCGTGCGTGCGCTTGTAGAGGCGCACCAGCTCGATGCCCACCCACTCGTTGTCGTCGTAGTAGCTGATGCCCCCCGGCGGGACGACGTTGCCGTTGAACGAAGGCATCGTCGTAACGAAGTTGTCGCCTTCTTCTGGAGGTTCCGTTTCTTCTTCTTCTTCCTCGGTCGGCTGACCAGGCAGCGTCTGCCCGGCGGGACCCCAGTACTTTTCGAGCCCCGACAGCCGGACATGGGTTTCGCGCGTGTACCTGGAAACGGCTGCCCTCGCCATGTGAGGCACCTCGTAGAGACTCACGGTGGCAGCAAACGCCTGCGAGAACGGCCACAGGAACGAGTACGGTTCGCCCGTGTAGAGGCCGCCGCTGCCCGGGATGAAGTAGGCGTTCTGCATCGCCTGATAGGCAGCCATCGCGCGTGCTGCGTCGCTGCGCATCTGTGCGGCGAGGCGCTTGTTGGGCTTTTGCCCATGCGCGTGCGCGCTCCGAGGGGGTGTCGATCGCGCCGGTGCGCCGCCGGCGCGCGTCTGGGCGCTCGTCGCCGGCGCGAGCAGCGCCAGCAACCCGAGCACCGGGAGCAATCCCGCGGCAAAGAGACGAACTCGTCCTATTGAGATCGGTGGAGATGCGTTCATCGCGAATGGGACGCAACGGCCAGGCGCCGAGGAACCGACGACTGGAGCAGTCGGAGATCGACTCCGCGCGCTCTTGCTACACAACAGACGCGCCCCGTCAACGTTTCGCCCACAGGTATTGTGCCGCGCACGGGCGACAGGTATAGGAGCGAGCATGACGACAGTCAGAGAGGCCGTGCTGGAGATGCTGCGCATGCGCGGCATGACGACGCTGTTCGGCAACCCGGGATCGACCGAGCTTCCGATGCTCACGGAGTTCCCGTCGGACTTCCGCTACATCCTCGGCCTGCAGGAGGCCACGGTGGTGGGCATGGCCGACGGCTACGCACAAGCCAAGGGCCAGCCGACGCTCGTCAACCTGCACACCGCACCGGGCGTGGGCAACGCGATGGGGGCGATCTTCAACGCCCAAGCCAACAAAGCGCCACTCGTCGTCACCGCCGGCCAGCAGCACCGTTCGCTGATGACGCTGCAGGCCAACCTCACCAACCGGGACGCCACCGCGGTGCCCCATCCATTCGTCAAGTGGAGCTATGAGCCTCCACGCGCCGAGGACGTGCCGCATGCGCTGGCGCGCGCCATCCATGGGGCGGCGCTGCCTCCGAAGGGTCCGACGTTCCTGTCGATCCCGATGGACGACTGGGGCGCCGAGGTGGACGATGGCGCCGTCCACCACCAGACCACGCGCTCGGTGAGCGGCGCCAGCGTGGCGTCCCCGCAGCTCCTCGCCGAGCTGGCGCTGCAGCTGCGCGACGCCGAGCGTCCTGCTCTGGTGATCGGCTCCGACGTGGACGCCTCGGGCGGTTGGGAGGCGGCGATCGGGCTCGCGGAGGCACAGCGCATGGCTGTCTACGCGACACCGGCCCCCGGCGGCGGACGCATCGGATTCCCCGAGGATCATCCGCTCTTCCAGGGCATACTTCCACCGGCTGTGGGACCTGTCGGCGAAGCGCTCGCAAGCCACGATCTGGTGATCGTCGCGGGCTCCTCGGTGTTCCCCTACTACCCGAACGTCCCAGGACCGCTGCTCGGCGCCGCCACGAGGCTCTTCGCGATCACGAGCGATCCCGACGAGGCCGCGCGTGCCCCTATGGGCGATGCGGTCGTCGCCGACCCCGCGCTCACGCTGGCAGCGCTCGCCGATGCGGCGGGCGCCAGCGACCGCCCGGCGCCTCCCGCACGGCAGGCGCCCGAGGCGGCGCCCGACGCCGACCCGATGAGCCCGTCGACGGCGGTGCGAGCGCTGGCGCAGGCGTTCCCCGCCGACGGGGTTGTGGTGCTCGAGTCGCCCTCGGCGACGCTCGCCCTGCGCAACCAGTTGCGCCTGAGCAAGCCCGGCAGCTACTACTTCTCATCGGGAGGCGGGCTCGGCTTCGGGATGCCCGCGGCGATCGGCGTGGCGCTCGCCCAACCGACCCGCCCCGTCGTGTGCGTGATCGGCGAGGGGTCCGCCCAGTACTCGATACAGAGCCTGTGGACCGCGGCGGCGTACGAAGTGCCGGTGACGTTCCTGGTGCTGCGCAACAACGAGTACGCGATCTTGAAGTGGTTCGGGATGCTCGAGGACATCGTGGGCGCACCCGGCCTGGATCTGCCGGCGCTCGACTGCGCCGCGGTGGCACGGGGATATGGCGTGGACGCGAGCGTGGCGGCGGACGAGCAGGAGCTGCACGGCGCCCTCCAGAGCGCGCTCTCCGCCGAGCGCCCACAGTTGATCGAAGTCCCGGTGGCGCAGGGGATGGCGCTCCTGTGAGCAGCGGGCAGCCCGACGCGATCGTGGTGGGCGCCGGGCTGGCTGGCCTGGTGTGCACGCTGGAGCTGCTGAACAGCGGGCACAGCGTTCTGCTGATCGACCGCTGCCATCCCGAGCAGGTTGGAGGGCTGGCGCGCGAGGCGTTCGGCGGGATGTTCATGGTGGACTCGCCCGAGCAGCGGCGCTCGCGGATCCGCGACAGCGAGCAGCTCGCGCTCGCCGACTGGCTGCGTATCGCCGAGCTCGATCCCGAGGACTCCTGGCCGCGTCGCTGGGCCGAGCAGTACGTGACTCGCGCACGAGACGATGTGGGCGCGTGGTTGCGTTCGCTCGGGGTGCGCTTCTTTCCGGTTGTCAACTGGGCGGAGCGGGGCAACTTCGGCGATGGCAACTCGGTGCCGCGCTTTCATCTGACCTGGGGCGCTGGGAAGGGGCTGGTGCAGGCCGTGTGGGGGGCGATCGAGGGTCATCCGCGCCGAGCCGCCCTGGAGGTGCGCTTTCGTACGTGCGTCACAGGTCTGGTGCAGGACGACGGGCGCATCGTCGGATGCCGCGTCGGCGAGGAGCGCGGCGATGGCAACAGCCCGCACGCCGCCTCAGCAGGACCGGCAGCGTCCGGTGCCGAGCGGGAGCGCCCTGACAGCGAGGGAGTGCAGCATGAGCTGCGCGCCGGCAAGGCGGTGGTGCTGGCGAGCGGGGGCATCGGCGGCAACCTGGAGATCGTCAGGCGCGAATGGCCGACTGAGGAATTCGGCAGGGCGCCCGCGCAGATGCTGATGGGCTCCCACTACTACGCCGACGGCGCAATGCACGAAGAGGTGAGGCGCATCGGCGGCGCGGTGACCCACCTGGAGCGGATGTGGAACTACGCCGACGCGGTGCGCCATCCCAAACCGCAGCGCGAGCACCACGGGCTGAAGCTGATACCCCCACGCTCAGGCTTGATGCTCGATCCGGACGGCCGCCGCTACGGCCCGGTTCCGGTGATGCCGACGTTCGACGCATACGAGGCGATGAAGCGCGTGTGCGAGGACGACCGCAAGTACGCGTGGTTGGTGTGCAACTGGAAGATCGCACGGCGCGAGCTCGATGTGTCGGGCTCCCAGCACAACCCGCACCTGCGCGAGCGCAGGCTCTTGCGCTTCCTGTTGAGCGTGCTGCTCGGCAAGCCCACGCTCGTCCGCCACTTCCTCGAGGGATCTCCCGACTTCGTCGCCGCCGGCTCGCTCGCCGAGCTCGCACAGCGCATGAACGAGGTGACCGGCGAGCAGGCGATCAGCGCCGAGGTGCTCGAGCGCGAAGTGGGCCGCTACGACCAGACCCTGGCGCGCGGCAAGGGCCTCTTCAACGACGACCAGATCAGGCGCATCGCCCAGCTGCGCAACTGGCGTGGCGACCGCCTGCGCACCGCGCGCTTTCAGCCGATCGTCGACCCGAAGGCGACGCCGCTGATCGCGATCCGCCTACAGGTGATGGCGCGCAAGAGCCTCGGCGGCATCCAAACCGATCTCGGCGGTCGCGTGTTGCGCTCGCAGGACGGCTCGGCCATCGCCGGTCTGTATGCGGTCGGCGAGGCTGCCGGCTTCGGCGGCGGAGGGATGCACGGCAAGCGCTCGCTCGAGGGCACGTTCCTCGGCGGGTGCGTGTTCACCGGAAGGCTTGCCGCCGCGAGCATCGCGGGAAGCGAGCTGCCGCTGCGCATCCCGCCGCGAGCCTAGTGGGCGCCCGCTACGACTACGTGGCAGTCGGCCACGTCACGCTCGACGTGATCGAAGACCATCCCGGCGGCAGGCGCTCGCAACCGGGGGGCGGGGCGTTCTACAGCGCCTTGCAGGCCGCGCGCCTCGGGCTGCGCTCCCTCGTGGTTACAAAGGGCGTGCCAGCAGAGATCGAAGCCGTGCTGGCGCCCTTTCGCGAAGAGATCGACGTATACGTGCTCCCCGCCAAGAGCACCACCACGCTCGCCACCTGGGGCGCCGGCGGGGAGCGTGTGCAGCGCGTGCGCGCCTGGGCAGGCCCGATCGAGGAGCCGCTCGCCGAGCGACTGGCGGTGCAGGCCTCGATCGTGCACTTCGCGCCCGTCGCGCGCGAGACCACCTCGCAAACCTGGATCGACGAAGCGTTCGTGGGGCTCACCCCACAAGGGCTGGTACGCAGCTGGGACCCAAACCAACCCATCCGCTCGAGCGCGCTGCAGGCGAGCATGCTTCCGCGACGCCTCGACGCCGTCGTGTTGAGCGAGAACGAGCGTGACGACTGCGCGTCGTTGCTCGATCCGGGCGCCGCGGCAGGCGGTGCGGTCATAGCGGTGACCGCCGGCGCGCGCCCGATCGAGCTTCGCCTCGCAGACGGATCGACGACGCAGGTGCAGCCGGCGGCGGTCGATCGAGCTCGCGACGACCTCGGCGCGGGAGACGTGTTCGCAGCCGCCTTCTTCGTGGCTCTGCAACGAGCCGAGCCGGCGGCGAGCGCCGCGCGCTTTGCGAGCGCAGCCGCCGCTGTCAGGATTGCGGGCGAGGGGCCGGCGGCAATCGGGCGCCGCCAGGACGTCGAACGGCTGCTATCCGGCCTCGACGGCTAGCTCCGCGTCGAGCAGCTGCTCGAGCCGATCGGAGTCCAGTGTCCGTTCGCAGCCGGCTGCCCGCGCAGCCAACAGCACGCAGCCACCGACGGGCGCCATGCTCACCGGCCCGATCTGCGCGTGCGGCGCGAGCTCGTGAACGGCTGCGCTGAGCGGGTCGACGAACACCGGCCCCGCCTTGAAGCCTCCCCCGATGAGCCCCACCGGGAAGGCGCCCTGCAGATCGGTCTCGCGGATGACCGCCTTGATCTGGGCGCCCAGCTCGGCGGCGGCGTGCTCGTACAGGCGCCGCGCCACCTCATCGCCTTCGTTTGCGACTCGAGCCGTTTCGGCGGCGAACGCCGCCAGCTCGCCCTTCGTGAGGGGCTTGGCGTACACGAGCTGAGCGAGCGCCTCGACGCTGCTCACGCCGAAGAAGCGCACCGCTGCCGGGCTCAACGCCGTCGGGGGACCGCTCGAGTCGCGCTCGTGCAACGCAGCCTTGATCGATTGCACCGCAAGCCAGTAGCCGCTGCCCTCGTCCCCCAGCACGTGCCCCCAGCCGCCAGCTCTCCACGCGCGCCCCTGCGGGCCGACGCCGAGCACGTTGCTGCCCGTCCCCGAGATCACACCCACGCCTGGAGCGGCGCCGGTCGCCGCCGCCCAGGCGCCAACGACGTCGTTCACGACAACCCACACCTCCGCCACGCTCGCCGACCAGCCGCCCGCCCGTGCCAGCGGCCCACCGGGGGCGACGAGCGCGCGGATCGCATCGGTGTCGGTGCCAGCCATCGCGAGCACCGCCCCGTCGAGATCGCCCATCGCGATTCCCATCCGTTCGAGCGCCCGACCCGCCGCCATCGACAACGCACCGCCCGCCGCCTTCGCACCGACTGCGTCCGGGTTGCTCGAGCCGCCATGACCGAGATGCAGCACACCCTCCTGCAGATCCATCACGGCGGCGAGCGTCTTGGTGGCGCCTCCGTCGACGCCCATCACATAGCGAACGTCCGGCGTGCGCCTGGGTTCGGTGAGCGCCTGCGGGAGCTCGATGAGGGAATCGCGCCTCACATGCGGATCCTCGCACGCTCGCGGGACGGGCTATAGCATCGCCTCGAGATGGTGCAACCCGTCTTCCCTGGGATGCCCGCCAAGAGAGGGATGTACGAGTCCTTCTACCTGCGCACAGCCTCGCCCGAGGAGCCGGTGGGAGCGTGGATTCGCTACACCGTCCACAAGCGCCCGAACGCGCAACCGCAGGGGTCGCTGTGGTGCACGGTTTTCGATGCGTCGCGTGGCGCCCCCTTCATGCACAAGCACACAACCGCCGCCCTGGCCGCGCCCACCGACGCCTGGGTGGCGATCGGCGAGAGCTCGCGCATCGGGCATGGGTTCGCCGAGGGGTGGTGCGGCCCGGCGCGCTGGTCGCTGCGCTTCGCATCGGCGGAGCCCGAGCTGCGCCATCTGGAGCCCGCGTGGCTATATCGCAGCCCGCTGCCGCGCACGAAGCTCTCCAGCCCCGTGCCGGCGGGCAGCTTCGACGGCACGATCGAGCTTGCCGGTCGCACGATCGAGCTTGCCGGCTGGCCTGGCATGGTGGGCCACAACTGGGGATCCGAGCACGCCGAGCGCTGGATCTGGGTGCACGGGATCGGCTTCGAGCAGGACCCGTGCGCTTGGATCGACCTCGCGCTGGGCAGGGTGCTCGTGGGCGGGCGCATCACCCCCTGGCTGGCGTCGGGCGCCATCTCGCTTGGCGGACGGCGCGTGCGCCTTGGCGGGTTGGGCGCGCGCGGCGTGAAGGTGACCGAGAGCGTGCGGCGCTGCTCGCTGACGATCCCCGGAGAGCACGGCTTGCGAGTCCAAGCCCACCTGGATGCGCCCCCGGCAGCTCAGCCGGGTGGCGCTATGCCGACCCGGTTGCGCTCGACGCTCGCGATGGCGCCGGCGAGCACGACGTGGTCAACTGCTCGGTGGCGTCGCTGACGCTCAACGTGCACCCGCGCGACAGAGCCGCCACGGTTCTCCACACCGGGCACGGAGGGGCGTACGAGCTCGGCATGCGCGAGCGCGATCACGGCGTTGCGCTCGCGCCGTTCCCCGACGGCTGACCGACCCCCCTCTCGTCGCGGTGCCCCTTGAAGTAATTCTTGGCGTCCCTTATCCTAGTGTGGATGGCTGCCAAGGAAACGCCGCGCTCCCCCTCCCCCCCCTCGACGGCGATCGAGGACTACTGCAAGGCGGTTTACGTGCTCGAAACCCGCGGCGGCGAGGCGGTGTCCACCAACGCCCTGGCTGAACGGCTCAGCCTCACCAGCGGGTCGGTGTCGGGCATGCTCAAGAAGCTCGACGAGAGCGGGCTGATAACCCACATTCCCTATCGCGGCGTGCGCCTCACCGACAAGGGACGCCGCGTGGCGCTCGAGGTGATCCGTCATCACCGCCTGCTGGAGCTGTTCCTGACCGAGACGCTCGACATGCCATGGGATCGCGTCCACGACGAGGCGGAGGTGCTCGAGCACTTCCTCTCAGACGAGCTCGAGGAGCTGATCGCCGCCAAGCTCGGGCATCCGACGATCGACCCGCACGGCGATCCGATACCGAGCGCCGAGCTCGAGCTCGAGGAGCACGCCACGCGCAGCCTCGACACGCTCGACGACGGCGAGGAGGGGATGTTCGTACGCATCTCGGACTCCGACCCCGAGATGCTGCGCTATCTGTCCGACCGCGGCATCCGCCCCGGCGGGCGCGTGCGGGTGGTCGGTCGCCAGCCTTTCGGCGGACCGCTGGAGGTGTCGGTCGACGGGCGCACGCACGCGCTCGGCGGCCAGCTCGTAAACGCGATGCGCATCGAGTCCCACCCGGCTGCCACAGCCTCACGGCAGGCGCTTGCATGAGCGAGACCGGGCTGCGTCCCGCCGTCGCACTCGACGGAGCCCCGGCGTCGGCGGCCCTTCCTGAGGCGATCGCGCCGAGCGCGCTCGATCAGGTGCTCGCGCGCGGCAGGCTGCGAGCCACTCTCACGATGCTCGGCCCGGCGTTCGTGGCGGCTGTGGCTTATGTAGACCCCGGCAACTTCGCCACGAACCTCCAGGGAGGCGCGCGCTTCGGCTACACGCTGCTGTGGGTGGTGTTGGCGGCGAACCTGATGGCGATGCTGATCCAGTACCTGTCGGCCAAGCTCGGCGTGGTCACCGATCGCGACCTCCCCGAGCTGTGCCGCGAGCGCTTTCCGCGAGCAGCCAGCTGGGGGTTGTGGGTGCAGGCGGAGCTGATGGCGATGTCGACCGACATCGCCGAGCTGCTCGGCGCCGCGATCGGGCTGAACTTGCTGTTCGGCGTTCCGCTGCTGCCCGCCGGGCTGATGGCGGCGGCGATCGCCTTCGCGATCCTCGAGCTGCAGCGGCGCGGCTACCGTCGCTTCGAGCTGGCGATCAGCGCCCTGCTCGGCGTCATCTTCCTGGGGTTCCTGTACGAGGCGCTGCGCATCGGCCCTTCGGTGCACAGCTCGCTGCACGGCCTCATACCTGGGTTGCACGGCGTCAGCTGGCTGTACCTCGCGGTGGGCATCATCGGGGCGACGGTGATGCCACACGCGATCTACCTGCACTCAGCCCTCACCAACGGCCGCATGCCGTGCAATCACGACGGAGAGCGACGGCGCGTGCTTCGCTTCGAGAAGCTTGACGTCGTCATCGCGCTCGGGCTTGCAGGATTGGTGAACATGGCGATGCTCGCGGTCGCCGCCAAGCTGTTCCACGTCCCGGGCTTGTCCGGCTTGAACACCATCGGCCAAGCCCACGAGCAGCTCGGTCGGCTGGTGGGCGGTGGCGCAGCGCTCGCGTTCGCTGTCGCGCTGCTCGCCTCCGGAGCGTCGTCTTCGAGTGTCGGCACCTACGCCGGCCAGGTCGTGATGGCGGGCTTCGTCGGCGTGAAGATCCCGCTCGCGGCGCGCCGCGCCGTGACGATGCTTCCGGCCATCGCCGTGCTGGCGGTGGGGATGAACCCGACGAACGCGCTCGTGCTCAGCCAGGTGGTGCTTTCGTTCGGCATCCCGTTCGCGCTGGCGCCGCTCATCCTGCTCACGAGCCGCCGCGACGTGATGGGCGAGCACGTCAACGCCCGCCTCACCACGAGCGCCGCTGCGGCCATCGCGACGTTGATCGCCGGTTTGAACGTGCTGCTGATCTGCCGCCAGCTGCTCGGCTGACCCCCTTGGCTGGCCGGCCAGACAAGAGGCGGATGGGTATAAGATCGCCGGAGGTTTCCCCGGCGATCTCACGGAGGCTTCGATGACTGCCACGCAGCCCAACCTCGAGCAGGAGATGCTGCTCGAGCGCGAGCACTGGACCGACGGCCCTCCCCATGCGCTGTTCAAGCAGCTTCGCGACCAGTGCCCCGTGCACTGGACGCGCGAAATCACCGAATTCCCGGAGGAGGGCGGGTTCTGGTCGGTGACCCTGGCGGATGACATCCACACGGTGAGCCGCGACTGGAGGACCTACTCCTCAGAACTCGGAGGCGTCACGGTTGTCTCCTCCGTGGTCCCGCTCGAGCTGCTGCGGGCGATGTTCATCGGGATGGACCCGCCCAAGCACGATCGCCTGAAGGCGCTCTTCCAGGCGGGGTTCACGCCCAAGCGGATCGCCGCTCACGAGGGGGCGATCCGGGAGATCGTGCGCAAGACGCTCGACCGACTCTCCGGACAGGAAAGCTGCGACCTGGTGAACGACGTCGCCCAGCCGATCGTCTCGCGCGTGATCGGCAGCTTCATGGGGATCCCCGAGCACGACGATGCGGTGTGGGCGCGGCTGATGAACTCCACGCTCGGGGCAAGCGATCCCGACCTCAATCCCGACGGCGTCCAGACGGTGATGGAAAGGGAGATCCCGGAGATCTTCGAGCGCTGTCGGCGCATGATCGCCGAACGCCGCGAGCGTCCCACCGACGATCTGACCAGCGTGCTGGTGCACGCCGAGGTCGATGGCCAGAAGCTCGAGGAGCACGAGATCGTGATGGGCTTCTTCCTGCTCGTCGCGGCGGGCAACGACAGCACGAAGGCCACCTACTGCAGCGGGATGCGAGCACTGCTCGAAGACCCCGAGCAGCTGCAGCTCGTGCTCGAGGACCCGTCGTTGGTTGCCGGCGTGGTTGAGGAGTCGCTGAGGATGTTCCCTGCGTTCGCCCACTTCAGGCGCACCGCGACGTGCGACACCGAGCTCGGCGGCCGCCACATCAAAGCGGGCGAGAAGGTGGTGATGTGGTACGCCTCATCCAACCGCGACGAGTCTCGCTACGAAAACCCCGATCGCTTCGACGTGCGTCGCAACCCGGAGCACCAGGCGTTCGGCGCCGGGGGGCGCCACTTCTGCCTCGGCACCGCGCTGGCGCGACTGGAGCTGCGCATCCTGTTCGAGGAGACGCTGAAGCGCTTTCCCGAGATGCAGCTGGCGGGCCGCCCGCGCGCTGTCGAGTCGGGCTTCCTGAACCAGCTCAAGTCGTTGCCCGTGCGCCTCGCCGGTTGAACCCGCCCCCGGGCGTGCGCCCCCGGTCAGGCAGCCCGGCGGGCGTTCTCAACGCGGTAGTAGCAGCACGGCGCTCGTAGCCGCCGCCTGCGCGACGATCGCAGGATGGATGCGGATCGTGGGACACGTCACCGCCGTGGTGACCGTCATACGCGAGGTCATTTGCGAGATGGCGCCGATCGCCGACCACACAAACGGGCTGTGACCCTGGGCGTCGTCCAGGGATGGAAGTGGTCTGAGATTCACAAGCCTTCAAACCCCGCTTGCTCAGCCATGCGAGCTGCCTGACCAGCTCATGCGGCGAGAGCT